>JACOYL010000001.1:0-28222 GCA_016181895.1 Candidatus Pacearchaeota archaeon
AAATTTCCTCTTCTGTTCTGCCTGCAACTCTTCTTCCTGTTTTTCTGTTGAACAATCCGTGCTGATTTAATTTGAACCCTTTCAATCTTGCGACAATTCTCAATCCTATTCCGGAACCACGCCTGCTTGAATACGCGAGCAATGCCGCGCCCCACTCTTCGGGATTTGTGAAATACAATTCAACTTTTATTCCTTCAATCCTGAAATATGCTTTTTTATCCTCGCCGAGAATGTGCTTTCCTTTTTTTGACATCATCTTTATTATTTTTTCTTTATTTTTTGGAATCAGGACAATGTCAATGTCTCCTGGATTTTTTTCTTTTCTTCTTAGGCTTCCTGCAACTTGGATTTTTTTTGAATATGGTTTTAATGAAGAGATTATTCTCTTTGACAAACTCAAAACATGTTTTCCTCTTTCTTTCATGACAATAATGGATAAAACAAATTTATATAATTTGCTTCTATAAAGTTTTTAAACGAATTTTTTTTAAAGTTTCAATGGCTGGTTTGATAATACCTAATATTTTTCCAGGAGTTATTTCAGCGCCTTTGATTTTTTTGGCTGGTCCCGTTAGGGGTGCGCCAAATTGGCAGGATGATGCGGCAGAATATATCTTGTCAAATAACTCAAAATTTACTGTTATTTCTCCACGAAGAGATATTAGAGAAAAAATTTCAGAATATGCTTTTAATGGAGATAACAATTATTTTTCAAGACAGCGTGAATGGGAACTGTATCATTTTGATATTAATAGAAAGAAAGGATGTGTAATGTTTTGGCTTCCCGGAGAAACAGAACACAATTGCGACAAATCTTACGGGGCAATGACAAGAGAAGAATTGGGATTAATTATGGCGCATTATTTCCATGATAAATCAACGAGGTTTTGCATTGGTACAGACGGGAAATTTTCAGAGATTGACACGCTGAGATATGACTTATCCCGGTATGCACCAGACAAAAGGATATTTTCAACACTGGAAGAAACCTGCGACGAAGCGATAAGAATTGCCTTGAGTTAAATCATCGTGTCACGATTTCCAAAGCATCCCTGTTCTTGAGTTTGTAATCCTTTCCGAGCGCGCGTTTTGTTTTAGCGTCAATTGCCTTGATGAAATTCTTTCCGAAATCAGTATGAAGGAAATATGCAAAATCCAGAGCCGTTGAATTCGGAGGAAGAAGAAAACAATCGGGGAGAATATTTCCTTTTGAATCTGAGAGTTTTGTTGCGCTTGCAGGGAATATTGCAACATAGCCCAAAAGTTCAAACACGGCTTTGTTCAAAACCTCTTGGATTCCAGTTCCGAATTCGTATTTTTCGAGAATTTTTTTCTTGATTTTTTCAAGCGCTTCTTTTTGCCTTGAATTCAACTTTCCTTTTATTGTGAAATCTTTTTCGCCGGGAATATAGTCAATCAAATTAGCTTTTGCAGCTTCCCTCAAAGCCAGTTCCATGTCGGCAGAACACGGGATTATCATCAAGTCTGGAAATTTCTGTTTTATTTTTTTATAATTTTCATCGCCTTTTTCAGCATCTATTTTATTGGCTGCAATTATCATCGGCTTGCTTTCCTCCCTCAAAGAAGAAATAAATTTCATCAGTTGTTTTTCATTCCATGCGCTTGGTTTTTCCGCGAAGTTCAATTTCAGGAGAACTTTCTTGACTTGTTCCTCGTTGACTTTCAAGCCTGAGAATTGCTTTGCAACAGCCTCTGTAAAATCCAAACCCTCCATCTCTGTTTTTCTTGCGAAAGATTTCCACATTTTGTTCATGATATTGAAAAACCACTTGTTCAATTCGTCTTCCAAAAAAACAATGTCTTTTGTCACATCATAGTTTTCTGTTTCTTTTCCGTTTTCATCCGTCTTTCCCGATAAGTCCACGATTTGTATGAAGACATCCGCCTGTCTCAAATCATCGAGAAACTTGTTTCCCAGGCCCTTTCCCTCGCTTGCCCCGGGAACCAGACCGGCGACGTCCATCAATTCAACGGGAACAAACCTCTTTCCATTAAGGCAAAAACCGTGATTAGGATTGCACTGCGTTTTGAATTCCCTGTCGATGCAGTCTATTTTCACGTAACCTATTCCGTGATTCGGTTTTATCGTCGTGAAAGGATATGATGCAATTTCCACGTCGGCAAGAGTCGCGGCTTTGAAAAAAGTGCTTTTTCCCACAGAAGGTTTTCCGACCAAACCGATTAGCATGAATTAGAAATAAAAAATCAGTTTATCAAACTTTCCATGATGTTTGCCCCCCGACTCTCGATTCCTGCTCATCCCGCCCTCAATCCCCTAACCTGCAACCCCGCTCGTTATTGATATAAAAATTTTACTCATGAAATTGCTCGCACGCCCAAAGAAACGAGGTTAACCCGTCATTCTAATTTTTATCGATATAATTGTGATGTGGTTTGCGCGTTAATATTTTTTCAAATAATTTGTCCTGACCCCAGCCCGCCCCTAAAAATCCATGCTAATGGCGAATCCGACTTTGAGAAACTGATGAATTAATGATAAGGAACTTTTTCATGTTAACCTAATTTCAAATAAATTTCACTCGCAAAGTTGCTTCCTCCATTAAAACAAGTGTTAATGTAAAAACCGAGTTCATTAATTAATTGTCTGTGAAGAATTTTGCACATTAACCCTTTTCAGATTATTCTTGCAAAGTTGCTCGCCACCAAGAAACAAGTAGTAATAATCAAAAACGTCAATCGGATTTGTTTAAGATTAATGTGAAATTTGAATTATCTTCGCATAAATCTCCTCGATTTTTCTTTCAAATTCTTCTCTTGTTGAATCATTGACAACATGAAAATTCGCAAGAGCCATGCATTTTCCGACTTGCTGCCCGAGGGGATTTTCCAAATCCAAGAAATCCCTGCCGTCAACTTTCACAAATTCTTCCCAGATTTTCGGGTCGCTTGGCTTGTTTCTTGAAATTATCCTTTCAAACCTGATTTTTTGCGGAGCATCAACTGAAACGAGAACAAAGCCGATTAATTTTTTTAACTCCTCAACTTCTCCGGGGTTTCTTATCCCGTCGATTATGAAATTTTTTTTCAGGTCAATTCTTTCAATCATCCTCTTTACCCATCCGTTTCCCCCTTCATGCTTTCTTATCAGGTCCCCCAAATCCTGCAAACTTTCTCTTGTTATTGGAATTTTTATTTTTGCGGCTTCCTCCCTTATGATTTTGGAAATTGTAATGTATTCAAAGCCTTTTTTTTTCAAATACTCGACGATTTCGCCTTTTCCTGATGCAATTCTTCCAGTCAAGCCGATTAACATACTAAGACCTCCAAGACAAAACAAATCCTAACTAATTCAGCATCGGCGGTTTCTTTAGCACAATTCTTCCCTAAATTAATTTCTAACATCTTATTTCAACATCATCTTTGTTTCTTGGATCTTTCCATTGCTCGGGAAACTGAACACCAAAACCTGTTGGAGTTAATTTTGAGATTTCATTGTTGCTGCAGACTACTTCATAATCTTCGCAATAATTGTTTTCATCGCAGATTGCTTTCGTGAAGGAATATTGGAAATTATCTTCAACTACATTCCCTGTGATGTAGACTTGTCCAAGCACAATTGTTAAAGTTCCAACTAGAATTAAAGTCAGAATTATCAGTGTTATTTTTGTTCTTAGATTCATTAATTTATTCACAAGAATCTGGTTTTAAAACTATCGTTAGATTTCACTCAATTCGGTTTTTACTTTTTCAACTTTTGACAATTTGTCCACAAGTTTTTCCTCTCTGGAGGATAATTTTTTCCTTCTCTCCTTTAGCAAATTTTCCCTTTCCATAAGTTTGGCTATTCTCTGCTGAAGCTGTTTCTCAAATTCCCTGTATGTTTCAAGAGTCTTGTCGCTTCCGCGCATCTGCTCGTTGACTTTTCTTTTTTCCTTGTTTATGTTTGAAATTTCCCTGCTCAAATCGGTAAGAGCCTCGCGAATCATGCTCTTGTCCCTCGCAATTTTCTTGGAAAATTTTTTTGAAGCCCTTGGTTTTTTGAAGCGTTTGGCTTTCATCCTCTTTTTTTTAGCCATTACAAATCAAATTAATTCAAATTTATAAAGATTACTTATTCATTTTTTTGTGAAACGATTTATTCTTGATTCCCCTTTTTTGTACGCTTCCCTGCTTATGTATCCCTCGGAATAGGCTCTCTTTAATGTTAAAAGTTTTGCCTTCAATTCCTGATTTATCTCCGCTTTTTCAAGCGCTTTTGCATAAGTTTCTTTTCTCCATTTTCTGATTTTTCTGCCGACTTCCCTGTTCTGTTTTTTGCTTGACAGTTTTCTAAGTTCTTTTCTCTGGTTTCTCTGTTCATTTTTTATTTCCCTCAAAACCCTGCTTCTCGCGTCGGAATACTCGCGCTTTATTTTTTCTTTTTCATTTTCCGTTCTTGCCTTTTTCAGCAAATTCTGTTTTTGTTTTTCAATTCCTTCGGTGTAAAATTTCAACTGGTGTTTTTGCTGTTCCCTGAGCTTTAGAAGCAGTTTGTCCCTTTCCATCAATATGTATATTATTATTCCGACAATAAGAAACAAAACCACAAGTATTGCAACAAGGAAAAAATTCTCGTCCAACAAATCAGCGAGAGATATTTTGTTTGAAATCGTGAAAAAGTAGCTTGTCGTGCTTGTTGAATTTTGATAATTCAAAACCGCGGCGAAGACATAATTCTCCGTCTTAACATTATTTGGGGTCTGGATTGTTTTTGTTATCGTTGTTTTTGAGCCCAAAGCGAGGTTTTCTTTCTCTGAAAATATCTCCTCTCCGTTGGAATTTATGATTTTGTATTCGACATCGACTGATTTTGTTTCCGTGTTTTTCAGGTTGAAGAAATTCACTCCCACAACCAAATCTTCCCCTTTTTTTATGTCTTTGTACTTTGAATCAACGTCCGTGCTCATTGCAAAATACTGACTAAGGCTTTGAATTTCAAGGATTATCGGAATTGTTTCTGTTGTTTTTCCGGATTTTATAATCAATGAACCGGCGTAAACTCCAGGATTTGAATTTTCTCCGGTGAATGTTATCATTATTTCCTTTGCTTCATTGGAATCAAGATGAAAATTTTTCTCGCTTAAAAAAGTCAGATTTTCCAAATCGGTTATTTCAGTCATGAAATCATTTTCCCTGTGATTTTGTATCAAAAGTGTCCTGTTCAAAATTTCATTTTCTTTTATCACGGATTTTATGAGGATTTTATCTGTCGTGAATTCCTTGCTGAAAGATAGGTTATTAAAAAAAAACAAGACAGAAAATAATACTACAATAAATATTACTGCAACCGATATTATTACCAATCTCTTTTTCATTTTGGAAATTACAAAAATTCTTCCCCCTTTTTCATTTTCTAAACATTCCTGTTTTGTTTATAATTCTTTGCAATTATTATCAAAATTATGAGGATGAAAATTGCTATGACTAAAATTATCAGGAAAATCGAGCTGAATAAAAATCCCGCTTCCTTGTTTATTATTTTGAACTGATGGCTTGCTGTCGCGACTCCTCCAGAATAAATGACTTCTATTCCGACAATATAATCTCCCTGAAACAATTCCGAAGTCTTGAATTCATATTCAAATGTTTTTTCCCTCAAAACAGACGTGGTTTCCGAAACTGTTGAATAAATATTTCCCTCGAAATCCTTTATCACATATTCTATTGTCACATCCTGCTCTTCCTGCAATCCTGCTTGGAGCAAAGTTATCTGTCCTTCGAGATTTTGTCCCTGGCTTATTGTTTTTTTTGCAAGTTCTATTGAAACGTCAAACAAGCTGAATTCCGAATTGACGTCCAATGCAAAAGGCACTTCTGTTTTTAATCCAATGGAGTTGAAAACAATTTTTCCTGTTAAAATCCCGGGTTCACCTGGGGGAATTATTTTGAAATTCAATATTTTGGTTTCTCCCGGAAAGAGGGAAATTTTTGTTTCATCAAAGAAAACAATTTCATTCAGGTTCACGAGAGTAATGTCCAAATCCAAAGTTTCAGAGCCAAGGTTTTCAAGGGATATTTTTGCCGAGCTGTTTATTCCTACTGTTGCAGGCAAACCGAAAGAATCCGGAATGACTCTTAATTCTTCAAGTGTTCTGACGATTGTCGTGCTTACGGCTCCGCCGCCGCTTCCACCTGCGGCTCCCGGAGCAGGGGTTGGTTGCGGTGTTTCTTCTTCAGGAAAAGTGATTATAGGAAACCAGATGCTTCTTCCGCTGTAAGTCGCGCTTGAGATGTTTGCACTTCCCTGCTGGAAAGTTGTCGTGCTTTCCTCGGAATAAGAAGCGCTTGTCCCGTTTCCTCCCGTTGAACCCAAATGATAACTCTCGATTGAATACGAGGAAGAAGACGCGTTGTCCGCGGAGATGAAACTTGCAAAGAAAATTGAAACCGCAATAAATAAAAATATAAATCCTCTTTTCATGATTTATCAATAGAAACAACTAATAAAAATGTTTTTGTTTTTCATTTTCAGCACAAACTATGAGAATTGTTTTTGGAGCAGAGTTCCTAAAATACGGGAAATATTTAAATAGTTGGTTTAAAAATGATACATATGGTTCAAAATAAAAACAATTTGGAATTAGAGATAATACTCGTTTTACTAAGAAATAGATATCATTTAAGAGAAATAGCAAGAATTCTCAATGAATCGCACTCAACTATATTAAGAAAGATAAATTTAATGATTAAAGAAAATATCTTAGATTATAAATTAGAAGGCAAAAACAAAATATTCTTCATAAAAAATAATCTAAAAGCCAAGAATTATGTTTATTCTGCAGAGATTTACAAATTAAATAAGTTGTTAAAGAAATATCCAAAATTATCCGCAATATTTGAAAACATTAAGAAAAATTCTTCAAGGGGCATGATTTTGCTTTTTGGGAGTTATGCAAAAGGAATCGCAAAAGAAGGCAGCGATATTGATATTTATATAGAAACTAATGATAGAAAAATTAAAAATAAATTAAAAATTTTACATTCTAATTTAAGCATAAAAACCGGATTATTTGATATAAAATCCCTATTAATAAAAGAAATTATAAAAAATCACATAGTAATTAGGGGGTTGGAAAATTTTTATGAAAAAGTTGATTTTTTTAAGGAATCTTAAGAAAAAGAAAGTAATAGAATTAGTTGAGTCGTCTGAAGAAATAAAGTCTTCTTATTTGACAAAATCAGAAAATTGTCTTAAATCAGCAAAAATTTTATTTAAAAACGGGCTTTATGAAAATTCCACGACTGAAGCATATTACTGCATGTATAATTCTCTGCTTGCTTTATTATTTAAGGCGGGTATTAAATCAGAAAATCATTCCGCTTCCATAATATTACTTGATATGCTAATTGACGACGAAAAACTTGTCAAAATAATTTCTTGGGCTAAGGAAGAAAGAATAGATAAACAATATTATGTAGAGACACAACAAACAATTAAGGCAACAAAAGAATCATGTAACGAGGTGATATTAAAAGCAGAAGATTTTTTTCTCGGTATTGGGGTTTTAATAAATGAAATTGGAAATGAAAAAATTAATTCTATAAGAAATTCTTTTATGAAATTGTTGGATTAATTTTTCTACTTCAGCACCAACCGTAAGAATTGTCTTTTGTGAAGAGTGCCGTCTTTTTTGCAATCTAAAAAAGATTCTTGAAATTTACTGGACTGTATAGGGAATATCCAATGCAGATTCATTTCCTATCGTTCCGTCTGAAAGAAGATTGTCCGCCCTGATTTGAACATTGTTATCCCCAACCTGGCTTGTGACAGGGACGGTTGTCTCCACGCCATTAACACAGGCAAAAAGTTCTGCCGCAGCGCCATTTACAGATATGTCGCATTGATTAATATTGTCTTCGGGGTCGCTTACAGTTGCCGTAACTTCTGTTCCTCCTGCATTAACGCTTGCCGTTATCGTCGGGGCGTAGTCTTTTATTGCTTCTAAAATTGTTAAATCTTCTGTGTTGGTATTTGTAAAGAAAAATTGCATTTTTGTTGAGTCTTCTGCTTTAACCAAGGAAATGTTAAATCCTAATGGGAATAAATATTTCTGACCATTAAATGTTACAATTATGCCACCCCCCGTCATATAATCAGATACACTGTCTGGATTAAAAGTGTAGACAGGCACGGAAACTTCTCCTGTTGATGGATTAACTTCAACAAGTTCTGGAGAAAAAGCAAGTGTTGAAGCATTTTCAGGATAAAGGGGGCTTGTTATACCATATAGTTTTCCATCATCCACTGCCACATTTGCGATTGGAAACCTTACATTGTTTGAATTTACAATTAAAACAGGATTATTTTCCGGAGTAATGCCATAAATTCCGTTAAATACGTCAAGAGCATATTTAACATATCCTTGATTTGTAATACTATATTGGGGATTACCTATAGTTTTAACCAATGAGCCAAGAGGCATAATTCTCTCATCAAGGGGATTTTGACTAGTTACTAGATTTATAATTAAACTTTCATCGATAAACCCATCTGGAAGTTCTACAACTTTATTTTCCAATGTTCTTGTGAGCAGGTCAATTGTTTTTACTCTTTTTGGCCTTATCCCATTGCCTGCCCCATCTCTTATTATGGTTTGTCCGATATCTAGTTTTCCGCCATCTTCCGAAAGATAAGTTCCTGTTGTTCCAATCAATTCACTATTAATTATAAACGATTCTCTTTGGCATACTCCTAAATCGTCTTTATAGAATCTGTCTATTCCCCCATATAAATTTGTTGTAAATAAAACAGATCCGTCATTCAATTGCACAGTAGTCAAAATAACTCCCAGAGGCCTGCTTCCTTCCTGTCCATTAATGCTAATCGGGGCCGCATGTCCTGTTATGAAATGGGACTTATCAAATTTATCTGATAAATCACACATTTCCTGTATCCCGCTTTGAGAATTTTGATATATTTTTGGATGGACAAGATATCCTCCAGAACCGTCTTCTGCAAATACAGGACTCTCTGCAAAAGCCATCATTTCTAAAGAAGAAATTACTTCTGGTTCTGTTAAAGATAAACCAGATGTTCCATTAGTATTTGTTGGATTTATTCTATTATAAGATAATCCTTGAGGTTTTTCATAACCTTCTCCTATGACAACCAGACCAAAATTGCCTAATGTATATCCCTGCTCTGAAGTTTTTGGCTCTCCATAATTATCATTGGGAGGTACATACGGTACATACGGTTCCTGTGTTTTAATATGCGAGTCCTCTTTTGGAGAGCATCCTGCAATATAACCTGCTCCGAAAGCAAGCGAGGCGCCAAGAGCAAATGCGGCCAATCCTCTTGTTCCTGAATTGTACATATCCCTTCCAATATTTTTTACGCCTTTTGCTATTTTTCTGGCATAATCCTTTGCTCTAACATAACTGTCAATATTTCTCATAATTATTAACATATTCTGGAATATTTAAGTTTTTCTCAATGCTTTCTGGAATAAATTTTGTCATGATGGCCAAAATCTTAAAGACAAAATCTTTTATAAAATCAAATCATAAAATATATAAACTTCTGTAATGAGCATTAGTTATGGAAGAAACTGTAACAATACCAAAAAGAGAATATGAAAAATTGAAAACGCAGGCCAACATAGATGTTGAACTTTTGGAACAATTAATGGATAGTTTTAAGGACATTAAAGAAGGAAGAATTGAAAGAGTTAAGTGAATTTATTTTTATCTATTAAACTTTCCAATTCTTTCCTGAACAACTCTAATAATAATTTTATTGTATTAATCACTTTTTGTTGGTCTTTTTTATCGCTGATTCCAGCCATAAACACCGACTCCAAATCATCGTAAATTAAATAATAAATTCTGTAATTCTCATATCTTTTTTCCCTGAACCATTTTACTCCAAGGGGTTTTCCGGAATATGGATTTTCAACAAGTTCGTCTTCAATCTTATCAACCCTATCTTGAAATTTTTTATCAAATTTTGTCAGTTCTTTTTTGAATCTCTGAGAATGATATATTTTATATTTCATAAAAGGATTAAATAAAAATCATTAATAAAATTATTCCTCTTTTTCAGCACCAACTATAATTGTCTTTTTTGCAGAGTTCTGTTTTCAATTCTTCTATCTGTATTTGCTGTTCTGGGATTGCCTAACAAGAAAAGATTTATATAGTTTTTAAGCCAAGAACTGATATGGCTGAAATAAAAATCAAGGTTGACATTCCTGAAGAATTCAAGGAAGAATTTGAATTGGCTTTGGATAAAGTGGTTAAACAATTTGTAAGAGCAGAGAAATTCAAACGATTCGATGAAATATTAAAGAATTCTGAAATGACAGATGAATTAGCATTAAAACTCGCAGACGAGTTAAAGAAAAGGGTTGCTAAAAGACATGGGTTATAGGAAATGCGGATATAAATGTTTTTGCGGAAGGGAAAAGCATAGATGAAGTAAAAGAAAAATTTATAGAAGGGGTTAAAAATCATTTTGATGCATTTCCTGAAGAAAGAATAGCAATGGTAAAAGAAAACAATTTTGAATTTGAGATGCTCAGTCCAAAACTAATCTAGGAATTTACTAAATGCCATATCTTTTTCTTATCTGATGCAATCTTTCCTTAAATTTATCATAGGCTTTATCATGAGGGCCTATTGTTAGAAACCAGAGGGTGTCCTGATGCAGAAAATAAACAACCCTTATATTTTTAGTTATCGGCTCCCTATAGCAATCTCTTTCTCCAGCCAAGTACTTTTGTCTTCTTGGATTTTTTATAATTTTGGTTTTCTTTTTTTCAAAAATTTGAATGTCTTTTGAGGACAATTTATCCAAATCTCTAAAGAAATTGTCATGGAATTTTATTTCCATATTAGTTGGCTGTTCTTTTTTGGAGATATTTTTGATAGTCTTCTTCTGATTTTCCTTTTATTTTTCCTGTTTTTATTTCTTCTATTCTTTGAATAATGATTTCATCTTGTGAAAAAACTTTCTCAAAATCATCAAGAAGTATTTCCATTGTATTCATAATTTTATTGAAGTCATCTTTTCCTACATTTATCGTTTCCATAACAAATCAAATTAAAAATAGTTTAAATATTTTTGGCTTTTCAGCACCAACTGTAAGAATTATTTTTTGCACAAAATTCCCGCATTTGTGAGAAATTCATACTTTTTAAATTTATTCAGAAATATTCATAGAAAACTCTTTTAAATTTCCTTTTGGAATCCTGTCGGAAGCATCTATAATTTCTATCGCAATAATCTTATTGTTTTTGTCCATATCAACCATTATGCCTTCGTCTATTTCTTTGCTTGTTTCATATTCTCCGTCCTGGAACTTTATACGCATAATATCGTTTTTTGTATCAAAATTGATTTTCATTTTTCATATATCTTTTAGGCTCAGCATAATATGCAGTTATAACTATATAAGTTTTTGCATCTTCTTCAAATACAACTCTAAGTAATTTATTTTCGATAATCTTATGGGCAATTTTTCTATTTCTCTTGCCTTTTATAATTTCGTCAGGATTTTTTAAAGCATCTTCAATAATTTCTTTACTAAATTTTCTGTCTTTAATTGTATCTTCGGCGTAATCAGTATAGATTATTTTCATATCTTATTAAAAGAATTTGGTTTTTATTCTTTCTCATCCCGATTACTGTTTTATTTCAGCACCATCTCTGAATTCCCATAGAACACAAATCTTCTTTCATTAGTTGATTTCCTGTTTTCAATTTTTCTATTTGAATTTGCTGTTCTTGGATTGCCTTGACCAAAGTCCATGAAGAAAATTCACTTGCCTGATAATATCCATCATCCCCCATATTTACAAGATTTGAATATTCTCCATTTAATCTTTGAGCAATCGGTCCCGTAACATTTTCCCCTGTTTTTATGACGGTATAATCAAACAAAGGAATTCCCATTACATAATCCAAAAGAGGTTTTGTTGAAGGTTTGATATTTGTCTTCAATCTTTCATCAGAGGAACAGCTCCATGTTAAGCCTGTTGTTGTCGGCTGGGCTTCGCAAAGTCCTGAAGAATCCTCTAACAATAGAACATCATCTGCACTTGCCGTATTTTCCACTTCCAACCTGCTTCCAGGACTCGTCGTCCCGATGCCGACGTTGCCGCCGGAAGGATTCAAGGAAAGATATTGAACCGAAGGAGTTACAGAATACCAGGATTGAATGAAAGAGACGATATTTGCTCCGGAGTTATCAACCCCGAATTCCATCCAGTTGTTGTTGTTTCCGCCCATTATCACAAACTGCCCTTTTTTGCTTCCAAGAGCGGCATCCGCATCCGCCGTTGCGTTCAAGATATTAAATAATGCCTCGGCGTCTATTCTTCCAATGCCGACATTGCCTGAACTTGCATTGACAAATAATCTATTCTTGAAACTTACGCTTTCGTCATCGAAAATATTTATGGGATAAACTCCCGCTCCAGCGTTATTTCTCCTTATGCTAAACCGGTTGGCATCCACAGCAATGTTCCAATAACCCGTTCCGTCTGATTCTTCAAAAGTGATGCCTGATGCGGCGTTTCCCGATATATTAATGTTGCCTCCGACTATCGTTAATTTATGTCCCGGAGAAGTCGTCCCGATGCCGACGTTACCGCCTGCAGGATTAAGAGAGAGATATCCTGCGGTGGGACTTACAATATTCCAAGACTGAATAAATCCAATAGCCGTGGCTCCTGAATTATCCATGCCGAATTCGAGAAAATTATTCGTGTTTCCTCCGCTGATTCTGAATTGGGGTTTTTGGCTTCCTAAAGCCGCATCTGCGTCAGAGGTTGCTCCTTCTATCGTGACATTCGGGATTCCCGAAGACTTTACATGCAATAATCCCAATGGACTCGCCGTCCCGATGCCGACTTTTCCATTATCCTGAATTCTCATGACTTCTGAAAGCGATGAATTGAAGAACGAGATATTTTTATTTAATGTTACTATTCCAATTCCTGTTTGATTCACGAGAAAACTTGAATTCCCGAGATAAACATTTCCGCTCAAATTGGAATTTCCGAAAACATTTAAGAGATGAGTCGGACTCGTCGTCCCGATGCCTATTTTTCCCTCTCCTGTTATCCTCATAAATTCATCTGAATAATTCCTGAAAGTCATGTTTCCTGAAAATGTAGAAGTGGAATTTGCTGAAAGGAAATTATTTGAACTTATGTTGTCTGCGGAAATTATTATTCTTCCCAAGTAAGAATCACCCGTTACATTCAGCGAAGAAAGTCGGAGCATTGTGTCGTTGATTAGATTCTGGATATTTCTTGTTATATTCACGGAAGTAATATTATTGCTTAATGCTGTTGAAACATCTGCAATTAAATATCTGTTATCCCATGTTGAGTTGAAGGCGTTGAATGTTGATAATGTGTGATTATATAATAAACTATGGCTGATATTGCTCCAATCATATGCTTTTATAATTCCAATCGTCGCTGTTCCCGAAACGTTGAGATTTCTTGAAAGCCACAAATCCCTCCATCTCAAGCTTGAATTTCCAATGTCAAACGTGTCGTCAAAAACATTCGGCAAAATCGAGCCGTTGACGTTGAGAATTGAAACGTTTAATCCTGTTATGTTGTAGAAATATCCTGTTTGCGCAAAGATGTTTCCGTTTCTAATCGAAACGCCGTTTGATTCCCAGCCTCCGTTCACTTCAAGAGATGTTGCATTGATTCCACGAACAATTAAATTCGCGCTTTGATTAATATCCTCGCCTGAAATGTCTCCGAGAGGAGAGTAGAAAATTCTTCTTTCAACCACGGTTAAATTGTACAATGTAAAATCAACATCTTCTCCCTTTATCTTGTAGTCTCTCCAATATGTTTTTCCGAATTCCAACGGCAAAACAGTTCCTTCTCCTAGCATGATATTCCATGTTCCGTTGGAAATCGCGTTTGTAAAGGTTTCATTGTAAATAAGATTTCCCGCCGCGGGGTCGTCATAAATCGTGACTTCCAAATCCCCGGAAGCAACAAGAGCTCCTGTTGATTTTGTCTTGACATTGCTTCCTTGGTCCGAGAGAGCAACATTGAGGGAAGCGGAGATGAGATTAATTGCAAGAACCAATGACAAAACTAATAACAGATATTTCAACCCCCTTTTCATAAAATAGATAAAGAAAAGGATTTTTTAAATTTATTTGATATCAACAGCTTTTTAAATTAATTTAGAGATATAAAGATTAAGCCCTGTTAGTCTAGAGGCCAAGGATATCACCCTTTCAGCTCACGAAGTGAGATGTTGAGGAAATCGCAGATTTCCGATTCAAATGATTAAAGTCATTCTCAAAATGAAACGAGAAGGAGCGGTGAAGACCCGGGTTCGAATCCCGGACAGGGCGTTCGTCGTTATCATTCCAATCTAACAATCCTTAAATAATCCAATGTTCTCTTTTTTCAATGGAAAATGTCTGTCCTGAATGCAGGGGAACCCTGAGAGTAAAGGAAAAAGACGGAACAGTTCATCCGTGCTACAAATGCCTTTCCGAGGGAAAAATGGATCAGCACGACAAAAACATAAAGGACGCAAGCGATTACGGAATACAACTTTAAGTTCTACAAACCATTGATATAATTTCTCGTTGCTTCCAATCTTTCAATCGTGGCTTTTTCTCTTTCCGGAACGTTTTCATATGAAGAAATCAAACTTCTCAATCCTGCTTTGCTCGGCAAAAGATGAATGTGAAAATGCTCCTGTGTTTTGTATTCATCTCCGTTCACAAACTTGATAATTCCCTGATTATACTTGTTTCTTAATTTAAGAGAAACGCCGTCAATCATGTCAAGCATGCTTTTTGCTTCTCTCTCGGAAAACTCGGACATTCTTATAAGATGCCTTTTCGGCAGAATCATTACGTGCCCGTCTTTCAATGGAAAAGCATTCACAATGGAAAAACAATAATCATCTATGGCGACAATCCTGTATTCTTGATGAAGTGCATTGCACATGTCGCAACCCATCAAAAAAAGATAAAAAGAACCAATAAAAAGATTATGTTATTTTATTTTATTATTTCACAAGATAAACTCGGACATTCGGCCTGACTTTCTCCGGAACTTTTATTCCGATATGGTCGCCTTTTTTCGCGGTTTTCACGCCCTTTCTCTCTATCTGCATTTCCTTCACAGTCAGTTTGAAATCATTCGAGCTTCCCTTGAAATGCAATTTATCGCCGACCTTCAAGCCGGAAGAAATCTTCACGGCTGCGACGCCGACGTGGGAATAATAACCCGAAACCCTGCCGATTTCTTTTTCTGTTTTTTCAGCCATGTTTTATCAATGAAAGCAGGATATTTAAATTTTATTATTACATGTTTAATTTGGATTTAGGAAATTAGGAAAAAAATTTATTTCAATTAATAGTTGCACAAAGCATTAAAGTTGTTTATCATTAACATTTAAGATTTCTTTGGTAAGAAACTTCGCGAGAATAATCTGAAAAGAGTTAATGTGCAAAACCACATCAAGATTATATTTGATAAAAGGATATAATTATAGATTAATATCGGCTCTCTTCGGTTGGTGGGAACGCGGATTTGCGAATTGGGGGTTGATTGGAGGATGATTAAAATTTAAAATCATCACACAAAACTTCCCAGATAAAGTATTGCAAGAATTCCCAGGAAATGGAAAATGAAACTCAATATCGCGAGTTTCCTGGCGTCAATGCTGCTTAATCCCGCGAACATTGAAATTCCGATTTCATCTGGAAGAGGAGAAGCTATGAAAATTCCTGAGAAAATGTAAAGAAGATAATGCTTGAACAAAACAGGCGTGTTGTTTTGTATCATTTTTTCTATGCCTAACATCGCTTTTGTTTTCTTTATTTCATCGAACTCTTTTTGAAACGACATTTTTATGAACTTGAAAATGAGCAAGTCCGCGGCAATCCCCCCGATCCCTCCGATTATTGAAGCGAGAAAAATATTCGAAGGATTTGCCGCAATCAAAAAACCCACGCCGAATGCAGCGGTAAATCCAAATGAAAGCAGGATTCCGGATAAAAAAACTCCGAGATATCCTCCTACTTGAAGATGTGAAACATAACCATAAATTCCCTGGTTTGTAAAAATAAAATAAGACAAAACAATTGATGCAATCAAAATCATCAATTTAGGATATTTGAATGAAAAAAGTTTTTTTGCTTTTTTGATTCCTTTTGGGGAACGCTTCCTGATTTTCTCGTGAATTTGATTTTTTGTTTTCATTTCTCTAATCTGCAAGTAAATGCTCTTTGTTTATAAAAAGTCCCCTTACAAACCAATACATAGAATAAAGTTCAAATGAAAAAGGTAAATACCCAAGATAGCCGAGAATCGGCATTTCAAATATCTTGAAAAAATCAAGGTAGGGAATATTATAAATCCATTTCGGTATTGCCCAGAAATTCCAAAATTCCCAAAAAAATCCGAGGATTAAACCGGCAGCAAGAAGCGACATAGGAATTGCAAGTTTTCTGTCTTTAAGATGCCCAATTATGCTTGGCTGTTTGTACAAATAATTTATCGGGTCAAGAATCAAAAAGAAACTCAACCAAATCAGCGGAAATGCAAACTTTGGAAAAATCAACGGAAGAAAAAAAGATGCGATTCCAAAAAAGAACATTATGTAGAGAAATCTTTTTGTAATTTTATATTTCCTCTTCAATTTTTGTTTGTCAAAAAGATGAATTGACCTCAAAAGTTCAACCGTTTCAAAAAATGCTGGCAAAATGGTTGAGAATGAAAGAAAAGTAAACAAATTTTTATTTAGTATTCCTTCCGTGCCAATATAAGTCCAGTTGTTAACTCCAAGATTCAATAATTCAAATGCATACCAAAAGAATGCAGAAAGGATAAACATCCCGATTAATTGCAACGGATTATTTGACAGTATGGAATTTTTTCTTAGCTGATAAACCATGGCGTCAACAACGAGAATATAACCGAGCCAGATGATGGGAAAATACCAATTTGCAAACGGTTGAATTTTTAAAAAGAAATTCATTTCTATCAAAACAATTAAAATTATTCCTACAAACCCATATTTTCTAAACATTTTTTCTCTTTTATTTTTTATAGCCCCACCAGGATTCGAACCTGGGTCGCAAGCTCTCTCCGTAGGAGTCTGGTTGCTGGATTCCGTAAAAACCCGCTGGAGGTTTTTACCTCAGAGGCTTGCATACTTGACCGCTGTACTATGGGGCTTTAAAATCTGAGATTTCCAATGTATTAAAAAGTTACTACAAGAATTTATAAATCATCTTAACCGAAAAAATTTCGGTGTCAATTTTAAAATGTCTAAAGAAAACTTGGAAAAAGCCGTTGGAAAAGAAATCGAAATAGCAATGCTGATAAATTTTCAAAGCATGAAATTTTTGGGAACGCTGAAAAAAATAAATTATCCAATGTCGATAACCGTCGGTGAAAACGGCGCAGATTATATAATTCCCCTCATTGGAACCGCGGGAGGGATAAAAAGCATAAGTTCAGATGGAAAAGAAATTTATTCAAATACGATGCTCGATGGAAAATATCCAAGAGGATTTGGAATGAGCGGAGAAGGATTGAAAAAACTGCACGAATTCAGAAAATTATGTTTCGGCAAGGATTATGAATTTTAACGAAAACATTTTTATAGTTTCCCGTCCTCCCTAAAAAATGGCTTCGATATGGATTTTAATCGGAATCATCATCCTTGTTGTTTTCATAGTGATGGCGATTTCAAGCAAAAAACAGGCGATTGTCGTTAAGATGGTTTTTGTGATTTTCCTTTTGCTCATGCTGACTTTGGGTTATGTTTACGCAAAAACAAATCCTGATTTAAGCAATGTTTCCGGAGTCATGAATTTCAGCAAAGTGTATTTTGCCTGGCTCTCGAATGCATTCTCAAATGCGCTTGACGCCTCGGGATACATAAGCAAGCAGCCGTGGGACGTTGAAGGCAAGAATAAAACAAAAACCAATAAAAAATAGTTGAAAAGATTTAAAAACTGAAAAGCATATATTCCAATATAATCAATAAAAAAGATAAAATGGTAAAAAAGAGGCAAAGGGGTTCAAGGAGAGGTTCGAGAAGTTCCGGAAGAAAAGTTATTGCTTCAAAAAGAAAATTCGGATTGGTTGTAAGCAATCTTATTCTCTCGGCGATTTTGGCTTTAATCTCGTGGTTTTTGTATGTCGTGACTTCAAACGAAGTTCTCAGAAATTTCTTCTGGATGCTCGGCGTGATTTTCGGATTCGTCGGCCTCGCATTTTTGATAATACTCGCGGTTCTTTTTGTATTGAAACTGATGAAGAAATAATTACCTTAAATTTATAAAACATTTTTCTGTTCCATATTTGCGCCTGTGTAGCTCAGTCGGTAAGAGCGCAACATTGGTAAGGTAAGGGACCAAGGTTCCTTGATCATCAACCTCCTTTAAGAGAGTCCGAAAATGTTGAGGTCCTGAGTTCAATTCTCAGCACAGGCTTTTGATTAACCTTATAAACCTCTTCCATTATTTCTAATCATGCCGAAAAAAGACGAAGAATCAAAACTTGAAAAACTGAAAAAAGATTACAAGAAAATTCAGGAAAAACACAAACTCCCGAGTTTTGAAAATCTCAACGAGGATTTTGGAATTGAAAAAGCCGCGGGCGAGGAAACGGACATTTTGATTCGCGAGATAAGAAGGCAGATTTCGGAGAAAGTTTTCAACTATCTTCGTTTTGTCGAAACAATGATAAATCCCGTCAATGCGCCGATGTCGATTTTCACGATAACAAAATCCATTGGCATCGAGGAAAAAAACAAGCTCACAGAAATTTACAAGAAGCTCGTGAAATCAGAAGTCAGGATGATTTCCGTCGACATGGAATTTTCCGAGAAAAAAGAAGCGGAATTCATAAAAGAAATCCATGAAATCTGGCAGGAAATAAAAAAAGATTTTCTTGAAGTCATTCAGGTAGTAGAGAAAAATTGGGAAAACAAGTCTGAAGGAAAGAACAGGAAGTATTTTGGATGAAAATTATAACTTTTTGGAGACCTCCCAAATCATTTTTTACCTTGCCGTCCAAACCGATTTAATTAATTTATAAATTTTTTCACATTATCCTTATTCCCAGCGAAGCATTGTGAAGAACTCTAACACGGAGCCATCAATTTTGCGTATGAAATATTTCAACTAATTTTATAAATTCCTTTTTCCTCTCTCTTTGATGAACAAAAAAGCTGTCTCGGAGGTTGTTGTCGGCTTGTTCCTGATTTTGCTGGCTTTTGTTTCCGTGGCGATTGTTTCTCTTGTAATAAGCAACATAATTCAAACAGAATCCGAGAAGGTGTCACTTGAAGGATTTTTTGTCGATTTGGACTTGCAATCGGTGAAAGTGCAGGATGATGGAAGCGTTTCCGTAAGCGTGAAAAGAAATCCTGGAGACGGAATTTTGAGCGGGATTAAATTTGTTTTCTCCGACGGACAAAACAGCAAAGTCATAGAAAAAGAAGCTGATTTGAAAGAACTTGAACAAAATACATATACTTTTTCCCAAGAAGAACTTGAAGGATTGAACGCAAAAGACGTTTCAATCGCTCCTGTTGTAAATGGATTTTTTGGAGAGACGGAAACAAAAAACATAATTGAAACCGAAATCGTGCCTGAAATAAGTACGACAAGTGAAAATGAAATTATTGTAATCAATTTCGCGACAATTTCTGAGGGAGATTCAAATTTGTCTGAAATAATTGAATAAAGTGAGCCGTTTTTTTTTAATAATTATGTCAATTTCTCCAAGATTTTTTTCCATGGAAATCTCCAGCAAAGCAAAAAAAGGAATTTTCTAAATCAATTTTTCAAATATGCTCTCCAGGTCGATTTCGAAAATCGAGACAGGCATCTTGATTTTCCAGTTTCTCAAAACCTTGGGATGGATTTCTCCGATTAAACCGATTTCCTTTCCATCAAAGATTATTTTTCCGACTCTTCCGTCTATGAAATATTGCGGATGATTCTCTGTTTCCTTGATATCAAAATCAATGTTCAGCATTTTTCCCAAATATTCAATCGCCTGTTTGACGTCTGTGAAATTTCCCGGAGAAACAGCAAGGGCGAAATTTTCCTTTTCGCTTATTTCGTTTTTATATTCAAACACTCTTCCGATTTCAAATGTTTTTTGGGGATATTCCGAATCGCTGTTCTCCGAAAGTATTTTGAGCAAATAATGCGACAAGTCTTTTCTTAAAATATTGTAATCCGTCTTTGATTCTTCAAGGGAAACAAATTCCTTTTCGGGCATTGACATCTTCTCGAATTGCATATCTCGATTTGTCAGATGATAATTCAAAAGTTCAAGAAAGCCAAGCCCCTGCAAAATCTCTGAAATTTTTCTCTTGATTATTTCCTTCCCGTCTTCTTCTCCCATTGTCGAGATTTCGGGAATTTCCGGAACAAAGTTTTCAAATCCGTATGCAATCGCGATGTCTTCAATCAAGTCAACTTCGTGTAAAATGTCAACCCTCCATGCGGGAACTTTAACCTTTCCCTTTTCATAATTGTAGCCCATTCTCCCAAGAAAATTCTTGATTTGTTTCTCGTTCAAGTTCAAGCCGAGAAGCTTGTTTGCATTTTCAACGGAAATTTTCATTTCCTCCGGCTTCAAATCAGGCGTGATTTCTTTTTTGCCGTATTTCAACTCCATCTGATAAATCTTGGCTCCCATGTCTGAAAGCGTTGTTACAAGAATGTTCAGAGTTTTTTTCAAAATTTCAAGATCAAAGCCGGAGCATTCGACAAAAACATCCTTTGTGCTTTCCGTTATTTTTCCGGTAAGCTCCGAGTTTATGATTGGCGGCATGCTCAAAACTTTTTCTTCTGCATCCACAAAAACTGGAAATTTTTCCTTTCCGGCAAGCAAATGCGCGTATTCTTTTCCTGCCGGATGCCTTTGCAAGATTTCCAATCCGGACATTTCCTTCTCGGAATCCAAGGGGATGAATTTTATCTTGTCCGGTTCAAGAGCCTTGAAAGTAATCGGCAGTTTTATTTTTTCCATGGGATAAATTCCGATGGCGACTTTTTTTCTTTTTCTTCCCAAAGTCGTATGCAATTTTTCCTGCAAGTCAA
Source organism: Candidatus Pacearchaeota archaeon (assembly GCA_016181895.1). GTDB lineage: Archaea > Nanobdellota > Nanobdellia > Pacearchaeales > GW2011-AR1 > JACQLK01. The sequence goes on from JACOYL010000001.1 coordinate 21,099, forward strand.
TTATCTCTTTTATTTTTTCATCGTCTAATTTCAAACCTTTTACAATTGCGCAAGCCGTGAATGGGCGCACGTTTGTAACCGACTTATCAATGATAACATGATAATTCTTTTCGCCCGGATTTAACTTGTATTCTTTCAATCCTGTTTTTTTTCCAAGAAAACCGAGGAAAGCCCGCTTGAATCCCTGATAAGAAAGCAAATCAGGCCTGTTGGGAAAAACTTCTATTTGAACTCCCTTGTCGTCAATTCCCTCAATTGGATTTCCGAACATGGCAATCCGAGTCTGCATCTTCTCATCGAGTTTTCCTATTTCTTTTTCAAAAGTTTTTCTGTTGAAAGATATTAGCGCCATATTAATTATTTTTGTTTAAATCTTTTCTTAAATTTTCTATGCTGTTTTTTATCTTTTCAAAACCGATTGCTGTTTTTTTATCTATACTGAACAAACTTTTCCATATCAAAATCTCCGACGCCGCAACGAAAACTGCTAAAGCAACAATTGCACTCGTATCTGTTGGTGAACCCAATAACAGCCAAATAGCTAAGGCTATTATCAAGATTATGATAATCCAAAAAGTTATATCTTCTATTTTCATTCTTGTCATTTTATAATGGCCTCAAGAGTGCATAAATTCCAATTCCTATTAATATTAAAATTAATATCCAAAATAATAAATCTTTTATTCTCATCACATCTTCCTCCAAAACTTCATTTTTCTCAATTGAGTTATGTTGTTCTTGTACAATTCCCTCAGGTCTTTTATTTCATAATAATCCATCAACATTCTGTCAAATCCAGGACCCCATGCAAGGACAGGAATGTTCTCTCCCAACAAAGGTACAACTACTTCTGGCCTGAAAATTCCAGCGCCTCCGAGCTCAAACCAGATTTTTCTCTCTGGATGCCAAACGTCGATTTCAACGCTCGGCTCTGTGTAAGGAAAAAAACTCGGACGGAATCTTATTTTTTCAAATCCCATTTTTTTAAAAAATTGCTTCAAATACCCGAGAAGATGCCTGAAGTTTGCATTTTTGTCGACGACAATTCCCTCTGTCTGGTTGAATTCAAATCCGTGCTTCCAATCAAGGGTTTCATTCCTGAAAACCTTTCCGATTGCAAAGAATTTTCCGGGAATTTCATCTTTTTTCAATTGTGAAAGAGTTCGCACCGAAACCGCAGTAGTGTGCGTCCTCAAAACAGTTTTCCTCGCGTCTTTTTCATTCCATGAATACTGCCATCCCTTGCTTCCCGAAACTCCTCTTTCGTGGCTCTCTTTCACTTTAGAAACAATTTTTTTATCGGGGATTTCTGATTCCGAATTTATGAAAAAAGTGTCCTGCATTTCTCTCACCGGATGGTCCTGCGCCGTGAACAAAGCATCAAAATTCCAGAACGAACTTTCAACAAGATTTCCGGACATTTCCTTGAAACCCATTTCCGTCCAGACTTTTCTCGCATAATCTTCTGCTTGAAGGACAAAATGCCTCTTGCCTCCGTGAATTTCAGGAGTTTTGGAATTCAAGTCGTATCTCCTGAATTTTTTCCCCTTCCAAGAAGAATCCTTTTTCAGCAATTCGGGAGTTATTTGCTCTATCAAAACCTGTGTCTTTATCTTTGAATCAATAATCTCCTTTCCAAAAGCAGTGATTTCTATTTCCGTGGTTTTCTCGTCTTTCAGATGGACGATTTCCTTCCTGCCGTGAAGCGAATTGAAGGTTTCTTTCTGCTCTTTTGTCAAATTCTGGAAATCCGAAGGAAAAGATTCAAGAAAAATTTCCTCGGGAAGTTTTTTCGAAATCTCATGATTGCTCAAAATTATCCTCTGGTTCTTGAGTTCTATCATTCCCTTTTTCTTCAAAACCCCAATCGCCGCCTTGAATTCCTCGTCTGAAAGCGAAGATTGTTTTCCCGCTTCCTGAAAAATCAAAATTCTTTTTTCCTTCAGGACGTTGAGCAATCTTCTTTCCGGAAGCCCTTTTTTCCTGTAAAGAATCCCGTTGACGCCCAATTCAATGACTTTCCTTTTTTCATGAATTAATTTTACTATGTTCTTTTTTTCAAGGAACTCCAAACTCCTGAGAACAGAAGTCTTGTCAAGATGGGATTTCAGGCATATGTTTTTAATTCCCTCGTCAAGATAAGGCAGAATCTTTATCTCGTTCGGGCTCAAAGAATCGAGGATTTTTTGCTTGTCCATCAAGAATTTAATAAAAAGGTGTTAAAAAATGTTTCAGTTTATAATCTTGTAAATAAGATGCAGGTATGAATTATTTAATCTATCGATTCGGACTAATTTCAAAGCCTTGATTTGTTTCAAATCTTTATCAGAATGTAGAGAAGTTCCTCCCATTAAACTTGGAGTGTTTTTACCTCCAATCAAAGCCGGGGCAAAAACAAGAGATAATTCATCTATCAGCCCCTTTCTTATTAAAACAGAATTCATGGAACCACCAGATTGGATAGTTACTCTATTAATTTTGTATTTATTTCTTAACCTGACGAATAAATTTGGGAAATCAATTTTATTTTTGTAATAAATTATCTCTAAATTACTAGATTTAACCTTGAACGCAGGGTGTTTTTTGTTTGTTGTAATAAGATAAAGTTTTTTACTTTTTTCAATCAGATTAATAATGCCTACTTTATTCAAATGCGGTTTATTATCAACAATAACAAAACTGACTGGAGTTTTCTTTATATTATTCCTTCTTATATTCATCCCAATTTTAGCCATAACTTTCCCGGTGTTAAAAGAGTGCAAATCAGTTTTCATTTCCAAATCATAATATTGTTTCAATCCTTCTTTTAATCTATTAATCTTTGGGAAATCTTTGTCCACATCCCTCTCATTTGTATTTCCAGTAGATATTTTCCCATCAATGGATGAAAGCATGAACAAGGTGTTGGATGTTCGCTTTAACATTTCAAATTTCTCCCAGCATCCAAGTCGGCATTCCAAGAACCAAGCCCAATGCCTTCAAGTCATACTGATTTCTTTCTTGGGTTTTAAGAAAAATCATTTTCAATTTGTTTTTGTTGCATAGTTTTATATTCTGTTGAATCCGAGCCAGAATTTCCGCTTTCTTTTTTCCATGGAAATTTAATATTTCGTCAAGATTTATTCCTATTGAAACGTCTTTCTTCTTCGCGAGTTTCGCCATCACGTGATCAAATCCCGATTCCCTTTGTTTTTGCCTGTCTTTTCTTTCTCTTTGATTTAAAAGCAAAACATCAATCTTTTCCTTTTCGAGAATTTTTCTGGCCAATTCATCATCATCGCTTGAGAAAACAATTTTCTTCCCTTTGTTTTTTCTTATCTTGTCCCTGGCTTTTGTAAAATCTTTTTCGTGGATAAAAATTGTTTCCATTATGAAAACTCCTGTTGCGATGAGTATGCTAATCCCTTTTTATGCTTTAAAATATTTTATATTTTAAACTCATCCGTTAATCTCTGTGCCTATATATCTCTTTTTGTTCAGAAAATTGTCCAATTGTTTTGGTTCTTTCATTATGTATGTAGGAATCCGAGCCTCCATAATTATTCTTGCAGCGCTTTGATCGAGCACAAAATTCTGCCCCGGCTGGTATTTTATCTTGCTTGCGGTTTCGTGAAAATGTCTCCATGAAATTTGAGGAATTAACTTCGCGCTTTTGAACTCCTTTGGATTCTTGTCAAACAATCCGGGAACATTTGTCAGTGTTATGAAAGGCGATTTGAAGTGCCTTGCAACCTCTGCCGTCGTGGAATCCGAAGTCTGCCTCGGCTTGTATTCCAAAGCTCCGCAGAAAACAACATCTTGTTTTCTCAGATATTTTTCTATGTCCTTTAATTTTTCCGGAATCCCTGATTTGGGATTTTGATTGAAGAAATAGCTCATGAATCTTGCATTCATCCTTGTAGTATGAATTCCAGCATGACTTTGAAGGATTTCACTCATCCCCATCTCCTTCAGCGCAGAGATGTATTTTCTGGCTATGTTTCCGCCGCCGCAGACAATTATGAATTTGTGTTTTCTTGAATTCTTTTTTATGACGTCGCGAAATCTTTTCAAATAAGAAACGTCAACTTTGTCGGGAATTATAAGGCTCCCGCCGAGATTCAGAACAATCACTGATTTTTTAGACATAAAGAGAATAAGAGAGAGGGATTTTTATAGTTTACTTAGAATCTTTTATGACCTGCCCACGAAATAATTCATAAATTATTTGCATTCCCATCTCATAGTAAGCTCTGGCCTCTTTGTTTGGGGCTTGTTCCATTCCAATTTTTAATATACGATAAATTTGAGGGTTTTCATCTCGAATTTTTGCTGTAATAAGGGGGTCGTTATTTGGTGAAGCTATGGCATACACTCGTGAAAAATCTATAAGTGTTTGCTCAGTAACAACAGGTAGTCCATCTAATGTTCTTGACATGATAAATAAATTGATTTTTCCATTTTTAACAATTTGGATAATTCAAAGTATATTTTCACCTCACAGTAAACAACCTCTCGTCTTTCACATTGAATATTCCCAATCTGACGCCAGAATCAATCCATCCATGCGCGTAATTCACCGCGGCAAAAGCATTGACAAAATCCGTTTTCGATTTGAAATGTCTCGCATCCGAAAGATAATTCGAAGCCATCTCAATTATTTCCCTTGCCTTATTTTCCTTTCCGCGAATTATTTTTTTCTTCACGATTTTCAAAGCCTTTTCTGAAAGTTTCAAATATCTCTCAATTTTTTCCCTTGTTATCTTGTCTTTCATTCAATTCAGAAATACGACAAATTTTTAAACTTATTATTCCTGAATTTTTCATGGCGCGAAACAAAACAGCGATTGTGATATCAATACTTGTCATTCTTGTGTTAATACTCGGAACTCTTGTTGTTTATTCTTTTGTTTTAAAACCCGTTGTAAGCGGATATGTAGTTAACTCTCAAAATCAGGGAGTGCAATATGCAATCTTAACAATTATGCAACAAGCTTCAACATGCCAGGAAGTTCCTTTGACATTCGGAAACCAAACAATGAGGCTGATATGGATTGACTGTCTGCAGCAAAGCAAAGATATTTTGGTTCAGGGCTAAATTCTTCTTTAAGACGATTGGGAAATTATCGAAAATATTTAAAAAGTGTTAATCCACAATTCTAATTTTAAAGTTGATGAAAGTTTTATTGTTAATATCTGTTTTTTGGGTGAGCAACTTTGCGAAAAATTTATTTGGAATTAGGTTAATATGTAAAAGTTCTTTATCATTAATTTATCAGTTTCTCAAAGTCGGATTTGTCATTAGCATGGTTTTTAGGGCGGACAGCGAGCAAATTCGTAATCTTAAAAGGATTAATGTATAATAGTTGATGAATTCGGGTTTTGAATTAACACTTGTTTCTAGGGATAGGTGGGAACAAATTAATTAAAAGAAAAAAATTAATAACGAGGGGTTGGAGGAGGAATGAATCATCTTCTTAGTTGCGTGGGGATTTCCGCAAACATTTTTTTTATCGTGAATCTCGAGCCGATGATTTCCGAAACAATCGCCATGAATATCAGTCTTCCAACCACGACCTTGAAAACTCCCTCGTGAACCGGGATTTTCGATGCTTTTGAAAACCTGTCAATTATGTCTGAGATTTCATCCCTGCTTAAACTGATTCCCGTGCTTTTCGTCCCCATGGAACCGCTTACAGTGATGTTTCCGTCGGGTCCTGGGCATTCAATAAGATTTACTTGCGGGTCTTTTACAAGAGGATTTAATTTTCCAACATCAACGTCGCTTCCTGTCGGAATGGGTTTCAAGTATTCCAAATGAGCTGGCAATTTTTCCTCCGGTATAAAAAGTTTCGCGCTTCCAAGAGGGGGGTGAAATTTTTCCTGTCTTGGTTGAATTGGTTTAAGCGACGGTTCGTACCTTTCAGTTCTAAGTTCATTGACAATCTCTTCGGCGCCAAGTGGTTTTTTCCCGAATTTTTTTTCTTTTTCCAGAGTTTCATGAGGGAAACTTGAAAATCTTTGGTTTTCTTTTTCCATTTCTCTCTTCAAAATTTTTCCGCCTTCTGCTATGTCTTTATCATGAAGAACTTTTGCAAGGGTTTCATGTTTTTTATTCGCAGTTTCTTTTGTCGCGAGTTCCTTGTCCTTGATCATTCTCTCAAGCGTGTAAAAATAACCGCCCGAATTTCTTATAAGTTCCTTTGTAATTCCAAGAAGAACAAATTTTTTTTGTTGTTTGCTCAAAGAAAGTCTTTCATATGTGGAAGGCATTTTAAGGTTTTGAAGAAAGTGATTTTTGATAATTGTCCGTTTCCATTCTTCTCGGCATTTGCCCAGGTTGCGGAGTTCCTGTCGGAGTTTGCGGCAAAGGCCTGCGTTCTTCTGTTTCTATTCCGGATTTTTCGTGTAACAATGTCAAGCCGCGTGCAAAAATTTTGTTGTGTTCTATAAGCGTGTCAAGTTTTTGATTCAATTCCTTTTCCATTTTCACGTCTTTTCCGAGTTCGTAATCCTTTTCAGCCAATGTTTTTGCGGAAATTTCAAACAAGTCGAGAAGTTTTGAAATTCTTTTTGAAAGCCCGTCGATGCTCAATGCAAGATTAGCCATTATTTTTTGCAGGGCAACAAGATTTTCCGCAAGGATTTTATCCGTGTTTGTTCCTGTTTTCATCGTGTGTTCTGAAGAAATTTTATGCTCTGTTCCCTTTTCCTTGAATTCATGGTGTTGAAGATGGTGTTTTGTCTTGTGTTCTCCATGATTTTGTGATTTGTGTTTCATATGATGAATTTTGCGTTTTTCATGATGTGCTGGATGATGTTTCAGTTTTCCGTGATCAATGTCTCTCACGTCTTTTTTTATCCTGTCCAAAAACTTGTCGCCGCTTTTTGCCATGCCCATAAAAGGTTTTTTAATTTATAAACATTTAGAAAATAATTATAAAAGAATTAAATCCATTGGGTTTTTCAAAAGTCTTTTCTCGCCTGTTCCCTTAATAAGATGTAACAAAAAGCTCCAAAACCCACAGTATTCTCTCTTACAAATTTATTTTCCACATACATTGTCAGAGTTGACTTAAAGTAATCCCAATAAATCGGATTTTCGGAAGATATTCCTAAAACAGTTATATCTAAACTAGATTCAT
>JACOYL010000001.1:28270-28700 GCA_016181895.1 Candidatus Pacearchaeota archaeon
AACTTTTTCAAAAGTTTCCTTATCAACAACCGGCATTTGGTTCCCGTTTTTTGTAGATTGTTCTTTGAGAACTTTGTATCCTAAAACTAAAGAGTCTATTGCGCGCCTAACGCTGTCATCATCGCCATAACGATTAATTGAAGAAGCAAAACGCATAATGTAGCTTGCGTAAAGCGGGTTTTCTTTACGTAATTCCGGCATCCATTTTTGTCTAATAGTCTTCAGAGGTTGTTCTTCTGAATTCAATGTGTTTAATCCTAATAAAACATCAAGAAATTCATCCTTAACACTTTCTTCAAGAACAGGCATTTTTCCCATTATAAAAAAGGTTAGATTTCCCATTTATAAACATTCTTGTGTTTTTGCTGTCTTTCTTCCTGCTCCGTGACTTCTCCTTCCTGAAGTTCTTCTGCTCCCACAGGCTCTTCCG
>JACOYL010000002.1 GCA_016181895.1 Candidatus Pacearchaeota archaeon
ATTCTTGGATAAATTGTTATATCGTTTTCATTTGTAAGATTTTTTTCAAATGTTACGCGAACATAATGCGTGTCAGGAATTTCCTCGCTCCAAATTCCATCCAACTCTTTAACTTGCTCATAAATATCGGAAATAAAATTTTTATTCTCATCCAAATGCTCTGCTTTAGAAACCAAAATAATTTCAAAAGTCTGCTCGCTCAAACTTGGCGCAATCCATTCAACATAATCATAAATTCCGTTATTATCTTTGTCTTCGACAGAAATAGGAACAATGTAAGAATCGTTTTCAATCCATTTTATTTTCACTTTGCTTGGATTTTTAATCTGCAAATTTTCGCTCAAATTTGCAAAAGCCAAAACATCTGTATAATGAACTTCTTCAGGCCCTGAAACCAAAATTCTTTTTCCATTTTGAATTTCTTCCTCAACAGAAGTCGGTGCGGGAGTTTCATACTCAATCTCGTAGTTTGCATTTTCATCGTCAATCTCGACTTCCACTTCAATTTCCGCGGCATTTTCAACAGGAGTTTCATCAACAACTTTTCCAGTTAATCTCCCAATAATATTATTCAGAAATCTAAAAATAAAATTTTCATTTCCGCCGATCACAGCCCCTGTAATCGCGCTGTTTGAAGTTATTTCTTCTTCAACATTGTCTTTTATCTTCTTGACAACAACGTTTTCTGAAATCTCTGGAAGAATTATTGTCACATTTCCCAAATCCTTGGAAATTATTTCCTTTTTCCATTTCACAGGCTGATTTAGAACAGCTTGAAATTGAATTGTGTTAATTGTCAAATTTTCCTGCGTGATATTTATTATCGTCTCGTTAATCAAAGTCTCATTTGTAATGTTTTGTTCTGTAATATTTGCAAGGGTTTCATTCAGGATTTCAATTGTTTCGGTTTCATTGATGATTGTTTCAGGTGTTATGTTTTGTTCTGGAATTGTTTCTGTAATATTTTCTTCGGTTTCAATGGTTTCATTTATTATCGTGTCATTTGAAACGGTTTGATTTTCAACAATTTCCTCGGAAACGGTTTCATTAATTTCTTCAATGATTTCCGTTTCATTTTGAATTTCATTAACAATCTCAGCAGGCGTTTCAGGCAAGATTTCTTCCTGCGGAATTTCCTCTGGAATAGTTTCAGGGATTGTCTCTGTCATTTGTTCAGGCTCTGAAACAGGTTCCTCTGTTACAAGTCCTGTTATTGAATTAACAGAATTAAAAGCAATATTTTTAGCGCTTTCAAAATAATTCGGATTCAGCAAAAAAATCAAACCAATGGAAAGAAGAAGCAAAACAGGAACAGAAACCAGAATAAGGTAATCAAGGAAATTTTTCCTGTGTTTTCCCCTGTATTCTGTAATTACCCTACCATTGATTTTGCGTGAATGATAAACATAAGGCCCGAATACTTTTCCATCTCTTTTTATGTACTTCTTGTACGCCATTCAACCCCCTTTAAGCGAAAAAAACAGGTAGGGTAACTATTTAAAGATATCTTGGATTAAGTAAAAAACCAGGATTTGTAAATAATTAGTCGAAAAAAGCGAATTTTATAATAACCCCAATCATACTAAAATTGATTAAAAGTTTGATTTATCATTAACTCGGTTTGCAGGGACGGGCAAATTCGCGAGAAATTTATTGGATTAGGTTAACATGTAAAAATTTCTTATAATTATTAAGTTATCAGTTGAACGCAATATTAAAGTTGTTTGAAAATTAAACTTATTTTCTGCTGGTGGGCGAACGCTTTGATTTTGACTATCTTTAAAATTAACAACAAAATCTGGGCGTGAGTTTGGTGGGGACAAATTGATTAACATGGTTCTTAGGGAGTGAGCAACTTCACGAGTGAAATTGATATGCAATAGAAAAAGATTAATGTGAAAAAAATTTTAGATTAATTTGTACGCTTAAAGTTTGATTATTAATTAACCTCGGTTCCTGGGGTGGGCGGTGAGCAAATTCGCGAGACAAATTTAGATTTGCAAAATTCTCAAACACGAGAGGGTTTGCGAATTAGGGTTTGGCGGCGGGAGGAAAATTCAAGCAATTATTTTTTCTTCCTTTGGAGTTTCTTTCTTTTTGTTCTGCTCGGAAAAAACTTCTGATAATTTTTTATCCCCTTCTTTCAAAACTTTCAAGTTTATCTGCATTGCTTCCGGAGAAATCACTTTTCCTCTTATTTTTTTCCTCAATCTCAAACCTCCAGGAGTAAAGTTGCTTCTTTTTTTCTTTCCTTCCCTTTTTGAGCGCTTCTTCATGCCTTTTCCATATGTAAGCAAAATTCCCCTTAAACCGATTGTTTCAAAATCTCCCACGAAAGGAAAACCAGCCTTGTCGCTTGCTCCAGTGATTTCAAATTCATATCCCGAAAGTTCCGGAGAAATTTCTGTTCCCTTGATTTTTTCATTAATATGTTTTCCAATTAGGGTTTCAGAATCCAAATCAAGATGATATGTTTTTCCGTGCTTCTCTGAAATGTTTATTTTTAAAACCATGGACAAAGAACAAGAAATTGGTTTAAAAAGATTTTGAGTCCATGCTTGCAAGACTTTGCAACGTTTCTCTTGAGCATGGTATAAGTCTCTTGGGATTAAATCGCACATTTCCATAACCCATTAAAACATTTCCAGATTTTCCAGTAACAACATGCCCGATTCCTTCTGGAATTAAAAGCCTGTCGCCCCGTTTTAAGAGAAATCTTTTCATTGCAAAATCATCTATATCAATCAATTTAAAATCAAATTCCCCTGTTGGAGTAAAAAATAATTCTTTATAGTCATGATAATGATTTCCCAATTCAAGTCCGTCTTGAGAGAGAACTATGACATTATGCTGACAAAAAAGACCATCTAAATTGTCAAAAATTTTATCAGGATCATATATTGTTCTTCTTCCATCTTGATGCACCACCGCAACATTTTCATCGTATCTTACCTGCCTTAATCTCTCTCCCATTAAAAATAAATAAAAAGTTCCTTTAAAAAGATTATTATGCTACATTGTAACATTAAAAGGAGCTAAAAGATGCATTGTAAAGTTAAAAGTACAAATAAATACAAAGTTAAGATTTAGCTCAAAAATGTGAATATTTAGAGTGTTTTGTTAAATTGATTTATTTTTTCTTGGCAGATTGCAAAAATCTTTTTATGCGTAATTCTTTAAAAAATAATTTATTGCATTTTCTGTTGATGATGGAACCATTTGATCTCTTCTTTTACTTAAGAATTCACTTAGATCATCTATGTTGTAGGCTTGAATATCGTCATGTTCAAAGCTTGCAGGTGCCCGTTTCCAAATATTTTTTAATTCCTTAGGGGAAATTTTTATTGGAATGCCTAAAACCATCTCCGGAATTCTTGATGGAATTTGTCTGACCATCCCGTAAAAAACAGGATTTCCAAAAACATTCCTTTTTAATCCCAATTTTTCATACAAGGCTTTTTCAATAGATGCGGTGGGATTTGTTTGACTGTCTACGAAAGTTCCAAAAACATGATACCTTTCAGGGAAATGCATAACTTTGTCGCTTCTATGTCCTATAACAACATAAGGCGATTTTTGTTCGTCCAACCCGTATAAAACAGCACATACAGATAAAGGACTCGCAAAATAACGATCTGGATTTGCGTCATCTTCCAATCCCATGTCAATAAGAGATCTTCTGAAATTTTTATCACTAATTCCCCTTTCATTTGTTTTGATAAAATCTGCAAAACTGACAGGAGAAGTTCCAAGGTATAATTTTTTTCCATTTAAAAAAGCCCTAGAAATTCTGGACTTCAATCTTGAACCCCCAATATGCTTTTCCAAGTAAGCTAATTTTCCAGTGTCTCCTCCCATAAATGCATTTTCAACCTCAATCAATCTTTTTTTTGTGACTTCCGAATCTCTTCTTTTCCAGAATTCTTCACTTTCCTCACATAAATTTCCTTCATCACTTAAAATTTTAAACTTTTCTCCCTCGACAAAAACAATCTCTAATTCAGACAAGGGAATTAGTTTTTCTGGTTCAAGAATTAACTCACATTCAACATCTAAACTTCTCTTTCTGTTCCCTCTGGGAATTTCTTTCGAGCCTCGAACATAAATTCCATTTTCTCTTCCAATTTGCAATGCTGGGGTTTCTTTCATCCAATAGTCAATTATTTCGTTAATTGTTTCCTCAAAAGTATATGTGGGCTTCCAACCAGTTTTTTCTTTTAGCTTTGTTGAATCTCCCCTAAGTCTATCCAGTTCAAGTGGACGCAACAATTTTTCTGATTGAACAACGTATTTGGTATAGTCCAAATCAAGTTTTCTGAATACATATTCCATCATTTCCCTAACACTATGCGACTCTCCTGTTGCAATAACAAAATCGTCAGGTTCTTTTTGCTGCATTATCATAAAAGCTGCCCTCATAGAATCTTTTGCATGACCCCAATCCCTAAATGAATCCAAATTTCCCATTTCTATCTGGTTTTCAAGACCCCTTTTTATTTTCACGGCCCTTTCAACTATTTTACCGGTTACAAAATCGGTGCTTCTCAATGGAGATTCTGTATTAAATAGTATACCATTATAAATATGCATACCATATGCTTTTCTAAAAGAATGTGTTAGATTATAGGCTGTAAGTTTAGCAATACCATAAGGACTTATAGGATTCATAGGAGTGGTTTCTCTTTGAAATCCATCTGGGTCAACAGAATTACCAAACATTTCAGCGGATGCGGGATTGAAAAATTTTGTCCGGGGTGAAATCTCTTTAAGAATTCCAAGAAGATTCATTGTGCCTTCATGAATAGTCCTTAAAGTAGATACTGCTAAATTAAAACTTTCGCCAACATGAGTTTGTGCTGCTAGATGGTATATTTCATCAGGACTAAAACCTCTTATTATTTTTAACATGGAAGGAAAATCAAGTACATCTGCAGATTCCAATTGAATTTTATCTTCTATCCCCATTAACCTACTCTTGTGTAGATGTGGGTGCATTGAAGTCGCTCTGAAAACACCGCAAACTTCATAATCATTCTCCAAAAGAGTTTCTACTAAAAATCTGGCATTATTTCCTGTAATACCTGTTATGAGTGCTTTTGGCATATTTTGGAATCCATAATTATCTTATAAACTTTTTGTTTTGTCATCACTATAAAATTAAGATTATAGTGATTTTTAAACATTTATATCCAAATTCATTTTCCCCACTCTTCCTTCTTTCTCCTCTTTATCTCAGCAATTTCCTGCAAAATCTTCAATTCATTTAAATTCAACAAATCCTTGTTTTTCTTGAAATTCTTGAATTGGTTTTCTGAAATCTCAGAATAAAGGAATTTTCTGTCTCCCAAAGCGTGCTGGAAATTTACTCCTGGAAGGGAAATCGCAACCTCCATTCCGTCGGTTGCTTCGGAAACAGAGTTTTTTTCCAACTGGATATTTTTCACTCTTCCCACATCTTCTCCGGTTTCATCAATGATTTTCAATCCAGAAACAATTTTTCCCGCTTCAACCCTTACTCCGAAAATTGCGGGCTTCGTGTTCCTGAAAACATATTGGTGTAAAATCACAAGTTTGCAGATTTTTGCCAAACCCATCAAACGATTTTTTTCAATTTCTTTTCTTTTTTCTTCCCTGAACCTTGCGATTTCATCAATCAATTTATAGACAACATCGTCTGTGAAAATTTTCAGATTTCCCTGAATTTCAGAAGCCTCGGAATCAACAGAAACATTGAAACCTGCAATTACCGCGTCAATCTCGTTGATTTTCAAATTCGCCTTTGCCGAAGCCATGTCTGCTTTGTTTATGTTTCCTATTCCCGCTTTCAAGACGGGAATCCCTGATTGTTTCAGCAAAACCAAAAGAGCTTCGAGGCTTCCAAGGGAATCCGCCTTGACGATAATTCCCTGCTTGCTCAATTCGGAATTCACGGATTCTGAAATTTCCTTCTTGAACAGGTTTTTTATTTCATCGAGGTTGTTTTTGCAAATCATGAAAGGCATTCCCGGAAGAATTTCAATTTTCTCGGAGAGCTGCATTCTCAAACCGGTTGAAGCATGGATTTTATCCCTTGGTTTGAATCTGAAACTCAACGGCTCGATTTCCTCAAGAGTTCTTATTTTTGCCATATGAGGATTTCCGTCGAAATCGGCGACGGCAATTTCATCTTTCTTTGTGATTTCTCCGTCGTACAGAATCGCCTCGACATAATTTTCTGTTTTTTCTTTCTTGACTTCGAGAATCACGCCTTTTGCTTCTTTTCCCAATTTCAATTTATCAGCCAGATATTTTTGGCTCAATCCGCAGAGCATTAAAATCAATTCCGGAATTCCTTCTTTTGTCTTTGCCGACAAAGGCACGAGGGAAATTTTCTTCGTGAAATCGGAAATGTTGTAATACAAGTCGGCGTCAAAACCGAAGCTGTTCAAACTTCCAATTAAAGTAAGGTATTTCTCGTCGAAATTCTGCTTAACTTGTGTTGACTGCAGTTCAATGTTTCTTTTCAAGTCGTCGTCTTTTTTTCTCCATCCGGAAATATTGTCGGTTTTATTCAATGCAATCAAAAAAGGAGTTTTATTGTGCTTCAAAATCTGGATTACCTCCGCGGTTTGCGGTTTTATTCCTTCATTGACATCTATTACAAGAATAGCCAAGTCAGCCAAAGAACCGCCGCGTTTTCTCAAGTTTGTAAATGCAGCGTGTCCGGGAGTGTCGATGAAAAGAAATCCCGGAATGTCAAGTTTTATTTTTTGTTTTTCAATCAAAGGACATGCTTTTTTCAATCTCTCTGAAGGAAACAATGTAAAGGAAATTTTCTGCGTGATTCCCCCCGCCTCTCCTGCCTGAACAGAGCTCCCTCTAAGAGCATCAAGAATGCTTGTCTTTCCATGGTCCACGTGCCCGCAAACCGTCACAATCGGCTGGCGGATTTTTATTTGTGTCATATATTTTTTATCATAAGAGTATTTTTAAAGTTTTAAATCAAAATTTATTCATGGGAATTCCTCCGCAAGATAATGAAAGAAAACCGAAGGAAAGGACAGCGAATAAAGTTACTTATGTTTGGGCTGAAAATAGTTTTTTCGGACAGCCGCTCTATCACCATTTTAATGAAAAAAGAAAAGGAATTGATTGGTTTCCAATAACAAAAGAAAAATATGAAACTGCTGTAAGAGAAATCAAAGATTTGTCGTCAAGAGGGCTTTTATCAAAAATTGAACCGGATGAAAAATTTCCAGAATATGATGGTTCAACCCAATTCCTGTTTCAGGGCGCTATTTTAAGATTAAGCAGATGGTCCTCATATGGTTTGGGGGAAACACAGAATTGCATAAACATTTTAACAGAAGTAAATTCCAAAAATAAAGGGGAAACACTGACCACAATGCTCGGCTTGCCTTTTCCATCATCAAAATCTTTATAATATTCAAAATTCTCTAATGCAGATGGAAGGAGAGGTGTTGAGCGTTAGGAATTCCAGGAAAATTTACTTTCCTGTTTATTTTATGATACTTGTTCTTTTTTTGGCTGTCGGGATGATAAAATACCAGGGAAAAGAAGTGAATGACTTTGCATTCAAGTCTGTGCTGGTTTTTTCAGCTCTTGGAATTGTCTGGACAGAAATGCACAGGCTGAGAAACAAGTACGAGATAACGGACAATTCTGTTGTTCATATAAAAGGGTTGTTTTTCAGGACGATAAAAAAAACAGACATTCACGCGCTAAGCGACGCTGAATTGAAGCAGAATCCTTGGCAAAGGATTCTTGGAATAGGGAACGTGAGCGCCAACGCGTTTTCAGAAGTGAATGTCCTGAGAAATGTGAACAGCCCGCACGACGTCATAGGTTTCTTGGAGGGAAAAATGACTAAAAAAAGTTTGTTATCGGCATCGCCCAGGAAGGGAAGCGGAAAATGACAGAGCATTTTACTTACGTGAAAAAAAGAGACAGAAAATATTATTGGGCGATAACCATATTCGCTGTTTTCATAATCATATTGGGCCTTTTGATTTTAACATCGTTTTATTCCAATATTTCCTTTACGGGAATTAAAGGGAAACTCCGATTCGTTCATGTATGTCGACAGCGGAAAATTCCAGTTGAATTCAAAGAACAATTATATGGTCCTGGAAAACTACACGGGAGACATTTCTTTTAATAGCGAAGAAATAACTTTTCTTAAAGGAAAATCATCAAAAGTTTTCGTCAACGGCATTCCGATAGAACCGAAGACAAAAAGCACGCTGAAAACGGAAGTTGAAAAGTTCGTCTACAGTTCGCTGATTGTTGAAAAAGAAGTTGTTATAAAGAAATTGACATACACCGCTTCCGGAAAAATAAATTTAAACGACGGCAAAAACATTTTCAACATTGAAAACGAGGAAATAAGTCTCGAGGATTTTGTCGGAAATTTGAAAATTGAAAACGATAAAATTACTCTTGGCGGTTACGTGAAAAAACTCAACATAAAAGGCGTTTCGGGAATTTCCGTTTCTTCTTGAAAATGAAATTGAATTATTTTCTAAAAGAATCTGCAAGGGACATTGTTGCTTTCGGAAGCCCGGTTTTTTTCCTGCTTGCTTTGGCGAGGATTGCAATAATTGAAAACTATATTTACCTCGGAAAAGTCGCGCTTGCCGGCATTTTGTTTTTGATTTTGATGTACTCTTTCAAAGCAAATATTCATCTTGGGTTTGGAATGATAATACTTGTCTTTCTAAGCATATATTACAATGACTTGAGATTCACAATTTTCGCGTCTTTGATTTACATTGCGGCGATTTTTTCATTGTTTTACCTTAAAGAAGAAAAATCAAAAATCATAAAGGGAATTTTCCTTGGATTGCTGTCAACGGGAATATCTTGGTTTGCGGTTGAGAAATTATTTCAATAATCCGGCAATTCCTCGTTTACCTTTTTCTTCTCGGAATTTTCAGATTTCATGTCCTCGTCCGGAATCGAGTTAATCATTTCCTTGAATTTTCCAAAATCCCGGGCAAGAATTCTTACTCCAGATTTCGTGAATCCGGTGTACCTGTCGCTTGTCACGAATTCCCTTATTGTAAGTCCTGTGTTTCCCCCGAAATCGTCGACTCTTATGACAATGTCCGTCGTGTCGTTCTTTGATATCTTTCCTATGTCTTTTTCCATTTTCAAAGAAAACAATTACATTTTATAAATATTGTTATGATATCACATTATAGGTAAATTTAAAAAGAAAATTTAGTGCTATTTTTTATGGGATTTGCGCTATGTAGATTTAGAGAGAGAACTGGTTGTAATGAAACTGGAAGCAAGTATTATAATCTTTTCTTGGGGAATCTGCATGTGAACGTTCCTGAAATGTGGAAACATTATATGATTAATCATTTGGTACAGCCATTATCTGAGGAAAGGGAAATTATTATGGGCGCGGATTTAAATGATGTAAAGGGAAGTGTGGTGGGAACAAGAGGGATTACCCTACCAAGGCAAATTTTATATGTTGAAAAAACAGATGAGGGATATACTCATCAAATAGGAACGAAACCTGACCAAAAGTTTATTGATAAATTAGAATCAATTTTGGAGAGAATAGAACCTTTACAAACAAAATCTATCTAAACTTAAACCCATACTTTTTCAAATCAATCTTCCCTTCTTTTATTTTAATTCCTTCTTTCCTCAGCATCTCTGCTTTTTTCTTCAAGCCGTGCGCAAAACCGACAAGATTTCCATCACTTCCAATAACTCTGTGACAGGGAACATCTCCCTTATTCAAAAATCCGCGAGGATTTTTGTTCATTGCATTTCCAACCGCGCGATAAGATTTCGTTCCCAATCCACGAGCAATTTCCTTGTAAGTTGTTACTTTTCCTTTGGGAACTTTTCTAAGAATTTCATAGCAGCGCTCGTTGAAGGATTTCATTTAGGAAAAAATATTCACTTCTTTATAACAATATCCTTCATGTCAAAACGCACTTTCTTGTATTTCGCATTCTCATCTTTCTCGCTTCTGTATCCCACGGCGCAAAGAACCGCGGAAGCCAAGCCAAGTTTTTCAAGTCCGAGAATTTTGTCAAACTCCACAGGATTGAAACCTTCCATTGGAGATGCATCAATCTTTTTCAGCGCGCACGCTGAAAGCAAAGTCCCGAGGGCAATGTAAGTTTGTTTTTTCGCCCACTCTAACATTGCTTGTTTACCCAATTGTTTTGAAAAACCAATCATAGTATCCTCAAATCCCTTCAGCATATCGGCGGAAATTCCTCGGATTTTCGCAATATTTTCTATATATTTTCTTATGTATTTCCCGTCGACATCTCGGATTGAACATAATACAATAAGATGAGAAGCATCCGTTATCTGCGGCTGTCCGAATCCGACTTCCCTTAATTTCTCTCTCGTTTTTTTGTCCTCGACAACAACGAATTTCCAAGGCTGCAATCCGAACGATGAAGCCGAAAGCCTCGCGGATTCCAGCAATTCATTCAAATCTTTCTTGGAAACTTTTTTCGCAGTGTCAAACTGCTTCGTCGCGTATCTCCAGTTCAACGCGCCGATAAAATTTTTGTGTTCCATTTCAAATTATGAGAAAATTTGTTTTTAAATATTGCTGATAAGATTATTGTTAACTTTTATAAAGTATTCTAGGATTCCATTTTTGAAGGAAGGTTACGCGAAGGAAACTTCGTATCCTCGCAGCCCCAATCGCATAACGGTATTGCACAAGATTGGAAATTTTCCCTTGAGAAAGACAAATATCTTGGCCCGCAAGGGCACCCAGGTTCGACTCCTGGTTGGGGCGTAGTACCTTCTTGGCACTTTGAAGGGGTGTGTTTTTATACAAACTTTCAGGTGCCAGAAAGGTGTCTTGTTTGGTTGGGGCGTTATTTTAATTAGATTACATACCCAATCTTTAAATACTCCTCAAAACATTTTTTATCATTAATAACGTTTGAAATAGAGTCCTAGGACATACTATTTCTGTTTGGAATTAATAAGAATCAATATGAAAGATTTTGAAAATCTCGGCTTGAGCGGGCCGCTTTTGGAACTCATAAAAAAATCTGGTTTTACAGAGCCGAGTGAAATACAGGAGAAGACGATTCCGTTGGTCATGAAAGGAAGGGACATAATCGGAGGTTCTGCAACGGGAAGCGGAAAAACGCTTGCGTTCGGCACGGGAATAATTGAGGCTGTGATTCCGGGAAAAGGATTGCAATCCTTGATTCTCACTCCTACTCGTGAATTGGCAGAGCAGATAGGAACAGTATTTAAAAAATTTTCAGGTTACAAAAAATTGAATGTATCTGTTGTTTACGGCGGCGTGAACATAGGACATCAAATCCGCGAACTGCAAAAATCCGAAATTGTCGTCGGAACCCCCGGCAGGATTCTGGATCATCTGGAAAGGGGAACGATAAACTTCTCCGATTTGAAAATTTTGGTTCTGGACGAAGCGGACAGGATGCTTGACATGGGTTTCATAAGAGACGTTGAAAAAATAATAAAAAACTGCCCGAAGGAAAGGCAGACTCTTTTGTTTTCAGCCACGATTTCAATGGACATTGAACACCTCGCAAAAAGATACATGAAAAATCCGGAAACAATTTCCGTCGAAGCTTACGTTGACGCGAAAAAATTAAGGCAGGTTTATTACGACGTTCAGAAAAACATGAAGTTTTCCCTTCTTGTGAATTTGCTGAAAAGGGAAACTCCCGGATTGATAATGGTTTTCTGCAACACCCGCCACAACACAGATTTCGTCGCCGACAATTTAAAAAGGCTTGGAGTGGACGCAATCGCAATTCACGGCGGCTTGACACAAGATAAGAGAACAAAAATAATGCAAAAATTCCACGAGAAAAAAGTCTATGTTCTTGTATGCACGGACATCGCTGCAAGAGGTTTGGACATTAAAGGGGTTTCCCATGTTTACAATTACGACATTCCGAAAACAAGCAAGGAATACATTCATCGAATCGGAAGAACCGCAAGGGCAGGAAAAGAAGGAATCGCAATCAACATTCTTTCAGACAGGGATTATGAAAATTTCAACAATGTTTTGAGGGACGAGGCATTGTATATAGAAAAAGAAGAAGTTCCCGAAATCCAGCAAGTCAGGATAATGCTTGAAAATCCCCGAGGACAAAGAAGAAATCGCTGGGATTCTGACAACTGGAAAGCGAGACAACAAGGAAGAGAAAGGCACGGAATGAGACGGGAGAGGAGAAGCCGCGGCAATGAAGGCAGGGGCGAAAGAAGTTTTGGAGAAAGAAGCAGAAGCCAAAAGAAATTCAGCGGCAGGAGAAACATCAGGCAGAGAAGCGGAAAATATCTCGGCGGGGGAAGGAGAAAGTTCGGAATGAAAAAGAATTTTTCGCGAGGAGGGGGAAGGGGGAGGTATTAGAATAATTCTTGATTACAACAATTGTTAAAAAGAAAATTTTTCTGAAAGAAAAATGAACCTCTTTTTAGTTTTTCTTGAAACAGCATCATATATCTCTTTTTTATTATCTTTTATAATTATAGCAACTACAAACTTCAAAATAGATGACATCAAACAAAATTTCTCTAAAAAAAATTATTTTATAGGAATATTTCTTTCTATATCACTATTGGCGGCTTTGTCATTCATAATAAGAAGGTTATTTAATTTATTAAAATACAATCTGAATTTATGGGAAGCTGGTTCGGGAGACATCACGTATCTAAACAATTATCTTTATCTCGGACTAGCAATTATATTATTAACTTTTCTTGGAGGCTACTACTACGTCTCTGAAGAACCTGATAATAAACTAAGAAAATTTCTAAAAGTTTTATTTTTTACATTAATAAATTCTTTCGCAGGAGTTTCTGCGCTCAAAAGTATTCTACAAATAAATTAATTTTTCCTGAAGGAAATGTGATTTAAATAGAGTATATTTCAAATTCTTTTTTTGTGAACAGAAATGTATCTCCTTAAAAAATAATCAACGAAAGATTCTTCACCTTTTGGAAACGCCCTGTAGTAAGACGCCCTTTTTTTGTATTCGATAATCAGCATGGGATAGTCCGCATGCCAGAGTATGTGATTTATAAGCAGCCTTCCAATTCTCCCGTTTCCATCTCCAAATGGGTGAATGCTTTCAAACCTGTAATGAGCTCTTGCCGCCAATTCAACGGGATTTAGTTTTGATTTATTTATGAATTCAATTAATCTGTTCATCCTTGGCTTTACTTCCTGCCAGTCTGGAGCCAAGTATTGTCCGACCCTTACAAGATAATTTCTAAACTTTCCCGAGATATCCTGTTTTGTCTGTCCAAAAATTTCCTTATGCCATTCTAAAAGCAAATCGTTGGTGATTTTTTCTTTCTTTTTTAACATCTCCAAAAATACCCTGTTATGCAACTCTGTTTCTTTTATATCCCTAAGAGGCCTGTTCGGAGCTATTTTATCTTGAATAATTTCCCTTGTTTCTTCCAGCGTTATTGTTGAGCCCTCTATGGCATTTGTATTATAGGTAAAAGCAATGGAAATATTCTCAAGTTCTTTTTCCTTCACTGATTTTGGAAGTTTTTTCCATTCTTTTTGAAAGTGTTTTTTTATTTTTTCTATTTTCCGGTATAAATCTGATTTTAACTCTTTGGAGAATTCTTCTTTTATTTTGTCAATATCTTTGGGAACTGATGTTCCTAAATACTTTTCTTTTTTAATTATCTTCTTTCCTTTTCTTCTGTTATGCTCCAGATAATAATATGCTTTTGTGCCTTTGATTCTCCTTCTTATAATCATGGAATAACATACCCCTACATATTTATAAATTTATGGTTTTCTGAAAAAGTGTAGGGACACGCCACTACTCTTTCCTCGCAGAAAATAGTACGCCCCAACCGGGAGTCGAACCCGGATCACCAGCGTTCTGCGCCAAATTTTCCTTTCGTGTTTAGGGAGAGGTTAGTGTAAGGAGAACGGCGTTCTCCTCAGGCGCGACAGGCTAGTGTCATAGCCGTTAGACCATTGAGGCATTTAAATAAAATATAGAAATCACTTTTAAAACTTTTCATCCCCTCAGCACGACAACATTCGTCATCCCACGCCTTTTTCTTTCAACAATTTGCTTCGCCTCAAGCTTGTCAAGAAGGCGCGTCATTTTCACTTTTCCTATTCCGAGTTTTTCCATCAAATCCGCCTGGAACATCGCCTTGTCTTCCTGAAGAAGCAAATCCACCACTTTTTTCTCTTCCTTTTCAATATTTGAAAAATCAATTTTCTTTTTTCTTTCTTTTATTTTCTTCAGGATAATTCTTTCGTTCGGTTTTGAAAAAATAAGAATCAGCCCGACTATAATCAAAAGTCCCACTATTCCAAGAGCAAGATAAGTCTGCTGGTTTATCGTTTTGTACATGGGGCAGGAATACAAATCGCCGTGAGCAAGGTTACAACTGTTAGTAACAAAATCCCGCAGCGTGCTGTTAAACAAGAAGATTATCAATATCATCAAAACAGAAATTCCCAAAATCAAATATCCGACATTTTTGTTTTCCATGATTAAACTATAAAAAATTTATTTATAAAACTACTGAAATTATTTTGACAAATTAACATAGTCTTTTTAAACTTAAACTCATTAACAGAAAAATGGAAAACAAAAAATTGGGACTATTGTTAATTATAATAAGTATCTTAGTTGGAGGGATGTTTATTTATTACATTAATACTTTGTCAGAACAATCAACTGAATTAGGATGTTTTAACAAACCGGATTGTTTTGCTATTGAAAGGGGACTTTCAATTTCACATTTTGCAATTGGGGTTTTTTCATTCATACTGGCTTTGGGTTTTTATCTCCTGTTTTTCAACAAAACCGACGAGAAAATAATGAAAAGGCTTGAAGACGAAAAAAACAAAAAAATCGGCGATGAAAAATTCGAATGGATTTTAAAAGCCCTTGATGATTATGAAAAAAGGGTTTTAAAAGCCGTGAGGGAACAGAATGGAATAACCCAAAATACTTTAAGATTAAGAACAAACATGTCAAAGGCGAAATTAAGCTATGTTTTACAGGAATTGGAAAAAAGAAATTTAATCAAGAGAATTGAGAAAGGAAAAACGCTGGAAGTTTGGCTAAAAATATAACTCAATTAAGGGTGTATATTGTTTTATGAGAATTAGAAAGTAATTTAAACAAAAACATTTAAATATATTATATGACAATCTTATCATATGTCCATGTTACAACAAGTTCATAGAATGGATAATATTCATAAGTTATTCTTCAAAGCATTTTCAAATCAGACGAGGTTAGAAATTATTCATCTATTAAGAAAGGAACCGTTAACAGTTACAGAAATATGCGAAAAAACAGGATTTGAGCAAAGCAGAGTATCTCACAATCTTAAGTGCTTGGAACATTGCGGTTTTGTAAAAATAAAACAAAATGGCAATTTCAGAGAATATGCTCTTGATAGGGAAATAATAATTCCAATAGTTGACTTATTTGAAAAACATATTCAAAAATATAGAAGAAGGTTGGAAAGTTGCGGGGTGATTAAAGATGGCTAAGGAATATTATTTAAAACCTAAAAAAATAGTATTTTTTGGATTGGGTGCAGTTGCATCTGTAATGGCAACTTCCCTCTATGAACTTTTTCAGCGCGAGGGTGTGGAACAAATCAGATTTGTATTTATAATTCGTGATCCAAGAAAAGCGAAGCAGTATTTATACAAGGCTCCTCAAATACTTAAAGTAAGTCAGTTTAAAAAGGTAAAAGATTTTGAATTGATATTTCGGAACAACGGAGAAGATAACATTCAATTAAAAGATGCAGATATTCTTATAAATGCTTCATCACCAGAATTCAATGAACCGATATTAAAACTCGCGGTTAAGTTAAAATCATGTTATTGTGATTTGGCGTCTGATATTAGTAATATACATTCTCTGAAAGCCGCGAAGTTTCCACAACAGAACTTTCATGAAAAACTTGATAAGGTGGGGGTATTCGGACTTATCAATATAGGAGCCTCTCCGGGCATGACTAATTTCCTCGTTGGCGAGAAAATTATGGACATACGACAATCAAAAAGTTTGATAAAAATTAAGGCCATAAATTTATATCTTTTAGAACAAATAGACACCGATCAAATTGTATTCTCTTGGGCGCCCACAATTGCGTTGGATGAATTGGAAGAAAAACCCCAATATCTTAAAGATGGGAAACTGATTACTGCAGAACCATTTAGTAACTCTCAAACATATAAATTTCCCCATTTTCAAAGAGAGGTAGCAGAATATCCTATTTTTCAAGAGGAACTTTTATCGTTCCATGATAGTTTTCCTGAAATAAAATCTTTGAAAATATTAAGTGGCGGCAGTGAAGACGAATTAATAAAAAATTTGTTTCAATTAAATTTGTTATCAAAGAAGAACATAGAATGCACAAAAAAAAATATGTCAGTAGAACAAATTGTGCGCGCTGTATTTCCAGGGATGAAAACTCCAAAAAAGATTGAAGAGTTACAAAAAAAAGGAGTAATTAAATATGCACAATTTACAGCGATGATTGAAGTCGTCTTGGAAATGAAAAATAATAAAGGAAAAACTACATGGATAACAGAAACCAGTGGATTAAGTTTTAATAGATATTTAGAACTTTTAAGAACCCCTTATAGTGGTTCCACGTATATCTCTTATCCTACAGGAATAAGCGCAGCCATATTATTATTTTATACATATCATATGTGGAAGAAAAATAAACAAAAGTTCAGCGGTATTTTAAAAGCAGAAGAACTACCAGCAAAAATTGGAAGTGAAATTGTTAATAAAATTAAGTTAGAAATGTCTTCTCATATGATTGATTTTGTTTCTCATACCCACTCCTTATTACAAAAGAGAAAAGACTATGAAAAAATATGATTTAATCATTATCGGCGGGGGAGCCGGAGCTTTTGCGGCGGCAAACACGGCAAACAAACTGAAAAAGAAAACGCTTCTTATAAATTATAAAAAAATTTTGCCCCTTGGTGGAACGTGTGTGAATGTTGGATGTATACCAAGTAAAATAATGCTTCATCAAGGAGAGGAATTTTATTATCCGTCAAGAAGTCAATTCAAGGCAATCAAACTTCAAGGCAAAGCAGATTTTATAGAAGCGCTAAAAGAAACTCATGAAATGGTAAAAGAATTCAGAAGTAAAAATTACGAGAAAGTTATTGAAAAGCAAGAGCATGTTGATTTTAAAGAAGGGTTGGCCTCTTTTGTAGATTCGCATACTGTAAAATTAGGCAAGGACATGTTTAAAGGAAAACATTTTCTCATAGCAACTGGCGCATCAACATTTGTTCCATCAATTAAAGGAATTGACAAAATAGATTTTATAACCAATGTTAACATTTTCAACTTAAAGAAAAAACCGAAATCGGTAATTATAACTGGCGGCGGTCCTCTTGGCATGGAATTTTCCCAGATTTTCCATCACTTCGGAATTAAGGTTACAGTTCTCCAACGTTCAGAAAGAGTCATTCCAAAATTTGATTCAATGCTTGGAGAAGAATTGCGAAAAAGTCTGGAAGAAGAAGGGATTACAATTTATACAAAAGCGGATTCAAAAGAAGTAAAGAAAACAAAAGAGGGAATTAAATTAATAGTTGATATTGATGAAAAAAAGAAAATCTTAAAAGCAGAAAAATTGATGCTGGCTACTGGACTGCAACCGCACACAAAATTCCTTGAAACAGAAAAAGCTAAAATTTCTCTTGATGGAAAAGGGTTTGTTAAAATAAATGAATATATGCAAACCTCTCAAAAGCACATTTACGCAGCCGGTGATGTTACTGGATTGATGCCTCTTGAAACAATAGCAGCAAAACAAGGCAATTTCGCTGTTCTTAATATGTTTGAAAAGACAAAAAAGAAAATAAACTATGGTGAAATTCCTTCGGCAGTTTTTACCTCTCCAGAAGTTGCGGCGGTAGGAATTACAGAAGAAGAATTTATGAAAAAATACAACATTTGTTTGTGTAAAACAGTAAAACTTGACCATGTAGAAAAAGCATTGGCAATTAAAGACACGCGCGGGTTTATTAGAATGGTTCTTGATCCTAAAACAAAAGTCGTTATAGGCGTTCATATTATTGGACCAATGGCTGCCGATATAATAACAACTGCAACTTATGCAATTAAGAACAAAATGACTATCTATGATATAAGAGATACAGTTCATGTTTTCCCAACATTAAACGAGATGATTAAGAAAGTAGCGCAAAGTTTTGACCAAGATTTAGATGAAATGGCGTGCTGTGTGGAGTGAAATTTTGCCTTTATGAACGTTAATTCCTGTAAATTTGCGGGATTTGGGCTGTTTTTTGGCTTATGTTCACACCATAAAAGTTATATATATTTTTTTCTTGTATAAATTGTGAAAATAAAAAAAGAGATTAAAGAATTATTTTCTGTTTGGAAAGATGTTTTCAGCAATTGGAAATATCTGATTTTGGGAGCGATTATTTTATTTTTGTTTTATTCTGTTAATGTCGGAATAGCAAATTTTTCAATTCTTCTGTATTATGTTAATAAATCAGGTCTTGCTGAAGGGATTAATTTTTTCTTTAATTTGTTCCTTGGTTTTAGGAATACAATTCCTTTGTCTTCTTTTGTCAGTTTGATTGTTTTGGGAGGACTTTTTGGAATGCTGTTCAGTTTGATTGCATACAAAACAGTCATGATAAAAAATGTTGCAGGAGGCATTGGAGCATTTGGAACTGCCGGAATTTTCCTCGGAATTCTTGCTCCGGGATGCGCCGCCTGCGGCATCGGTTTGCTTTCACTTTTTGGAATCAGCGCCGTTGCATTAACATTTCTGCCTTTTAACGGATTGGAATTGTCTTTTTTGGCAATGGGAATTTTGGGATTCTCTGTTTTCAAGATAACAAGAGACATAAACAAAGGAATAGTATGCGAAATTAACGCTCCGTTACGGAAAAATGAAAAATTGAAAGGAGGTAAAATAAGATGAGCGAAGAAAGAACAATAACAATAAAGAAACAGGATTTGTGGAAATATTCAACTTTTCTGCTGATTGCCATCGTGGTTATCGGAGGATTTTTTGTCTTTACGGGAAATAATTTTCCTGCAAACACAGGGAATAATGTTGTTGCGCAACAACCAGATACGCAACCTTCTATTGTAAAGGCAAGTGTTGATGACGACCCTGCTCTTGGAAACGAAAATGCACCTATTACGATAATTGAATTCAGTGATTATCAGTGTCCCTTTTGCAGAAAGTTCTGGACAGAAACTCTGCCATCAATTCAAAAAGAGTATATTGACACTGGAAAAGTTAAGTTTGTTTACAGAGACTTTCCATTAATAAGTTTGCATCCAATGGCAACGCCTGCTGCGGAAGCTGCTGAATGCGTACGTGATTCCGGAGGGGATGAAGCATATTTTAAAATGCATGATAAAATCTTCCAGGAACAAAATGTTCTTGACGGAGGAGATGCAAATAGCGGTCCTGTAAAAAGCACAGTCACTTTTACAAATAACGACCTAAAAAGTTGGGCAAAAGATATTGGCTATAACATTGACTCTTGTTTGGACTCCGGGAAATTCAAAAGCGAGGTGCAAAAAGATTTAAATGATGCCACAAATTCAGGGGGACAGGGAACGCCTTATTTCATTATAATGAAATCAGGAGACAAAGAAGGAATTCCTCTTTCAGGAGCATATCCTTTCAGCACCTTCCAGCAAATACTGGACGGAATATAAATAAAATAATTATTTTTTATTATTTTTAAATTTTAAATAAGAAAAAATTAAGAAAACAGAAAAATGAAAAACGAAATTAAAATAAAAAAGAAAATAATTTATTTAGCATTAGTAGGTTTATTTTTCCTTGGATTTCTCTTATACATTATCATAGATAATTCAGTTTTGAAAGAAAATTTAGGGCCAAATTCTCTTGAAGCAAAATTTGAGATGCTAAAAACATCAGGGACAAATGCCTGTGGAGGAGGAGAGAGTTATGTAAGCCAACTTTCTGCTGACGGAACAAGAATACGGGGCTCATGCTGTTCAACAATGGACTTCCATAGTTATAAAGAACAAATTGAGGGACTGAAAAAGTATAAGAAATACAAGATAATTCCTGAAGACCCGTATGATGTGTCAGCAAAGTGGGCGGAAGAGATGATAGAATATTCAAAAGAAACACAACTTAGTTCAGGACAGCAAGATTTATACAATGAAGCAATGGAAATGTCAATGGAAGGCGGACCTTGCTGCTGTAAATGTTGGCATTGGTATGCTTATGAGGGGTTAGCAAAAAATTTAATCATTAATGAAAATTTTTCCGCTGAACAAATAGCGGAAGTTTGGGATTTGTCTGATGCTTGCGGAGGGGATCATCATAATCATGAAACATAAAAATGGAAGAAACAAGAATTAAATGCAGTGAATGTGAAAGAGATTTTGGAAATGAAGATGCATTAAAGATGCACAATGCTGCAAAACATTCTTCCCGTCTAAAAAAAGAAAAAACAACAATCAATTACAAAAAAATTAGAAATTGGACAATTCTTGCCGTGATTTTAGCAGTCACTTTTTACGGAATTTTTTGGACCGCTGGGAATATGAATGGAAATTCCGTTGTGAATGAAGATGAATTGGATTTCTCGGCTCCAAGAGGAGCAATACATTGGCACCCGACCCTGACAATAAAAATAGATGATAAAATACAGAACATTCCTCCAAATATTGGAATCACTAACACAGTACATTTCCCAATTCATACTCATAACGAAGATGCTAATGCTGGTGTAATACACATGGAAAATGACCGACCGACTAAAAAAACAGTCACACTTGGATATTTCTTTGAAGTGTGGGAAAAAACTTTCAACAAAAACTGCATTTTTGATTATTGCACAGATTCTGGAAAATTAAAAATGTATGTAAATGGCGAAGAAAATTTTGATTTCCAGAATTATTTTATGCAGGATGGAGATAATATTATAGTAGAATATAATCATTTTGAATAATTTGTAAATTTGATTGTAACCAGTTTCACAAAATAATTTATAAACTCAACCAAACAAAAACTCTTATGTCATTCAGGAAATTCATGAAATATTCAAGCGAAGAAGAAAACCTAGTGAAAACAATTTTGATTTCCCTTTTGACTTCATTCACGCTTTTGGCTTTTCTGTATTTCTTCAAACTAAAATATATTGAAAATTTCATTCCAAAGTACGGCTTTTTTTTGTTTTTTGCAATCCTAAGTTATTCTTTGATTTTGCCGTCTGTAAAACATGTCAGGATTTACAAGGAATTTGCATGCATGTCTGGAATGATGATAGGCATGACAATCGGAATGATTTCAGGCTTTCTTCCAGGACTTTTCTTGGCTTCTACAAACGGAATGTTTGTAGGCAGTGTTTTTGGAATGTCTGTTGGTATTTTTTTTGGAATCTGGAATGGAAAATGCTGCGGCATCATGGGAGTTATGGAAGGAATCATGGCCGGTTTCATGGGCGGACTCATGGGTTCTATGACTTCTTTGATGATGTTCAATGATAATTTAAAAGGAATAGTTGTAATATCTTTTTTTATTTCAGCGATAACTTTATTTGGGTTAAATTATATGGTTTACAATGAAACGCGCGAAATCAAAGATAAAAACAAAGAAGGGGATTTTTTCACGATGTTCTGGAGCCTGCTTTTAACAGCATTGACGGTTTTCATAATGGTTTTCGGGCCAAGGAGCGTCTTGTTCCAATGAGCGATGTTACACGCAACAAGCCACGCATTGTCCCCGATAAAAAATAATAAAATGAAAATAAAAAAAACAACTTTGTACTTAGTATTAATAATAATCTTAGTAACAATGATGGGATTTTTTTTGTTGGGAAATGAAAACATTAAACAAGACAATGTAACGCCAAACACAATTGATGGAGAGTTCCAAAAAGTTGTTCTTAGTATGAAAAATTTAAATTATTATCCTAATACAATAAAGGTAAAGGCGAACCAACCAGTTGAAATAACTTTAGATGACAGTGTTAGGGGTTGCCTGAGATCTTTTTATGTTAAAGATTTCGGGGTAAACAAATATTCAAGAACATCAAATGATAAAATAACTTTCACACCAAATAAAAAAGGAACTTTCCGTTTCGCTTGTTCAATGGGAATGGGAACGGGAACGTTGGTGGTGGAATGAAAAAAGAAAAATTATTGCTGGTTGGTTTTATAGGAATGCTTGTTTTTGTTAATTTGGTTAGCGCGCATTGTGGTAATGAAACAATCTGCACGGAAAGTTTTTCCGAAGCTGAAGACATAATCACACAGAAAGTCTCCTGCAACGACTTAACTGAAAGTCAATTGGAAATACTTGGCGACTATTATATGGAACAGATGCATCCAGGAGAATTGCATGAAATCATGGACGAAAGAATGGGTGGTGAAGGAAGTGAAACTTTAAGGCAAATTCACGTCAATATGGGATTGGCTTTTTATTGTGGAGAACATGATGAATTTTCTGTGAATATGATGAACACGATGATGGGGCGAACAGGTTATGGTTATGGGATGATGTCTAGTTATTATGATTACAAGACAAATTATTTTGCATGGGTTTTTAATATTCTTTTGATTATTGGTTTGGTTTTATTGATAGTGTGGCTTTGGAATCAAATTCAAAATTCAGGGAGAAGAAAATGAAAATAAATTTTATGGGGGTAAAAAGAAAAAATGAAAAATAATGAAACATCCATGTGGATTTTAATCGCGATAATTATAGTTTTGTTTTTCTCCGGTTTTGGCATGATGGGTTTTGGAGGAAGCATGATGGGCTGGATGTTTGGCTATAACTACGGATTTATGTCTTTCTTCGGATGGGCGTACATGGTATTGATAACTGTCACTTTAGTTTTGCTGATAGTTTGGCTGATTAAACAAATTCAAAATCCAAGGAGAAAGTAATGGTAAAAGTAAACCAAAGATTTTCATTCATTCGCCACAGGAGAAGTGTCAAATGAAAGAAGAAAACGTTGAAGGAAAAATAGTCTACAAGTGCGAAAAATGCGGGTTTTATTATAAAACAAAAAACTTTGCTGAAAAATGCGAGGATTTCTGCAAAAAACACAAATCATGCAATTTGAATATAACTAAACATGCAATAAAAATTTGGAAGAAAAAATGAAAAAAGTTTTTGAGAAACCATACATTTACTGGATAATTGGAATATTTATTTTTTATCTCGGATTAAATTTTGTTTTGAGTGGCTTTTATGATACATTAAAGTTGATTATTGTTTATGCAGATACAGTAAACTGGATTAAATTAGGTTTTTCAATTATCTTGACTTTGCTGATAGGTTTTCTCGTGGCTATAAATTCTGTTTATTTTTATTTAAGATATAAAGAGAGAAAGGATTATAGAAAAGCAGGAACATTTACAGGGGTTGGTGCTATTGGGGGTTTAGCAATTGGAATTTGTCCTTTGTGTATTACCGGTTTGTTTCCTTTATTATTTGGTTTGTTTGGAATAACTTTTAGCTTTGCAAGCCTTCCGTTTCAAGGAGTGGAAATTCAAGTCCTAGTTGTAATAATATTGTTAGTTAGTTTATGGATGTTAAATAGGAGAAAAAAATGAAAAAAATAAAATTGAAAATTGAAGGGATGCATTGTGCTAGCTGCGCAAGCAACATAGAAAAAAGCCTGAAGAAGATTTCCGGAATAAAGGAAGCAAATGTAAGTCTGATGATGAAAAAAGGCTTTGTTGAAGTGGAAAAAGAGATTTCAGATGAAGAATTAGAAAAAGCTGTTGCAAGAACAGGATATAAACTGACAGGAATTGAGAGAGAGTAATGGAAGAAATGAATAATCATGACATGGAAACCATGAACTCCCATCATCACGACGAGCCAGTGGAAGATGCGGAAATAAAATCATGGAAAAGAAAAACTTATCTTTCATGGCTTTTTGCAATTCCCATAGCGATTTTAATGCTTTCAGAGAGGATTTTTGGAATGAATTTGATTCCTGAAAATTATCTCGTTCCTTTTTTGCTTGTTCTTGCATTTCCAGTGGTTTTCATTTTCGGTTTTCAAACAATAAAATCCGGAATGCGCGGATTGTTCACTTTTTATTTTAACATGGATTCCCTGATTGCATTGGGAACAGTTGTTGCATATTTAACGGGAATTTTCAGTTACTTTGGTTTTGTTTCAGATTACTCCGGAGTCAGCGCCATGATTATGGCTTTTTTCACAACTGGAAAATATGTTGAATCAATAGCAAGAGGCAGGGCTTCTCAGGAAATAAGAAAACTTCTTGAACTCGGGGCAAAAAACGCTCGTATCATAAGAAACAAGAAAGAAATTGAAATTCCAATACAAGAAATTAAAATCGGAGACATAATGATAATAAAACCCGGAGAGAAAATCCCAACAGATGGAATTATCGTAAAGGGAGCGAGCAGCGTTGATGAATCAATGATTACAGGAGAAAGCCTTCCTGTGGATAAAAAAATAAAGGATAATGTTATAGGAGCAACAATAAACCAGGACGGAATTCTTTATGTCAAAGCAATGAAGATTGGAAAAGACACTTTTCTTTCTCACATCATTGAACTCGTGGAAAACGCCCAGGGAACAAAGGTGCCGATTCAAAAACTTGCGGACAAAATAACAAGCATTTTTGTTCCTTCAATTTTGGTTATTGCAATATTAAGCATTGTGGGATGGTTTTATTTCACAAAAGATTTATCCAAGTCGCTTGGAGTCGGCATCTCGGTTTTAGTCATTGCTTGTCCATGCGCCCTCGGACTCGCGACACCGACAGCTTTGATGGTTGGTTCCGGCATGGGAGCAAAACGCGGGATTCTTATAAGAAAAGGCGAGGCGATTCAAACAATGAAGGAAATAAAAATCGTGGTTTTTGACAAGACAGGAACAATAACAAAAGGAAAACCGGAAGTCAAAGAATTCTACATTCCAAAAAAAGTTAAAGAAAATTATTTCTGGGAAATCGCGGCTTCCATGGAGAGGCTGAGCGAACATTCAATTGCAAAAGCTGTTGTTCAGCATGCAAACTTAAAAAAATACAAGGAAGTCAAAGATTTTAAAGTCTTAAGAGGAAGGGGGTTGGAGGGAACGATGGGAAGAAAAAAAGTTCTCATTGGAAATTCAACGCTTATGAATGAAAACAAGATATCATTAACATCTTTTGAAAATATCATTGAAAAATTTGAATCTCAAGGTTTCACGACAATGATTGTTTCTGAAAACAAAGTGGCTTTGGGAATTATTGGAATTGCAGATGCTGTTAAAGAGGATTCAAAAGAGGCAATTTCAAGATTAAACGAAGAGGGATATAGGACAATTATGATTACAGGAGACAATGAAAGAACAGCGAGGACAATAGCAAAAGAAGTCGGGATTTCAGATATCATTGCAAATGTTCTTCCGGAAGACAAGGTGAAAAAAGTCGAACATCTTCAAAAGGAAGGAATGGTTGCATTTGTCGGAGACGGAATCAACGACGCTCCCGCATTGAAGCAAAGCAATGTCGGAATCGCGATGGGAACGGGAACAGACATTGCGATTGAATCAGGAGACTTGGTTTTGGCAAAAGGCTCTTTGATTGGAGTTGTTCAGGCAATAAATCTCTCGAAAAAAACATTCAAGAAAATAAAGCAAAACTTGTTTTGGGCCTTCGCCTACAATACGCTTGCAATTCCGCTTGCCATTGCGGGATTGTTGCACCCCGTTGTCGCGGAAATTGCAATGGCTTTGTCTTCGATAACGGTTGTCACGAACGCAAATTTGCTTAGGAGAGCAAGGATTTGAAATAGATATGAAAAATTATCTTATTGAGTTAAAGAACATGATTCCGATAATGATTAGATAAGCAGATATTAAGGTAACTAAAATCTGGAAAACCACATATAAAGTGTTAATAAAAGTGCTCATATTATCACATATATCCCAATGAATGCCTCCAAAAACATAAGTATTTACACATTGATTTGAGGGGACAAGGCTCAAAAATATCCAAGATAATAATGCAATTATTGTTAATAAATAAAATATTTTTTGTGAATAAAATTTCATCTTATTAATGACATTACATTTATTTATCTTCTCCTGTGAAAATCCAAAGTATAAATTATTGAAACAATAAGATAAGACGGAATAACGAGAATTGAAATCATGAATGAAATCGGTTCCTGAATCATATAAAAATTGAAAATAGTCGTGTGAATGAAAATAGATAAAATCCACAATGCAACTATCAAAATGGATTTTTTCCAGTTCAGGAGAAAAAATCTGTCGAGATGATTTTTCCTTTTATGAATTCTTTTTGTTCTTCTTCTCGCCTTTCTTTTCATCTTTGCAAAAAGATTTTGAAATTAATAAAACTATCGCCTAAAAGGAAAATATTAATGTGAAAAGTTTACCAGTTTAATAGGTATATAGAGTTGTTTGAGAGTTAAAATTGTTTTCTAGGGTGGGCGGGATTATTTGAAAGATATTAATTTTGAAAGATATTAATACAAAAATTTATCACAAGTTAATATTTAATGGACTATGGATTTATCATTAATCTTTCTTGGGGAGACAAATTAATAAATTTATTCCTGATAAAAAACTCTTGGGAAAATTCAGATTAATACAAAAATAACTTAACATTTGTGCTTCTCAAAGTCGGATTTACCATTAACATCTTTCTTTTGGGTTTAGGTGGATGAAAAAATAAATTATCTCCTCTTCTTCTTTCTTCCCAATTTGTTGAAAGCGGCCCGGCAAACAGCCCAGGGGTTGTAGGCATATCCCTTTGCCTTGACTTTTTTCACGCAATCCCTCAATTTTTGTCTTAGTTTTTTGTTCATTGTGATTGTTTTAAAAATTTTGAATAAAATATCTCCTTCTTGCCTTTTTCATACCCATTTTTCTCGGCTAGTTTTTGCGCGGGCTTGTTGTCATCATTTACATAACCGTAAACCATCTCAATTCCCATTTTTCTCAAATGCTTTTCAAGAAAATCGCCCAATTTTGTTCCAATTCCTTTTTTTCTATATTTTCCATCGACCGCAACATTATATGCTTCCGCGTATTCCCCAATGGGAAAAACATTAGCCATGATAACTCCGACAATTTCTCCGTCAATCTCGGCGACAAAAGTTTCAAATGCTTTTCCTCGTAATGAAGTTCATCATTAGCCGTGTTTCCAGAACTCTCATTCAACAATTCCAAAATTCTTTTTTTATCGCTTTCTCTTGCTTTTCTTATTTTCACTTTTTTTTACCTCGATTTTTTTGAACCCCGTGTATTTCCACAAAGCCTTCGGAATTTTTATGCTTCCGTCTTTTTTCTGATGGTTTTCCAAAATCGCTATTAAAGGTCTCGGAGTCGCAAGAGCGGTGTTGTTCAAAGTATGCGGCACAATCCGAGCCCCCTTTATTCTCGTTGAAATTCTCAATTTTCTTGCCTGCGCGTCTGTCAAATTAGAACAGCTTCCGGATTCAATGTATTTTTTTTGTCTCGGAGAATAAACTTCAAAATCAACTTGTTCATATTTCAAATCACCCAAATCTCCAGAGCAAATTTTCAAAATCCTGAAGGGCAATTCCAACCCCTTCAAAATTTCAACGCTAATTTTCTTCATCTCTTCAAAAAATTTCTCGGAATCTTTCGGATTGCATATTACAATCATCTCCATTTTATTAAACTGATGTGTTCTGAACAATCCCTTTTCATCAATTCCTTTTCCGCCGATTTCTTTTCTGAAGCACATAGAATAGCTGGTATGCTTTATCGGAAGTTTCTTTTCATTTATCTCCTGTCCTGCAAATCTTCCAATAAGCGAATGCTCTGAAGTTCCTATCAAAGCCAAATCTTCATTTTTGATAAGATAAATTTGTTTTTCCTTGTCATTCAAGTCAGTAACCATGTCGATTATTTCCTCCTTCAGCATCAGCGGAGTCTCGACATATCTGAAACCGTTTTTTACCATAGTATCCCTTGCATAATTAATCAGCGCCGCATTCAGCAAAGCCAGTTCCCCTTCAAGATAATAAAAACCTGTTCCTGAAACTCTTGCGCTTGAATCAAAATCCGCCAGGCCGAGATTTTCGGAAATTTCCGCGTGACTTTTCACAGGAAAATTTTTCTTCTTCGGCTTTCCAAAAACCTTCTCAACTTTGTTTTCATCTTCGTTTTTGCCAATCGGAACTCTTTTCGACATCAAATTCGGAATCTTGTAAAGTTCCTTTTTCAGTTTTTCGTAAATCTCATTTTCTTTTTCTTCTGTTTTTTCCAGTCTTGACGGAATCTCTCTTGCTTTTTTTATTAGATAGGAAGCATCTTTTCCGGTTTTTTTGGATTGATTTATCTGCTCGGAAATTTTATTTCTCTCGCTTCTTATTCCATCAGCTTCTGATTTTACCCTTCTCCATGCGGCATCAATTTTCAGAACAGAATCAATTATTTTCGGGTTTTTGAATTTCTTTTTTGCATTTTCCCTGTAAACCCCTGGATTTTCCCTTAGATGTTTTATGTCAATCATTCTAAAATCAAATCAAGCAAATTTTTAAACTTATTCTGCCTTGGATTGTGATGGCCGAAGGAGGTGTCGCGAGCAGTTCTGTTCTTTTGGAATCGTACAAATTCGTGATTTCGTCTTTGCCCCCTGTCCTTCAAAATTTCATCAACCTTTTCCTGATAGTTTTCCTTATTTTCATTTACGTCGCAATAATCTGGAAACTCCACAAATTCATCTCGCACAAAAATATTTTCGGTTTGAATCTCAACAAGTACAATCGTTCCGAGGAACCGATAACTCAAAAATTCGTGCACGGAAGCTTTTATTTTCTGGAATACATGATAATCCTGCCGTTCATAATTTTTTTCTGGTTTGCGGGATTCGCGATTTTCCTGATAGTCATGGGAAAGGGTTTCGACGCAAACACCGCGCTGATTATTTCCGCCGCTGTCGTCGCCTCGATAAGAATGACCGCGTATTACAAGGAAGTTTTGTCTCAGGAACTTGCGAAACTCCTTCCATTGAACCTTCTTGCGCTCTCGCTCATTGAAAAGGGCTTCTTTGACATTGAGAGAATTTTCTCGCAGATTTCGCAGATTCCCGGGCTTTTCAGCAATATAACTATATACTTTGTTTTCATAATAATCCTGGAAGTGATCTTAAGGTTTTTCGACTTCACGTTTTCCATGTTCGGCTTGGAGGAAGAGGAAAGTTTCTGGAAGGAAAACGAGGAAGATTAGTTGCAAAATTAAAGACAAATGCTTTTAAAAGAAAATTGGATTGATAAAAGATGGGTGACAGTTCTGAAATTTCTATGTTAATGGTTAACTTGAAAGATGTCAGACACCCGTTTGTTAATAAATTTTTAGAAAAGAAAGTTAGAGAACTCACTTGCAAAAAAGTCAGAAGAAGCCTGCAAAGATTATTTCCGGGTTCGGAATATGCTAGACAGATTTTTGCGCATCCGCAGGGAGAATATGATGCAACTGTTTTTTTTAATAAGGGAAGATTATATGGGTTTCTTCTGGAAGAAAACACCAATTCCATGATAACATTTACTCCCTTTATTAATGGTAAAGACTCAGAAAATGCTATTCCTTCCATAAAAATAAATGTGAGAGCCATACCTGCAACTTATAGAAAAATTGATAGATATGTATCCCCACAAATAAAATCTTTTTTTGATTCTTTAAAGTTGGAATCTACATCACTGAATGGAAATAATAAAAATAATTTCAGGGTGAACAGGATAAAATCATCTAAAAGAGGAGGTATTCAATTGCATGATTACACATCATATATGGCACATTATGGGGAATTACCCATTGGTGCGGTTATTGAAAGGTATTACGAAGGAAGATTACATTTCAATGCTTTTAAAAATTTAAGATCTTTAGAAAATCCCAGGATGACTAATCTTGAAAGTTTGGATAAAACTCTTGAATCTCATTTCTAAATAATAATATTTCTGACAAACAAAGTTTTTTAAACTAATTTTCGATTTCTATATCAATGGCTGCGGGAGGCTTGTAAAACCAAGTCAAACGCAGGAGGTTTTTATATGCCAAACGTAAGAGTAAAACTGAACAGCATAGACATAGAAATGCTCAATAATATTTGCAATTCCATCAGGGAACTTGCCAAAAAATCAGGAGTTGTTATTTCCGGACCTATTCCGTTGCCGACAAAAAAGCTCAAAGTCACGACGAGAAAATCTCCCTGCGGAAACGGAACCGCGACTTTCGACAGATTTGAAATGAGAATTCACAGGAGATTGATTGACCTTCCAGCCAACGACAAGGTTCTTCACGGAATAATGCGTTTGCAGATTCCGAAAAACGTCAGCATGAAAATCGAGGTGAAGGATTAGAATTCTTCTGCCATTTATCTTTTTGTAAAAAACGCCTTTTAAAAGATTTCCAAGTTTGAAATATAGTTTCAATGACAATAATTATTTATAATGCAATCTTGATAAGAATAAAATGGAGCAAAAAAGAGGAAAGTATATTCTTTTTGAGGGAATTGATAATTCCGGAAAATCAACACAAGCAAAATTGCTTCATGAGCATCTCACTCAAGTTAATGTCCCATCAATTTTAGTCAGGCAACCCGACGGAACCGAATTGGGAAAAGAAATAAGAAAAATTGTTCTTGATTCAAAAAGAGACATTTCCTCGTCGGAAGCGGAATTATTTTTATTTTTAGCGGCAAGGGCGGAGCTGTTCAAAAGGAAGATAATCCCGAATCTTGAAAATGGAACATGGGTTGTGGGAGATCGGGGCCATTTTTCTTCGGAAGCCTATCAGGGGCACGGAAGGGGAATTTCAATAAATATAATAAAGCATCTGAATGACATCGCAACTTATTCTGTAAAACCCGACTTGGCATTTATTCTTGATATCTCCTTTGAAAAAGGCATAGAGTTGAAAAATGAAAAAGACAGAATTGAATCTCTGGGAAATACTTTTCATGAAAAAGTAAGAAACGGGTTTTTAAAAATTTTTCAGGAGAACAGGGATTTTTGCGAGCTTATTGAAAGGGGAAACAAAACAATAGAACAGATACACGAAGAAATCAAGAATCATCTGAGAAGAAGATTTTGGAATTTATAAATAATCATATAAATTCTTTTAAACCGTGAAAATCATTTCCAAAAATGGTTCTGCAGATAGAAAAAAGCGAAAATTATGCCGAAAGCAACATTGCATATATTGGATTAACAAGAAGGTATGGAAAATCCCAATACATCTTGGTTGATTCTGACGAGGGGAAAAACCCGAAATTGAAATTTCCGGGCTCAAGGTTCCGAGCGCCTTTAAGTGGAAAGACTTTGGAAGATGTTGCAATGGAAAGATTTGAAGAACAAACTGGACTTGAAATTTCGCAAAGTCTTGGATTAAGAACAATACTCCCTGCAAGAAGCAGGCACACGGGGCAATGGGTTTTTAGAAATGTTTTTGTGGGAATTATTGATGATGAAGGGGATTTGATGAAAAGAAATGACGGCAGAAAAGTTTATGTTGTGGATGCGGGAAACGGGCAAAAAAACGGGCAGGGATTTGCGTATAAAATCGGAGATGTGGAAAAAAGAATTCCTATAAGATACGTAACTGAGGAAAACCAGCTCATAGCAAGAACTGCAAAAAATATTCTTGATAACTTTGATTGGAAAGAACGTGAAACGGAATGGCTGAGAAAAATTCCCGTCTTGGAATCCCCTCCTCAAACGGACTCGGATTCAAGGGAACTTGGCTGTGCGCTTGCCGTCTCAAGCATATTTCTGACTTACAGGCCGAGTCCGGACAAAGAAACCCACATAATTTTGCTTAAAAGAAAAGGGGACATGTATCCAGGATACGGAGGAGGAAAAATAGAAACTTTAAAAAACTTGAATTCAAAAAATCTCAGCCCCATAAGTTGTTGTGTAGAGGAAGGAAAAGAAGAGTACGGATTTGATATACAACCGTTAGGACTTTTGGGAATTGCGTGCACTCCTATTGACATGCCTTCTCAAAATCATTTCAATGGCATAATAAATTACACTTTTATAGCTGAACCAAGAAATCCTCTTGAACTTGAAGAAGCCTTGAAAAAACCAAAAAAATATCTTGAAAGTAATATGGAATGTTATGTAATAGAGGGGATGAGCAAATTCAGGGACAGGATTAGGGAAAAAAGATTGAGAATGCCCGACATGTCCAGAATAGGAAAAGAATTTTTCAAGGGAACTCCCGGAAGCAGAATTCCCTTAACACAAATTTTTGGAACCGGAACTTTGTAAAAAATTAACACAAAACCTTTAAAAACAAATTTTCTCATTTGATTTAATGTTCATGAGATTAAATCAATCGGTTGCTGGATTCGTAAAAAGATTTAGAGGAAAGTTGCGTAAAGAAAACCAGGGGTTGTCTTTACTATGAAACGTTCCTCGAGAAGATGGAAAAAGCGCTGGCAGATGCGCTGGAAATGGCAGAGAAAAAGGCTGAAGAAGGAAAAGCACAAGAGGAAGTTGAGAAGAACCAAGTGATTGAATATATATTTCTGAAATCAATTTTGTTTAAAAAATTTGGATTTATTTAGATATTTACCGAGGGAATTTTTTCAAGATGAAGAAACAGAAGAAGAGATTAAAGATTTAAATTCAAAATTAGACGGGATAAGAAAAGAATTATCTGGTAAGCAAGGGACATTAATCAACAAAATAAATTCTATAATATCACAATAACAATCCTTATAAATTGCCTGTTTCTTGGAATATTACGCCTTGCGCCAAAGGAAAAATTGGCGCGCAAAACAAGGTTTTGCCTATAAAATAAAAATGGTTTCTGAAATCTGGACAGAAAAATATCGCC
Organism: Candidatus Pacearchaeota archaeon; assembly: GCA_016181895.1. Taxonomy (GTDB): domain Archaea; phylum Nanobdellota; class Nanobdellia; order Pacearchaeales; family GW2011-AR1; genus JACQLK01. The sequence continues at coordinate 32,860 of JACOYL010000002.1, forward strand.
CGAGCAGGTTTTCCGAATTGGTAGGACAGGATGAAATCGTGAAACGCGTTTCCTCTCTTGCGAATTCAATGAATATTCCGCACTTGCTTTTTGCAGGCCCCGCGGGAACGGGAAAATCAACCCTTGCTTTGATAATTGTAAAAGAACTTTACAAGGACTCTTGGAGGGAAAACTATCTTGAATTGAATGCAAGCGATGAAAGGGGAATAAATGTCGTGAGGGAAAAAGTCAAGAATTTCGCAAGAACAAAATCGCTTGGAAACGTGCCTTTCAAAATAATTTTTCTCGACGAGGCCGATGCATTGACTCCTGAAGCCCAGCAGGCATTGAGAAGAACGATGGAAAATTATTCAGGCAGTTGCCGTTTCATTCTCTCGTGCAACTATTCAAGCAAAGTCATAGATCCCATACAATCAAGATGCGTTGTTTTTCGTTTCAAGCTTCTTGAGAAAAAAGACATTGAAAAAGTTCTGAGAAAAATAGAGGAAAATGAGAGGCTCACAATTCCCCAGGAATCAATTGAAATCCTTTATGAAGGTTCTGAAGGCGATTGCAGAAAATGCATAAATATTTTGCAGTCAACGGCTTCAATTTCTCCCGTGATTTCCCAGGATTTGATTCAAACGGTTCTGGCGAGCACAAAGCCGAGGGAAATAAAAGTTGTTCTTGATTATGCCCTCTCGGGAGATTTCCAAAATTCCAGGGAAAAATTGTTCGACATAATGCTAAGGGACAGCATTTCAGGACAGGATGTCGTAAAAGCGATACAAAAAGAAATCTGGGCCCTTCAAATCGAACCTGAAATAAAAGTAAAACTGACGGAGAAAACAGGTGAAGCGGAGTTCAGAATTGTCGAGGGAAGCGATCCGTTCATACAATTGCAGGCTTTGCTCGCGAGTTTTGTCCTTGCGGGATTGGGGAAATGAAAATTACAATTTGTGGAAGCATAGCATTTTATGATGAAATGGAAAAAATAAAATCCAAACTTGAGGAAATGGGGCATGAAACGGAACTTCCGCTGGGAAAAATTAGAGATGAAAATGGAAATATAATCTCATCACAGGAATATTATGTATTGAGACAGGACACGAGCAATCCAAATTCATGGCTATGGCAAAGAAAACAAGAAGCAATAATTGAGCACTTCAGAAAAATAGAAAGGGGGGATGCAATTCTAATAACAAATTATTATAAAAATGGTGTGGAAAATTACATCGGGGGAAATACTTTAATGGAAATGGGGTTGGCATTACATTTTAACAAAAGAATTTATTTATTAAACCCTGTTCCAGAATTAAGTTATAAAGAAGAAATATTGGCAATGCAACCGATAATTTTAGGAGGAAATTTATCTTTAATAAAATGAAAAGACTTGAAAATTTTGATAAGAGAGATTTTGAGATTAACAATAGTTTTGTAAAAAGATTTATTAGAGGAGTTATTTCGTTACCAAGACAAGTATATTACTTTTTTAGACAAAAAGAAGAATATCTTCCAATTAATCCTGGTTTAAATCATCTTGTACCTGGTTTGGACAAAAGTCCTGAAATGCGCGAAAGATATGAAAGGTATCATCGAGAATTGTTGGAAAGAGGACCAACAAGATTGGAATAAAAAGAGGTTAAATAAAATGTCATGGACTGAAAAATACAGGCCGAAAAGATTCTCAGATGTGAAGGGGCAGGACGAGGCTATTGCAAAAATAAAAATTTTTCTAGACAATTTTCCGAGGACAAAAGCAGTGATTCTTCACGGGCCTCCGGGAACAGGAAAAACAAGTCTTGTTTATGTTCTTGCAAGAGAAACAAACTCCGAGATTTTTGAACTCAACGCCAGCGATTTGAGAAACAGAGATAAATTGCGCGAAATTTTGAAGCCAGCAATGGAGCAAAAATCATTGTTCAAGGAAAAAAAATTGATTCTTGTCGACGAGGTTGACGGCATAACAGCCAGCGATTGGGGCGGGCTTCCGGAACTGCTGGCTTTGATTTTGCAAACCCATTATCCCGTAATAATCACGGCAAACGACATATGGAAAAAAGAACTCGCGGCTTTGAGAAAAAAATCAGACATGATTCAATTAAAGGAAATAAGCTACAAGACGATAAAGGAAATTCTTTTCGGAATTTTAAAAAAAGAAAACCTTGTTTTGGAAGACAAAAATCTGACAAAAATAGCCATAAATGCAAAAGGGGATTTGCGGGCCGCCTTGAACGACTTGCAGGCAGAAGCGGGAATTAAATCAGAGATGATTGAAATCGCCGAGAGAAACAAGGAAGTCGACATTTTCAACGCATTGCGAATGGTTTTCAAGGGAAAGCCACAGGAAGAGACGATGAGAATCTTTGACTCTGTTAACATGCCGATAGACGAGATAATTCTCTGGATTGAGGAAAACATTCCCGCAGAATATCAAGGAGAAGAACTTGCAAGAGCTTTTGAACTTCTAAGCAGGACAGATATCTTCAAGAAAAGAATTTACAGGCAGCAATATTGGAGATTTTTGGTTTACGAGAATTTTTTTCTTAGTTACGGAATCTCAAGCGCGAAAAAAAACATTAAAACAGGATTTACAAGCTACAAAAAACCAAACAGGATTTTAAAAATCTGGCTTAACAACCAGAAAAATGAAAAAAAGAAATCAATCGCGGGAAAATATGCAAGTTTTGTTCACATAGGAGAAAAGCGGGCGATGAACGAGTTCCCTGTGATAAAGAATATTTTACGAAATCCTGAAATTCAAAAAGAACTGAAACTTAGCGAAGAAGAAATTGAATTTGTGGAGAGGGGTTGAGAATACGCTCGCACTCCGTGCTCGCTTGTGAATGGCTCAAAACAGACTTCGTCAAGTTTTTCGTTAAAAGAAAAGTATTAACAATTAAAATTTTTGAGTGAAGAAATTTAATCTTTATAGTTAACTTGGTTTTCTTATGGGTGGGAGGGTGGGAAATTAAATTTTCACGGTTTCAAATCCAAGAGTCCTTTGTAAAACCTTATTTTGCTGATAAAACTCCTCAACCGTGTGTTCTATTCCTTTTTGTTTTCCAAGTTCTCTCCACCAAAATCCCTTGTTGCCGTAATCTTTTATGTCATCGCCTTGATAAATCATTTGCGGCAAATGAAACGGAACTGCATAAGGCGCCAAAGATTCTCCTTCGCTTCCTGGCTTTCTTACCTCAACTAAATGATTTCCTTTAAATTCAGCGCCGTTTCTTAAAACAGCCCTTCTTATTGCAATGTCGTGCAAATGATTATTCGGAGTTTCTTGAGCATTGTAATTCAACCTTGATTCAACATTTGATGGAGCGGTATCATAAACATCGGAAGCGGTTTCAACAAGCCATTTCAACAATTCAGGTTTAGAATTCAAAAATTCATAATAGGCATCCTCATAAATTTGCAATGCTATCGGTTTCAATAAAAGAGAATCGCCCCATTGCCAGACAAGCCTCCAGGTTTCCAATTCATAATCCCATTTTGATTCAATTTCTTTTCTCTTTTTTCCAAGGTACCCGGGTCTTTCAATCATCTCCCATTTTACTTGTAAAGCAATAGTCATTAACTTTCAACTTGTATTTGATTTATAAGAATTTATATAAAAATTTATACAAGATTTTAACCGCTCAATCCGTCAATAATTTCCTTGAATGTGTCAAAAGGATATGCCCCGCTTAATGCAGTTCCTTTGGTTTCCCCTGATTTCATTATCACAAAATAAGGCGTTCCGCTTCCTCCTGCTTTTTGCGCGTCTTCTGTATCTGCTTCAACTTCTGTCCTATACTTTTGGGAATCCAGGCAGGATGAAATGTCATATCCCAAATCAGAAGCCCAGGATTTCAAATCATCGTTTGTATAAACAACCGTTTTGGAAACCGCGCCTGTTGCAGAGCCGGAATCAAGAATGTTTTGTTCCGAGAATATTTTATCATGATATTTGAAATAAGCCTCGTCCCCGCCTTTTTCTCTGACGCATTCAGCAGCTTCCGCGCTTGGCTGCGCCATTGGATGCAATGAACTCAAAGGAAAATCCCTGAAAACAAGTTTTACTTTTCCCGTGTCAATATATTGCGTTTTTATCTGCGAG
>JACOYL010000003.1 GCA_016181895.1 Candidatus Pacearchaeota archaeon
TTCAATAGGAGCGGATTTTGACAGAGTTTTTGATTATGTGAGAAATCAAGATTTTCATCATTAAGACGCCGTTGGCTTTAGCCAACGGAGTACGTCACAGTTTGTTATTCGGAATATTTTTCTAATACAAATCCTCTGCCACTAATTTTTTTATAATCTTCAAGATGCCTTTCTATAATCCCCTTTACTTCTTCATCCCTGTAATATGCAGCGGTATAATTATATCCCGTTCTTCCGTCATTTATTGAAAAAATATCCCTTATTTCAGGGTTTGCTCCAAAAAATCCTCGTGGTATTCTATTAACTAATGTAACAGTCGGACAGTCCCAATGCTCATATTTCTTTTTCTCGGGATGATAAATTTCAATTGTTAAAATTCCCCCGTATAATGGTGAAAGATCTCTCTTTAAATTATCGACAAGTTCCCTTACATGTTCGTCCATTATTTCCGGTTCCTTCTCTTTTTTTCTTGTTCCAAAAATTCCCATAGTCCCATCAAGAAAAATCTTTTATAAAACTTCCTAATGGTCCGTGGAGGAATCGGACCTCCGCTTCCTCGGTGTAAACGAGGTGTTCTGCCATTAGACTAACGGACCTTGAAAAACTAAAAATAAAATAAGTTAAAAGGCTTTCTGTCACTACTTTGTTAGAAAACTTTTAAAAGCCATTTATTCATCAATTTATCATGAAAAACGACGAAAATCCCGATTCCAGAAATGAAATTCCGGAAATGGCTCTTGACAACAAATACAATGCCAAGAAAATTCCCGCTCAGGAAATGTCGGAAATGCAGAAGGAAATGGAAAAAACCAAGAAAGAACTGGAAAAATTAAAATCCGCGATTTTGAAAAAATTTTCTTTCATACAATCAATCTCCGTTTTGCCTCCGCAGTCGATAAAGATTTTCATTCAGGAAGAGGAAGTTCCGAAGGAAACCGAGAAGCACATTCATCTTCTCGTGGTAATTCCGGAGGAAAAATTCAAGGAAGTCCAGAAAATAAAAAAAGAAATCGTTGCAGAGGTTGAAAAAACAAAGCAGAAAATCTGGCTTCATTTGAAAACTCCCGTTGATGTTTTTGAAATCTGCCTTGATTCAAAATTTGAAATGGCTTCCGCGATTGCAATGTCTTTTCCCCTTCACGACAAGGGATTTCTCGGAGCCTTGAGAGTCGCGGAAATCCACAAGTCCTTGGTTTTGCAAAAATTCGAGAGATATGTTGTTTCTTATGTCGTCGCCGGCAGTCTTGTTAGAGGAGAGGCTGTGAAGACAAGCGACGTCGATATTTTCATTGTCATCAACGATACCGATGTAAAGAGAATGCCCCGCGTCGAATTGAAGGAAAGATTGAGGGCGATAATTTTCCAGTACATAAATGAGGCCGGTGCTCTCGCAGGAGTGAAAAACAAGCTTTCTCCGCAGGTTTACCTGCTTACCGAATTTTGGGAATCTGTAAAAGACGCGCAGCCTGTTATTTTTACTTTCATCAGGGACGGAATTCCTCTTTATGACAGGGGCACGTTCATGCCTTGGAAAGCGCTCTTGAAAATGGGAAAACTTAAACCGAGTCCGGAAGCCATTGATATGTTCATGTCAATGGGGGACAAAACAGTCAAGAGGGCAAAACTCGCATTGCTTGACATTTTGATTCACGACGTTTATTGGGGCGTTTTGACTCCGAGCCAGGCATTGATAATGCTCTACGGCTTACCTCCTCCGACGCCAAAACAAACAGTAAGGGAAATGGAAAAAATATTTTTGGAAAAGGAAAAAATGCTCGAGAAAAAATACATAACAATTCTTGAAAAAATAGTCGGATTGTACAAGGATTACGAGCATGAGAAATTGAAGGAAATCAGCGGAACAGAAATTGACAAATTGCTGAAGGATACAGAGGACTATTTGAAAAGACTCAAGGAATTGAGGGAACAGATTGAAAAAAGAACGCAGGAAAAAACAATCGAGCAGATTTACGAAGATGTTTTTTCATTGCTTGAAACAATTCTCGGAAAAAAATCGCAGGAAAAAATCATTTCGGATTTTGAATCGCAGATTGTAAGAACCGGAAAACTTCCCGAGCATTCCATAAGGACATTAAGGGACATTGTCAATGCAAGAACGGAATTCAAGAAGGGAAAATCAAACAGCCACAAGATAGAAGAGGCGAGAAAAAGCTCTGCTATTTTGATGAATGAATTGATTGATTATTCCCAAAGAAAAGACCTGGCTGTTTTGGACAAGACAAAAATGCGCCTCAAATATTCTCATGACGGAAAAGAAAAGTTTGCGGAATTGATTGCGGCAAACGGAAACGTTTTTTTGATAAAGGAAAATCAGATTAAAAGAATCACAAACAAAATCGAAAATTCAAATCTTGAAGAACTTTCCCATGCTGTCGACGAGCAAAAGGCAAAAAAGAACGTCGAATTCAATTCCCATGTTTTTGAATTGCTGAAAAAAGAACTCGGAAGTTTTGAAGTTGTTTTGTAAAATGTCGCGGTTTAATGAAAACGAGAGAACTTTAATTTTCAGATTATATAACAATAATCCCAATGCTTCTGAAGTTTCAAGACGATCATTAGAAAAAATAGGAAGAAAAATTTCTGAAAGGGGAATTTTAAGGTTTTTAAGAAGAAATGGCATTGAAACATTTCAATGGGGAAAACCTCCGAGAATTGATGATGAAACTTTAGAGGAACATTTCCATAAATATGAAAATTTGGATATTGTTCAAGCCGCGAAAAAAACAGCGGCAGAACTTGGCTACAAAACTTATCTTACTATAAAACGACGTTGGGGATATATGGGATTGATTCATTAGTTTTAAAAACTCTTAATTTGAGAATTTTTATGATTAAAAATTTGGAAAGAAAAATTGATCATCGTGGCGGGATGAGGCACGGAAAAACAGACGATGAATATAAGAAAATATTCGATGAATTTGATGGAAATGAAAATCATATATTTGCCGCAAAACTAGCATCTCAAAAATATGGGTATACATACGCCGCGTTTCAAATTCGTTGGAAAAGAATGAATCTAATATAATTCAATCTTACCAATTTCAAAAAACTTTAAAAACCGATTTCTCAATTAATTAAAATGGTATCTGGAAAAGTAATTCAGTTTCGTCGTGGAAGGCATACGATTCACGAGAGGCATTTTCTTGTTGAGTTGGAAGGAGTTTCAAAGAAATCCGAGGCTGAAAAATTCGTTGGTCGGATTTTGGAATGGAAATCCCCTGCTGGAAAAATAATAAAAGGCAAGATCGCGGCGGCTCACGGAAATAAGGGAATTGTCAGAGCAATATTTGAAAAAGGATTGCCGGGGCAATCCATAACAACTAAAGTTGAAGTAAAATAAAATGATGCAAAAAATCTCAAAACACGGTTTGCTTAAAATTTTGGTTAAGGAAGAAAGAGAAGTAAGAATAAAGTTTAATGGAACCGATGAGATATTTCAGGGAAAAATTGAATACAAAAACAATGGCTCAAATCCAGGTTATTATATTGGAGACAAGCAAATTCCTGTAAAAAAAATCATGTCTCCAGTAAGAATGTATAATGGAATTGTGCAATTGGAGTTGAAATAAAATGGCTGGAGGAAGACAAAAAATTGCGATGAGGGAATTTTTAAGAAGTTTATTGGAAAAACAAGTGGATTTGATAGTTCATAAAAACGGCAAAGAAAAAATCGTGACAGGAATATTAAAAACGAGAGATTCCGGAATGAATCCGGGTTATTATATTGACAGAACCCAATTTCCCGTTTTAGGAATCAGGAGAGATACAAATCTTAGAACAGTTCATTTTTATCCGGATAAAATCAAAGTTCCATATAGATGGAGGATATTAAATTAAAATGTCCCTAAGAAAAGCGTCCGCATATTCAAAGAAGCATGTTGTTGCGTATACGAGAATAAGCAGGAAAAAAGGAAAGGCTTTCGTGAAAGTCGTTCCGCCGCAAAAAATCGTCAAGTTCACGATGGGAAACGAGCAGGGATTCAGGGATGGAAAGTTCCCGTATCATTATTCTGTTTTTGCCGATGAAAACTGCCAGATAAGGCACAATTCTTTGGAGGCATGCAGGCAGTATATCAACAAGCGGCTTGAAACCGACTTTGCAGGGCAATATTTCTTTCGCGTGATTCCTTTTCCACACCACATCCAACGCGAGAACAAAATGCTTACCGGTGCTGGAGCGGACAGGATGCAAACCGGAATGCAGTTGTCATTCGGAAAAGCAACGGGAAAGGCGGCGATTGTGAAAAAAGGAAGCGGGATTTTTTTCATCGCAACGCAAACAGAGAAGGCGATGCAACTTGCCAGAGGATTGTTTCACAAAGTCAAGCCGAAATTGCCTTGCAGGACAAGAACTATTTCTGAAGTTGTGAAAGAGCAATAAGAAGTAATTGACACTCCTTTCAAGTAAATACAAAAAAGAAAGATTTATAAAGTTCTTTTTTGAGATTTTGATATGAGAAATTTAGAATCAACAGTGAGCAAAACTACAGAATTCCTATTGGAAAATAATATGGTTCGTGTAGCTGCTACTGCAGTAAATCGTGGAGATTATGATACTGCTAAAGGCGCCTTGGCGCTTCACGCAAGAAATTTGGGAGCTGAAGTATACAGGGAAATAGAACCTTATCTTAAATTTGCAAGTCCTGAAGCTGTTGAAAATGTTACAAAGGACAAATTCAAGCATTATTCTGACGTCCTTAACAGCGCAACTATGCTGGAACTATTCAATTACTTTAGTCATACTAACGGATTTAATTTGAGTCAGAACTATGAACTGGACGAATTAAGAGCCTTGCAGGCAAGAATGTTTATGCATAAAGACAAAACTTTTGGAGAAATTAAAGAGAGGCTAGAGAAAGCAGAAGAAATTATTAAAAAATCCCAAACTAAAGGACACCAACTGCCTCCTGGTGCCGTGGAAGAAGCATTTATGATGAGAGATCTTTATAGAGGATATTTTATGGCTGTAAACAAATTAATGGAATATGATGTTGCAGCTTTGGAAACGAATGCAAGAAAAACCGCAAACGAAACAGTTCTAAAGAATGTAAGCAGAGACGTTTTTAAGTACTAATCGCTTCATCAACAAGTTTTGCCATTACCTGAAGAAATTCATTTGCTCTTTGCTGCCAATCGTCTATTTCAATTCCCTTCAAATCCGTGATTTCCCGATGAACAATTTTTTTGTGGAGCAAAAACAAATCGCGATACCACATCACGTATTTAATCTTGAGTTTTCCCGAATTTACAAAATGCGTTTTTAACTCTGCGGGAATGTGCTCCGGAGAAGGCGGTTGCACGCCGATTGCTATCAAAGCAGCCTGCGATGAATCAACCATACCCCAAAAAAGCCCTTCTATTGCTCCGATTTCAGATGCCTTGCTTCTCAACAAATGCATCGGCGCCCTTTGCAGCAAACTGTAAATTGATTCCGGCGTGGCTTTGATTTTTCCGTTGACAAGAAGATATTTCAACGGCTCAAAAAATCCGCCGAAGTCAATCAATGTTTCCCCGTCTCTTATTATGTTTATGACAACAGGATCTCCTCTGAGCAAGTCATCCCACCACGTCGTCAACTTTATCGTGTTTATGTGCAGTTCCATGTTGTATGGATTTGCCTTGACGATTTTTTCCAATTCATTTCTGTACCATTCAATGAGTTCCTGATCCCATTTTATCGTCGCATCGTCAAGAATTATTATTACATCTATATCCGAGCCGGAAGTGTTTGATTGCTTTGCCGTCGAGCCGAATAAAACAACCGACTTGATTATCTTGTTGAATCTTTGATAAACTTTTGTCGCAAAATCCATCGCGATGTCTTTCTCGTCTTTCAGATTGAACGTGGGAAGATTGACTTTCTTGAATTTTGAATTTGTTTTTTTGGACTTGTGATTTTTTTTATGATGCTCAATTTTTTCCACATACTTTGGATTTTCCGGTTTATGCTCGTGATGTTCAACATGCGGATTTTTTGTTTGATGCATTTCGTGTTTCATTTCATGATTTTTTTTATGCTTGATATGATGCTCTTGATGCGCGGCATTTTCTCCGCGATGTTTATGTTTCTTGTGTTCAGCATGATGTGCATGTTTTTTTTCGTGATGTTCTGCTTTATGTCCTGCTTTGTGCTCTGGCTTGTGTTCATGATTTATGCTATGATGCTTGACATGTTTTATTTTGTGTTCCGGATGATGTTTCATATGATGAACTTTATGGGGTATATTTTTTGAAGGATGATTTTTCTTGTGCTTGGCGTGATGTTTTTTATGAGTTTGATGATGCTTTGATTTATGCTTTCCAAGTTCCTTCACGTCTTTTTCCATTTTTTCCAGAAACCTGTCATGAACTTTGGCTTTTGATTTGTGTTTCAATTTACACCCCTTATTTTAAATATATGTTCTAAAATATATTATGGATTTTAGTTTTTAAAACTTCTCCAAAAAAGAAACAAGGCAAAAATTATGGCTATTGTTCCCGCAATTGCAGCCGAAAAGTTTGCAGTCGTATTTCCTATGATGTTTCCGGTGATTCCTGTTCCTGAAGAAACCAGCAATCCAATTCCGAATATACTAAAAATAGAAGCCGCGACTTTGTATCTCTCTGAATAATGTCTTGAACTTTCAAGAAAATCTTCATATCCTCTTCCTATGTTTCTGTTTATTTCACTCACTACGGCACGCGCCTTTCTGTTCATTACACCTTTTTCATCAAGCACGTCCATTGCTTCGCGCAACGCCCCCATGTATCTTATAGTCTTGACGGATCTTTTAAGTTTCGGCATATTATCATAATGCCCCTCAGATTCAAACAATTCATCTATGTTTCTAAATGCCGCGATTAAATCGTCTATGTATTTTTCTCCTTTTAACTCCCTTCTTGCCAAAAATCCTTTGAAAAATCCAGACTCTGCTTTTTCTTCCAATCCCTTTCTTAAAATTGCGCGTCTTCCATTTGGATCAAGAATCTTTCCGGAAGCAACATAATCTGAAAGCACTTTTTCTAAATAATCCAACTTTTCTTCGTCGCTTAAATTTTCCTCGTCTTTTTTTTCATAAAGTCTTCTTGCTAATCCATATAATTTTTCTTTGTCTATATGCTCGGAAAGGTAATCTCTAATTTTTCTGAATGAAGGATGATGTTCTGTTATCGCGGAAATTCCCCGTTTTATGGAACTTCCAATAGTTTTTGATTGCTTGTCTTTCCATTTTTTGTAACCTTGAGCGTAACCCTTTGTTCCTTCGTGGTAAGCTTTTCTTACACCATCAATTTCTGAATGCCTTAATCCACTTCCCAATCTGATCTTTCTGGATCCGATTGCACCCTTTCCTCCTATACGATTTCGCCATATTGCTGCCATTTTTATTTATTATTTTCTTGTTTTAATAAATTTATTTTTCACTCCATCGGAGTTCCCGACATTCTTCCTCTTCCTCCTGCTTGTCCTCCTCCGCCTCTCTGTCCTCCGAGTTCTGTCGGAAGATTTGAAAATCCGCCGCCGAAAGTTTCGTAATTTATCTGCGGCAAGAAAGCCCCGTAGCCTCCGAAATATCCCTGCTGGAATCCGGAAGATTGATTCCAATAAGGACCTTGTTTCATTCCGTAAATCGGCGAGCCCAAAGCCTCCATTGAAACGCCCATCGGAGATGTCTGCTGAAACTGCCACCAATGCGCAGCCTCGACGATTTTCCTCGCTTCTTCTCCCTGCTTGCCGAGTTTCTGCATGACTTCCTTGAAATCGACGTTCCCCATTCCCATCGGAAGCTCGACATTGTCCAATCCAAAGTTGTCGGAGAGATGAACGTGCCTTACAAGGGGCGCTATTGTCTCCGCTTCTTTTATTATGTCTTTTCCAGTAAAGCCGAATTTTCTCAATTGATTTATGTGCCCTACATCCCAGGTAACGCCGATTAATTCCTTTGAGCGTTTTTCAGCGTCGGATTTCGACATTCCCAAGCCGCCTTGCTCTTTTGACTTTGCGGCTTGTTCAACAAATTTTTCCCTTGATTTTTCAACGACATTTTTCAAATCTTCCGCCCTTGAAAGCCCGCCGCCCGCGGGAGGGTTTTCAATCAAAACCAAAGGAGTCGTGTCTTTTTCTTTTCCGTATCCGAATTTTTTGTACGCCTCAAATGCGACGTTTCCGTAACTCTTCGCTGTTTTCTCGAGGGCGTATTCTTCTGATTTCACAAAAAGTTTTGGCTGTATATGATTTAATCCTTGAGTTAGTTCATATATGGCTTCGGATTGCGCAAGAGGATTAAAATATTTAGTTGGATCAACTTCCTCTCCTTTTATCCCCAAAGTTTTAGAATATCTCTCTGCAAATGCTTTCAATATCTCTTTTTCCCTGTCGTCTCCGTATTTGTATCCCCTGTCAAAAAGCCCGTCCGCGCTTTTCTTTGCTTCTCTTAAATATGCTTCCGCAGAACGTATTTGTTTTATGTACTGTTTTTCTTCCGGCAACAAATCATCTTCTTTTATTTTTTTGGTTTTAAACTGAAGATACCTGCCGATAACTGTGGGATGAACATCTTTCATAATTTCCACCGCCCTTTGTCTGTTAAATTCAACCTGGTCGATTGAAGTGCTCCATTCATTGCTGTTCATAATTCTCAATTGGTCTTCTGCTTTATAGATTTCTTTTTGCACGGGTTCTTTTTCTATTCCGCTCGGCGCATAATGTTCAATTTTCCTAACCTGATTTATCTGCCCTGTTTCCTGATTGACGACAGGCATCATGACCGTTTCTATTTCCCCTTTTTCGTTTCTTTCCCAAACAGGTCCCGGAAGCTGGTTTGAAGTGTGAAAGGTTACAGGAATGTTTCCCTCTGGATTTATTTGATGGCTCCTTTCCAACGCCTGCAGAAGTTTTCTTTCAACCATTTTTCTTCTTTCCTCGTCGAACTGTCTTCCCTCTACAACTCCGGAAGCGTCTGTGATAGGTCCGTGAACCGTTACCTCAACTCCTGTCAATTTGCTCAATCTCCTTATTTCGTCCCAATGCTGTTTTGGAATTGCTTCAATCGGAGCCCCAAGGTCAATTGCGGAAAGCTCGATGACTTTTTCTCCCGGAGCGATTTTCTCAGAGACTTCTTTCAAGATGTTCGCCGTTCTAGGATCCGTAGAAACCCCGAGCCTGCTTCCGTAAGTCTCTCCTGTTTTTACAAGAGGCGCATGATATCCTGTGAAAACAGGCCCGTATCCGGAATCCAAAGAAGAATATCCTCCCTGATAAATGTCCGCGATGTGGTAGTTCGGCAAAACCGTGTCTGAATTTTCTTTTTCCATTTCACTTCTTTTGTATTGTTAATGTTTAATATTTCTTTATTTATATATTCTGTTATCTTGGATTTTTGTTTCCAAATATTTCGGCAATTTTTTATAATGAATCTTCATCAAATTATGTCTTATTTCATCGTGTTTTCAATAATTTTATTTTTCTTAACATCGCATTGCTTACTAAATTTTATTTTAATATTGCCCCTTTTCCAAATATTTTTTTTCAGGGGGTTCCTCGATTGATTTTTGTCCTTCTGTCTGCCATCTCTCTTCTCTTTCGTCTGTTTTCCATTCGCTTCTGACTTTCTGTCTTGCTGTCCTGTTTTCATCTTCTTTTTGTTTTTCAGAATAAGCTGTTTTTTCGCTGTATTTGAAAGTGTCCCTTTTTCTTTCGGCAGTAGGAGTTGCAAGATACTCTGATTTGTTATCACTGTATTTTATTCCCTTTTCCTCTTCATTTCCTCTCGGCTGAAATCTTACATTGGCAAGTTGCTGTTCCAGCTCCGGATTTTGCGCAACCGCAACTCTCTCAAGAACAGGGGCCCTCCTTGTAGGTTGCAAAAATTCCCGAAATCCAAAGTCGCTTATTTCCTCTTCTGTTTCCAAAATCTCTTCCTCGAGATTTTTTTCCTCCAAGGGAATTTTTATTTTCTTTAAATCAACTTTGTGCTTCTCGGCTTTTTTCTCAATCTTTCTCTTCTTCTTTTTCACTTCTTTTCTTCCTTTTTTCATGATTTACAAAGGATATAAATCTATATAAATTTATTTTCGGAGAATTATGTATGGGAATAGAAAAATTAACAAATGATATAAGAAAATTATTATCAAGTAAAAAAGCGTTTAATCATGAGGAATTTCTTAGCCTGGTTCGTCGTGCAGGATATAGAACAATAATTAATGGAGATGAACATTTGGAATTTTATAGGGGTAATGAAGCATTAACTAATGAAGACGGTGTTGCAATCACGTTGTCAAATTCAAATAAAAAAATGGATTCTCTTGGAAAATACCGAAGGATATTGGGATTTATCCTCGATGAAATCGAGGAATATTAATCAGCCGTAATTCGGCATTCCGTGATTTTTCTTGTAAATGTCGAAGATGTCAAATGCGGCGTCGATTGAATTCTTTTTCGTAAATTCCCTTAGTTGCGTTTTTTCAACCCAGCTTTCCGGCTTGATGAATTTTATTTCCTTTTTTTCCTTTGATTTCTCCGAATCCGACACGGCGGAAAATCCGAATAATTTTTTCAACTTTGTTCCAAAAGGTTGTCCTTGCAAGGATTTTCTTTCCTCGCCCGACGTGTTGTAAAATCCGGCAATAGCCAAAATGGGATTGACTTCTTCCGTCCATTTCTCTTCCTTTTTCTCGTCTTTTGTTTTTTCCTCCAAAAAGAAATTTATTTCCTCCTGCAATTGTCCAAGGCTTTCCGTCGTCGCCCCCTCAATCAAATTCAAAACATCTCCCATGTCTGATTTGTCCATTTCCTGCTTGAACATGTCAAGTTCGTCCTGGTTTAACGCATATCCGCTGAATGTGACGTCCGCCCTGCCTCCGAAAACATAATGTGATTGCTGTCCCGCCCTCTGCGGAATCCCTCGAAATTTGAATTCGACAAGAACGCACGAATAATAATCCCTTGGGAATTTCATGTTTTGCAAATCAGTCGGAAGTTCTCCCGCCATCGACGTTTCCTTTACATTGAGTTTCATTTTTCCCAGCAAAGTCAGTTCAAGCAAAATTGTGTTAAAGCTTTTTATCAGCGCAACGTCCTTGCTCATGTCGCTCATTTCAAGCTGCTGCGCCGCTTTCAAATAAGGCTTTGCCCAGCGCGAATAAAGTTTCAATGAATTTACCTGGCTTCTCAAATAAGTTTTTTCCAATTCGTATCTTTTTCTCAATTCTTTTTCCGATTGTTCAAGCCAGACGTTGAATTCCTGGATTCTCGGCTTCAGAATTCTTTTCACGACGTCGTTCAAGTCCATTTTGTCGACGTCTTTCTCGTTTTCCGCGGCAAGGAAAGCGTGAATCAAAGTCTGAAATCCTCCTTGGAAACTCATGGCTTTCACGCTTGAATTTCCCTTGTTGATATCCACGCGGTCCATCCAGATTTGCTTCAATGAAAGTCTTGCCGCCAATGCCTTGTCCTTGTCTTCCAGTTTCAAATTGTCGTAATGTTCCAATCTTATCCTGAATTCCTTCAAGTCGTAAATGATGTTCAAAACGCTTCTCAAGACAGTGTTAACGTCGCCCAAAATCTTGGCGCCTTGTTGCTGCATTATCGTCGCCCTTTGTCCGAGCTCTGCAAAGTGTCCGCTTCCGGGAGACGAGGCAAAATTATCTGTGATTTTTTCCGGAGGAAATCCGCGATTTTCCATGAAATCAATAATCCAGAAATAAACCGGTTCCAATGTTTCGGAAGTGGAATCGTATATCAATTTGTGCTCTGCAAGCGATTTCGGTCTTACCTCGTCCGCGGGAATTTTGTCAATCGTTCCGTACTTTGCCAGAAGTTCAATTCCGTTTTCAGCATACAACCAGGGATTTATTTTTCCAAAAACATGCTTCGCCGTTGCCATATTTGCTTGAAGAAACCGAGATTTAAAAAATGTTTGTAGTGTTTTGTTCCCTAATTCGCAACTCTACTCGTTGTGAATTTAGCAAATTTGTCTCGCAAAGTTGCTCACACCCACCCTAAAAAGCAAAATGTTAACCCACAATCCAACTTTATTATAATTTTTAACAAAGGGTTTCGCATTAATAATTTTTATATCAAATGCAAGTTGCGAAAGCAACGAGAGCGTATCTATTTTCTTTTCTTCAGAAGCCTGTCAATCTTTTGCTCAATTACTTCAAGCCGTTTCATTCTTTTTCTTTCAAGAACAAAAAGAACAGTCACATAAACAACCCACAATGCCGTGAAGATTCCGAGCCCCTTTATCCAAAGATTAATCTGGCTTATTTGCGTCGCCAATTCAGGAACAAGTTCTTCAATCGTCAAATCTCCCGTAATCGCCATGAAATTACAAATCAAACTATTTTATAAATATTGACAAATCTTAAAAACAACAACTTCCATTGTTTCTCATGGGATTTTTCGGTTTCGGAAAAAAAGACAGGATTATTGACTTGTCTGAAAAATACAGAAGGCAGAGAGAAAAACAGGCAATAAACAATTCAAAAACGCAGCCAACAAAAATTGAAACAAAATCTCCTGCAACTTCCGGTATGTTCGGCATGTTTGATTCCCAAAATATTACAAATCAACCCGCTCCAGCTTCAAATGAAATTTCTTCAGAGGAAAGCCCCGAGGAAAAAAGAAAAAGATTCATGAAAAAATTTTCCGAAATGACGGAAAGGCTTGATACAATGTCGACAAGCTTGTATCATTTGTCTCAGAGAGTGGAGCTTCTTGAGAAGAAATTGAATTTGGGGCATTAAAAATATTTTAAATATTTTAACAACCTTTATAAATAAACATTTAGCTGAATTGATATGGGAAATGGATATTCTGAAATGAAGATTAGAAATAAAAAAGACGAATTTTTTTTAATCAGAGAAGGGGTTAGGATAGCAGGGCAAAGAGGATTGGAAATAAAATTTGGAGATGAGGTTCTTGTTCCAAGAAATCCGAGGGGAATTTTGAATCTGCCATTTTATGAAGAAAGTGTTGATGTCAGACCTCTGATAGCGTTAGCTGGAGAAGAGCACCAGGAAATATTTGAAAGATACATTAACAACAGCGAATTGCTCAACGTTCCGGGTTATACCGCCTAAAATTTGATTCTCCGCTTAGCAAAGCCTTTTTTATACTGTGGTATGTTCCTGAAGAAATATCTCGGTGATGCGGAATCACCGTTATGGGATTTCCGTTCTCATCTAAAACCTCATAGCCCTCTCTGGCAACTTTTAAATCAAAACCCATATCTTCTGCAATATTTTTCAATTCCCTGGAGTTTAACATTCTCGCTCTTCTCAATCTTTCCAATCCAGATATAACCAAAGCAATTCCGCCGACAACAAAACCCAATCCGAGAATTATTTTGACGCTGTTGACAATTCCAGTATTAATAACCGCCCCCGTAATTGAACTTGGAAATGAAATAAACAACATCCCGACAATTATCAAAACATATCCCAAAAATTTTCCTCTATTCATATATTTTATAAATTGCAATTGTTTAATAATTTAATGGCTTTGAAAAATTTTGAAAAACTCGCTCTTGCTTATGCTTTGAAAAACGCGCTTTCTCACGACGGAAAATGCCAGCAATCCTCTGTTTTGTCTGCCTTGTTCAACGAAGGCTTGAAAAAAAACGAAGTTGGAAAACATGCAAAAACAATTTCTGAAATCGTAAGAGATGTTAATTCCCTGAATATTGAGGAACAGGAAAAAGAATTTGAAAATCTTAAGTCATTGATTTCCGAGAGGGAAGGGAGGGAAGGGCTTTCTGAACTGCCGAATGTTCCTAAGACAGGAGTGATAATGCGCTTCGCGCCCTCTGCTTCGGGACCTTTGCATGTGGGGCACGCGATGACGGCTTCTCTGTCTTTCCTGTATGTTCGGAAATACGGCGGGAAATTTTACATAAGAATCGAGGACACGAATCCAGAGAACATTTATCCTCCCGCATACAAGATGATTGAAAACGAGGCAGGATGGCTTTTCAGCAACGAACCGGAAGTTTTAATACAATCTTACAGGATGGAAATTTATTACGATTACATTAAGAAATTGCTGAAGAAAAATGCGGTTTACGTCTGCACTTGTTCTTCCGAATTTTTTGAAAAATATGCCGAGCAAATGAAGAATTGCCCTTGCAGGAATTTGAAATCCGATGATAATTTGGAAAGATGGAACAAAATGCTTTCCAAAAACGGATTCAAGCCCGGCGAGGCTGTTTTAAGATTCAAGTCTCCAAAAGGAATGAAGGAAAAAAATCCCGCATTCAGGGATTTTCCCCTCGCGAGAATAAATCTCACCCCTCATATTTTGCAAAAAGACAAATACAGGGTCTGGCCTTTGATGAATCTTGCGGTTGCCGTTGATGACGTCGAATTGGGAATCACGCATGCAATTCGTGGAAAAGACCACATTGACAATGCAAGAAAACAGGAAATGATTCACAAGTCCTTGGAAAAAAAATCTCCGTGGACTGGATTTCTTGGAAGATTTAATTTCAAGGACATGGATCTTTCAACAACAAAAATGAGAATCGCTATTGAGGACGGGAAATATTCCGGCTGGGATGATTCTCGGCTCCCGACAATCGCCGCCTTGAAAAAAAAAGGCTACAATCCTCAGGCATTTTGGAAATTCGCGGAGCAAATCGGCTTGTCTGAGAAAGACAAGACGATGGACAAAAAAGATTTTTTTCTCTTGCTGGATAATTTCAATAAAATCTAATTACGAAATTTGTTTAATAAGTGGTACCTGTTTAAATTCACGATTCCGGTTAAATTTGGCTCACCTTCGGCTCACGATTAATAATGATGATAATTATAAATCCGCGGTTTTCATTTAACAATTTACCTTAATGCGAACGAGTTTGCGAGTGAGCCAATTTTATCTTGTTTAATAAGTCAAATCAATTAAGGATTTTTTAAACAAAATTCATCACAAAAACCTTTTTAAAGGATATTTCATTATATTGATTATTCAATAAAAGAGGCAAAATGATTTACGATAAAAAAGGCTTGTCGACAATCATTGTTACATTAATCTTGATTCTTCTTGCAATCGTGGCAGTTGGAGTTGTATGGGTTGTTGTTAACAATGTTTTAGAAAGGGGAGAAGAAAACATCAACCTCGGTGCCGCATGTTTGGAAGTTGATGTAAGTGTTTCAACTGCATCATGCGCTGATAAAACGCCAGACTTTGATGAATGTACAGTAACTTATGGAAGAACCGCAAGCGGCGATGATATAGGTGGTGTAACGCTTGTATTTTACAACGATACAGACAGCAATCCTGAAGATATATCTGGAAACGTTGCTCCTTTGGTAACGCAAACAAAGATTGTTCCATCTGCTGATACAAAAATTACAGGGGTAAACAAAATAGGAATTGCAGCTTATTTGGAAGATTCGGCGGGAAACAAGCAGCAAACATGCACTGTCCAGGAATTTGAGATTTGATTAATGAAAAGGTTTTAAAACACTCTTTCTTTTCTTTTTTTATGACAACTAATCGGAGTTATCGGCATAAATAAAAACGATTTCCTTAGTTGCAACCCTAATAAATATTCATCTCTTTTTTTTCGGGGGCAATGTGTAGGGGTGTCCCCTCGCTTTTCTGACAAACTTTTTATATCAACGTTTATTCAATTAAATAAAGACAATGACGGTTGTGGTCCATTGGTAAGACGCGAGACTGTGGCTCTCGAGAAGGGAGTTCGATTCTCCCCAATCGTCCTGAAAAAAAGAGGTGAGAAATGATAACGTGGAAAGAATTTGAGGAATTTGTGAAAAGATGGCCAATCTGGTTGAGTGTACTCCTCTTATTTATACCAGGACTGATGTTCAAACTTCAAAGGGGTTTTCCTATATCTGAATATGGTGGAAGTTTAATAATTATTTTGTTAATGATTTCACTTTATTATTCTCTCCCCTTTCTATTTCTTGGTTTTGCATATAGATTTATATGGAATTCTAAAGAAGAATATAATGCAGAAGATTTATTATACATAACTAGTGTGGGAGTAATTGGATATATGATTACAAATAAAGTTTGGATAGAATTAAGTTACAAGGGATACAATATTGATTTCTGGTATATTTGGCTTTTTTTAGTAGCATTTGGAATTATAATAGTAGGAGTTAAAAGTTGGATTAAAACACAGAGGAAAAAATGAAACCCAAAAAAATATTGTTTGTTTGCAAGTACAACCGGTTCAGAAGCAGGGTTGCAGAGACTTATTTCAAAAAAATCAACAGGAACAAAGGAATAAAAGTTCAAAGCGCGGGTTTGATAAAGGGATATCTTCCTTTGGACAAATCGCAGATAGCCGCCGCAGGAGAATATGGAATAAAACTTTCAGGAAAACCGAGAACAATGAGCATGGATTTCCTTGATAAACAGGATAAAATAATCGTTGTTGCAAATGACATTCCGAAAATTGTTTTCAATTATCCTTCCTACAAGAAGAAAGTTGTCATCTGGAAAATTCCGGACAATTTGGGAAGCAGCGTGGAAAAGGACAAAAAAATAGTAAGAAGCATCATGAAAAAAGTCAGCCAATTAAATAAAAAATTGGAGAAAGAAAAATGAAAAAACAAGAAAGACGGGAATTGATAGAAGAATTTAATTTAATAATAGGTTCAATAGGGGTATTTTTAATACTCTTAGGAGGATTTAGGCTATTAAACATAAATACTAATTATCTTATTTTATCATTAATTGTTATTGGAATTATACTTTTCGTTTGGAAATTAATACTGGAGAATAAAAAATGACAATTGAAAAAGTGAAAGGGTTTAGGGATATATTTGCTCCTGAAAGTTTGAAGAAGGAGAAGATAATTGGGATTTTGCAGGAAAAGGCGAAATTATTTGGGTTCATGCCTGCTGAAACTCCGACAATTGAATATGATGAACTGCTGAAAGGCGACAATGGGAACGATGAGGCAGTTTCAGACAGATTTAGATTAAAAGACAAAGGAAACAGAGATTTGGGTTTAAGGTTTGAATTTACAGTCCAGCTTCCAAGAATTTTAAAAGAATTTCCTAATGTAAAGCTTCCTTGGAGAAGATATCAAGTTGGAAATATTTTTCGCGATGAACCTCTGAGAGCGGAAAGATACAGGGAATTTTCGCAATTTGATGCAGACATAATAGGAGATGAATCAATAAATGCAGATGCCGAATGCCTCGCTTTTGCAGATTCTGTTTTGAAGGAATTGGGAATAAAAGCAGAAATAAAAATAAACAACAGGAAACTTCTTAACTCTATTCTCCAAAAATCAAACATAACAAAAAACCAGCAACAGATTTTGAGGGAAATTGACAAGATGGATAAATTGTCTCAGCAAGAAATCAAAAAAAATTTGAATAAATTTTTATCTGAAAAACAAATCAAAGATTTGTTTAATCTATTTAGCAAGAATTTGGATTATTTCACAAAAAATAATTTTTCCGGCTCTGAGGAGATTAAAGAGCTTGAAAATTTGGGAAAAATTTACGGATTTAAAATAAAATTCACTCCGATTTTAATGCGCGGATTTTCTTATTACACTGGAAATGTTTGGGAAATCTGGAGTAATGAAAAAAAGGCGGCTCTTGCAGGCGGAGGAAGATATGATGACAAAGTCGGCAAATATGTAAATAGAAAAATTTCTGCAGTTGGAATTTCTTTTGGAACATTGCTTGACTATGATAAAATTGATATCTTAGATTCTGTGATGAAGTATCTCATTATATCCCTGAATCAAGACAAGGAAGCAATAAATCTTGCACAACAGATAAGAAGCAAAGGAAAAAGTGCAATGATTTATTACGGAAAACCAAGCAAAGCCCTGGAATACGCGAATTCGAATTTAATTCAAAACGCGGTTTTCGTCGGAGAAAAGGAAATAAAGTCGGGAAAGTTCAAGGTAAAGAATTTAAAGACGGGGAAGGAAAGTTTGCTGAGAATAATCTAAATTTCTCCTTTCAGTTTCTTGATAAGCGGGTTGCATTTTTCTAAAAATATACTGTATATTTCTTCCGGTGTTTTCTCATCCTCCAATTTCATTTTTTCTAATACAACAGCCCTGTACCAATTTCTAACAGAAGATATGCATTCATCATTTAATCCAATGGCGCTATGTTTGTCCACATTTGCTGAGTACAATAAACTAACTCCCGCTATATATTTTTCTTGCGTTTCCCTGTCTGGCATTTCTTGATTTGCAAACAAAGAACCGGCAGTTATCATTAATCCTGTCGCAATTGCCAAATATCGCATATTTTTTATACTCTATTTTAATTTTTAAATATTATTGTAATGGGTTTTCAAGCGGGCTCATAGTTCAGTGGCAAAACGTGTCGTTCGCAACGACAAGGCTCGGGTTCGATTCCCGATGAGTCCATTATTGTTTTTGCGCAATAAAAACATCCATTGAAGCAATTTGTTTGATTAATTTTTTTGGCAAGGAACTATCACAACTCATAATTGCGGTTCCATAAGCAGTCTCAAAACAATTTTCATTAAATTTTCTTTCATCAAAACCAAAACCATGACTCTTTAATTGTCTTGCAAATTCTTTCTTTTTTGTCAGCGTTTCTCTTTTAATTTCTTGGTAAGTACCTATTCTGAAACCAGCCTTTTCAAACAAATCCGCAAGATGTCTCATTAAATATGTTCCAAGTCTAATTTCTTCCCAGTCTAAAGAATTGATAGTTAAGATAATCCTTTCTCTTTCTTCGCCTATTGGCACGTTAGTTCCGGGCAGATATAACGGCGTAGACCTTACATGGGAACCAACATCAACATCTTTTTCCAAACCCCTGCCGATTCTTTTTTTGGATTCTGTCAATACAAGGGGCATTTCTGCCGGCTGTAAATTTTGATAATGAACAAAAAATCCGCCGGGACGAAGACATCTTCTGACTTCCTCAACGCTTTTCTCAAAAAAATATATTGAGTCCCATGAATTGAATCCGACGATAAAATCCAAAGAAGAATTTTTTAAAGGCATTTCATACAAACTTCCGACCGCAATTTCGGGTTTTCCCTTAAATAATTTCACAGTATATTCTCTATTGTTCCCGACCGCTTTTGGATTTATGTCAAATTGAATTAATCTTCTTCCTTCAGGCAAAAGATAATTATAAAACCATCCGTAAGCTCCGCATCCAAATTCCGCACCGCAACCTTCCGGGAAAGTTTCCTTTACAATTTCCCTTGACGCTTCTAGTGTGCCAAGGCGCATAGGAATCCATTCCTTTTGTCTGTTTAATGAATTATTTTTTGAAAAACTTGTTTCCCTTCCTATAAAATAATCCCGCGGGTCTTTCATTTTGAACCCGTCGGAGAAAAGGGTATCTTCTATTCTGTACGTTGTTAAATTTGTTTGCGGCAATTCTATCATCAAAAAACTTCTTGCAGCACGTTTTTAAATATTGTTGTAGAGATTTATAAATCGGGCTTGTAGTATACTGGTATTACACTTGGCTGGCAGTCAAGGGAACCGGGTTCGATTCCCGGCAAGTCCATCACAAAATTCTATTGATTTTGTTTGAAGAATCTTTATTCTGATTAAATCAATTTTCCGGCAGGACACAATGCTCTGCTCATATCAAGCATAGTATCATAAGGAACTTCTTCAAGTTTATTGAATATATTATAATCCTTTCTTTGGATTACTCTCTTGGTTTTCATGTCCCTTATAAAAATGTCATACCTTTCTTTTTTGCCATTTACCTCGCAATCAATGGTTGTTACAGCATATCTCTTAAATCCTTTTTCATGGAAAAAACGGAATAAAATAGGTCCATCTATTAGTATGTATCCTGACCCTGTATTTAGAAATTCCCTTGGACCAATTCTTTGTTCAAAACTCGGCTTCAACTTCTCAAAATCCGGAAGATGGAATTTGTTTTCTGCTTGTACATCACTAACAAACAAAGAAGAAGCAAATGCAGCTAATCCTGCAGTCAATGCAGTTAAAGTTTTCATCTTACAAATAACACCCTTTTATTTTTAAGCATTTCTGCAGAAATTCACAACAATATCCTTGTTCCTGACTTCGGGATGAAACAAAACTCCGTAAATATTTTCTTTATTGTAAATTTCAGAAAGAACATGAAATCCATGCAAGTGATAAACTTCTTTTTCGCCATTTATTCCAAGAAAATTTTTCGTTTGAATTTTTTTTAATCCGATTTCTTTTTTCTTTTTCAATTTTTCTCCAAAAACCAATCCAATCAAATGCGCTCCGCCGCAGATTCCAAAAACCGGCTTTTTGTAATTTTTTATCCATTGGAATTTGTCTAAGTGATTCAAAAACTCATTGTCTTTTAATGAAGTCCCACAAATTATAATCTTGCTTGATTTCTTCAAGTTTTTATCAATTATTTTCGTGTAATGTCTTGTAAAGAATTTTATATCTTTCTTTTTCAGGATATCCTCGATTGGCTTCACAAACTCGTAAAAATGCAGTTTTTCCTTGCATATATTCACGATTAAAATCATCTTTATAAACTGCTGATTGCGTATTTAAATTTAGTCAAATGGGATTGAAATACGATGCTGTTTTGGTTTTATCCTGTGCGCCGGATGAAAACGGAAACCTCACAAATTATGGAATCAGTAGATTAGAGACAGCATATAATATTTTTGGGGTTGGAGAAACGCATAAAATAGCGTTATCAGGCAGTCAATCTCAAGAAATGAAAAAATACTTGATAGACAGAGGTGTTTTTGACAAGGCAATTTTTCTTGAAGATTTGTCAAGGGACACGATTGGAAACGCGGTTTTTTCAAAAATGTTTCTGGCTCTGCCGAACAGATGGGCAAATATTGCCGTTGTTTCATCGGATTTTCATTTTCCAAGAGTTGATGAGGTTTTTGGTTTTGTATACGGGAAGGATTTCAAGATGACTTATATCAAGGCAAAGTCCGAAGGAAAGGTTGATTTTTCAAGTCGTGAAAAAAAATCATCGGAAAAATTCCGGGAAACTTTCAGCGGAATAAAACCCGGAGATGATTTGGAAATTATCGCGCGCCTTTTTGAAAGCCATGAGTTGTACAAAAATATGGAAAACAGGAAAAACCTGATGGCAATGCTTTTAAGGCAGTTGTGAAATATGTTGCATCCTTAATCCCTTTGTTCTGAGTATGAAATGAGTAATAAATAATCATAAAAATGTTACGTTATTATAAAGAGACCTTCATCTTGGGATTTGTAAACGCGTTTTTTGTGTTTGCTATGCTAACGCTGTCTGAGGATGTTTTGGAAAGCATCTTTAAGAGAACAAATAAGTTTTTATAAATCCCGAAGATTATTCTAGCATGAAGATAAAATATCTTCTCTCTTTCTTCCCAACCCCAACCTTTACGCTTTTCTGTATAAAGGGGAAATTTTTTATATCTAGCTGTTTAGGATATTTTCATGAGCAAATTAAAATTTGATTCCCAAGGCAAATTTATAGGCATTAATGACAGAATATTCACTAAAAATGATAAATCAAAACCAACCCTTTCAAAAATGCATGGGAAAAAATATAACTGCCAAATTTGCGGAAGATCAATTAATCATGGAGGCAACTGTCTTGAATGCAATATCAGAAATAAAAAAGCCGCGGAATTGGCCATGGACGATCTTTTAGGGAATAAAACAAAAAGAAAGGAACAAGACGAACAATCGGAAACGTCTTATTTTCAGAAATTTGATAACTCCAAAGATACTGAATATTGGAGTTTATATAAAAACAGCCAGAGACTGAGTCCCTTAAGATTTTCAAACGGCAAAACACAGGAAGATGTTGTTGAAGAGGCGGTTAATCTGATTAAATCGGGAGCAAAAATAATTTTCCTTCATGGTGTTTGCGGAACCGGAAAATCGGCAATTGCATTGAATATTGCCCGCGTTCTTGGACGGGCTGCAGTAGTGGTTCCTGTTAAGGGCCTGCAAAGGCAATACGAAGAGGATTATATGGGGAAAATGTTTCTTTTAAAATCTAACGGAGAAAAATTAAAAATTTCAATGATTACCGGCAGAGCCAACCATGACTCTGTATTCAAGCCGGGAGTTTCATGTGCCGACCCTTTTCTGCCGGACACAATCCAGATCACCGAAAAAAATTTTAAAAAAATTAAAAATTATTACGAGGAAAACCCCCTGATACAGCATAAAAGCATTCCTGCCAACCTTAATCAATTAAAAAGGATTTCAATTGCTCCGACAAATCCCTACTGGAGCCCGATCATACCTTCTAAATATAACATGAATCTCCCTGACGCCAAAAAGAAATTATATCCCGGTTTGCAAAATACAGACTTTATTTTTTATCATCGGAAAAAAGGGTGTTCCTATTACGACCAGTATGATGCATATCTTGATTCCGACGTGATAATTTTTAATGCGGCAAAATATAAAATTGAAACCGCGCTGAATAGAAAACCGGAAACAGAAATAGACATTATAGACGAAGCAGATGAATTTTTGGACAGTTTTTCCAATCAAAGTGAGTTGAACCTGACGCGCCTGAAAAACTCGTTGGCTAACCTTTACTCAGAGCATGACGATACCATGGGCATTTTAAATAAAATTATTGAATTGATTAAATTAGAAGAGAAAAACAAAAAAGCAACGGGAGTGGACGAGAATAAAATTTTCCATATAGATGATACAAAAATGCGCGGGATTTTATCTTTAATGCTGAAAGACGGAAATATTGAGTCAGAAACTTATTTTGATGATTCGGCCTCCAACCACGTCAGCAAGGCTGTTGAAGTCGCCAAAGCGTTTGAAGATTTTTTTAAAGATACTTACATCACTTACAGGATTTATGAAGAGAACCTTTATGCAAATCTTGTCACCACCAATCTCTCCAAAAGACTGCAGGAAGTTCTCGATAAAAACAAGGCTTTTGTGTTTATGTCGGGAACATTGCATTCAAAAAATGTCTTGGAGAATGTGTTTGGCATTACTGATTACAAAACTGTTGAAGCTGAAACAATCCCTCCCGGAACAATTGAGATTCATCAGACGGGAAAAGAATTTGACTGCAGATATGAAAATTTTAATCAGGGGAACAAAACGAGGGAGGATTATCTCAGGGCTTTGTCCGCCTGCATTGAGAAAGCAAAGAAGCCTTTATTGGTTCATGTAAGCGCTTTTGCCGACCTGCCGGAAAATAAAGAGGTAAATCAATTTTCTTTTAAAGATTTAATGTCTCGTGAAAAACTGATTGAGTTGCAGCAAAGCGATAAAACAGGGAAGATGATTTCTGAATTTAAAAGAAAGATATCTGACATTTTATACAGCACGAAATGTTCCAGGGGAGTTGATTTTCCCGGCAATTCATGCAATTCCATGGTGTTTACAAAATACCCGAATCCAAATCCAAAAGACACGTTTTGGAAAATCTTAAAGTTGACACACCCGGAATATTTTTGGGATTTTTACAAAGATAAAGCAAGAAGAGAATTCTTGCAGCGTTTATACAGGGCTTTGCGTTCCCCCAACGACCATGTTTTTGTTTTGTCTCCCGATTCCAGGATTTTAGAAGCTGTAAAAAATCTGCAGTTAACATCCAAAAACTAAATTCATCCCACATCTATTTCCCTTCTCCATGAATTTTTTTCTCCAAAGTCTTTGAAACTTTTTATCTTCAATTTTTTATTAAAGAGTTTCGGAACATAAAGAACAAAACTTTCATATTCTCCTCCTTCTCCCGCGGGATTTATCTGGTATTTTTCATTGAGTTTTTTCATGTCTTCGATGAATTTTCCGTCGATTTTTCTTCCCAACCAAGATTTGTCAAAAGGAAATGCAAACACCCCAGTAATTATAACTTCAAACTTGTTTTTCAATAAATCCTCAAGCAATTCAAATTGATCCATCTGCCAAAGAGGATTGAAGCATTCAAGATTTAATTTGTCACAGATTTTCTGAATTCTGGAAGCCTGATAAACCGATTCAACGGCGCCAGTTACAATTCCTTGAATCTTGTATTTTTCTTTTGCTTTTTTTATGGCTTTTTCCAAATCTTTTAACTCAATTTCCTTTTGTCCTTTTGTTTTTTCGATGATTAACGGAATTTTCATTGTCTTGGCTTGCATTTTTGTTTTGGAGATTGAAGGAGTGTGAAACATGTAACTTTCTTTGTTTTCAGAGATGATTGAAATAAGACAGGAAATTTCATGTCCCTCTTTTTTTGCCAGATACAAAGCCAGAGTTGAATCCTTGCCCCCTGAAAAAAGAACGCCGAGTTTCATTTTATTTTATATAAGGAAATATTTATAAAGTTTTGATTTAAGGAAAATTTACAATGTCATTCGATTATCAGGCTTACCAAAAATCAAACAATGATGAGAACATCTTATAAAGCGTTAAAAGACAGAAGTCCAAGACACGATTTATTAGGCAAAGTCTTCAAAGATGAAAATGACATATTTACTTTTAATCAGGCATTTCTGGATGAAAATTCAAATGGCAATTTATCAGAAATACATCTTTGGGCAAAATATGCTGCCGCATTAAGAAAAGCCCGAAAAGAACTTCTTGAAAAAATTTAAATACATTTTTCTTTTTGTTAAAATATGAAAAGGGGAAAGAACATCGAGAAAAAATATCTTCCGGAATTTGTCTATGGAGGAATCGACGGAGCAGTTACAACTTTTGCGGTTGTTTCAGGAGTCATGGGCGCTTCCTTGAGTTCTTCAATCGTTTTGATTCTCGGCTTTGCGAACTTGTTTGCCGACGGGTTTTCAATGGCGATTTCGGATTATCTTTCTGTGAAATCGGAAAATGAATTAAGCAAAAAGAAAAGAAACGCAAAAAAAATCGCTCTGGCGACATTTTTGTCTTTCATTTTTATCGGTGTAATTCCCCTTATTTCATTTATCCTGGCTTCCATGACAAAATATGAATATCTTCTTGAAAAACAATTTATAAATTCAATTATTCTTACCGCGTTTGCTTTGTTGTTTGTGGGCTGGTTCAAGGGAGAAATAACGGGAAAGCACAAACTGTTTTCATCATTGGAAACTCTAATCGTCGGAGGAATTGCCGCTCTTTTGGCTTTTGCCGTCGGATTCTTCGTCAGGAATCTGGTTGGATGAATTTATAAATGGATTTCTTTGTACATATTTCATGAAGAATCATAAATTAATTAACCAGAAATCTTATGAGATTTCCACCGAGGCGTTAATAGGAGACATAAAAGAAGAAAAGGTTTTGGGAAAAATTACTTCTGCCTATCCCGCTAAAATGGAAGTTTCACCCCTTTCTCCAAGGTTTCCAGCCACATCTCTGACAATTTATAGCTTTGAAAGAGAAGAAGAAATTCTCGGCGCTTTTCCAAGAGAGTTATCAGAAGAAGAGTTAAGAGTTTTATTAACCAAAAATCAAACAGTTAAATATTCTCATCAACTGACGGAAAAAGAACGTTTATTTAAATTGGAAATATTAAACGGTTTTAACAAAGGATGGACGCTTGAAGGTAGAATAGAAAGATTTAATCGGTCTACTTCTCAGATTCATCAATCTCTTTCTCTTCAATAATTTCTTCCTCTCCATTCTTCAAATCATCAAAATGATTTTGATTCCTTTCAAAGAAAGTTTCCTTGTACCAAACATTTATGTCGCCGAAATGTTCTTCTTGATGAAGCCAGATTTTTTTCTGGTTTTCAAGATGCAGCAATGACGTGAAAGTGTAAATTTTCCCGTCTTTTTCATTTCCGACAAGAACTGAAAACGGGACAAATCCCTCGCCGTTATTTTTCAAACATTCAAACAATCTTTCATAAATTTCTTTTATCCTGTCATTTATCGCGAATTTTCTTTTTGGCAGGGAAAAAGAAGCGTCAATCAAAGCCCTGTTGTTTAAAACCTCTTTTCTTATCCTCCTGTTTTCGGTTATTATCGCCTTGTTTAACGATTCAACCAACTCGTTTATGGTGACTTTCCTGAATCTCGGCAGCGGACTTTTTGGAATCAACTCGGGAATTTCCTCGTCCAGTTCGATTCTTTCCATGATTGTTTGCTTTTTTTCCCTGCTTCCGAACAAGATTTCGTCGATGGTTTTTATGTATTTGTTCAGCAGGATTTCGGATTTTATTCTCAAAAGCAAGGCGGCGGCAAGAAGCACCTTGCTGGAAACAAAATAATTCTCCTCGAGTTCCTGGATTTTCTCGAGATATTTATTTGTAAGGACGGTTATGTCGACGTTCCATGGATCAAGTTGCTCTGAATTAATCAAATCGTAAATGATTTCCTGCCAGCCGATTTCCTTGCTGAAAACAACGCTGTGAATTTTTTCCTGGTGAATGTTTATATCTTCACTTTTTTTAATTTCCTCTTGTTTTTCCATTTTATAATTAAGAAATGAGAGATTATAAATCTAATTTATATAACAAGGCACAATAATAATTAAAAAGTTGTTTGTTTTTGAAATTAAATGGATCAGACAGAGATGGCTGGAAATTATGCAAGAGTCATAAGAGGAGGGCTTATGAAAGGCTACAGAATTGGAAGATTAACACGGGAGATTTCCGCGCATAAAGAAGGGGATATTTTATTGTACATGCTGGAAAATGGAGAAATTATATTGGAAGGTTTGTTGGAAATAAATGAGGAAGAAATCAAATGCAGATTAGAGAATAAGGATTCGATATCGCAATATAGGGTTGCGCCGCCGCTTTCTCCTGAATTAATTGAAGAAATTTCTTTAGAAGAGTTGTGTAGTGTCTAATAAATATCAAAGTAGTACCTAATAAAGTTATCAATAATCACTACTAAGAAAAAGAAACCTCTCGTCATTCTTTAAGAGTAACAAAACCGAAACATTTATATAGAGGTTCAATCTCTATTTTCTATCACCTCTTTTTCCTTTCTATCACCTCTTTTTCCCCAGGAGAGCGTTCAGGTCATCTTTTTGACTGGCTTGAAAACTCTCCCAGGGTTATAGTAAAAAGATAAAAATAAATAAATGGGAATAAAAAATCTTGTTGGAGATTTGCTAGGATATGGAAGATGCCCCGTAACAAATGATACTTACTGGCATGCTGATATTGTTTCAGTTCCTTATTCAGAAAATTCAGGTGTTCTGATTTCAGCAAGGGCATTGAATGATGTTCCAAAGGAAAAAATAGCGGATATTGTATTTCGAATGGGTCAAAGAAACAGAACTATCAAGAATAGATATTCAATTGAACAAATAGCCAATCAAATTCCCAAAGAATGCAGAAGATTGACGACTGGTTTATAATCATTAAATTTATTTAAGTCGTGGAGCGAGTTAGTTTTCTTTAAAATTAGCTTCCACGCATTATATTTTTTAATGCAATTAATTCTATAAATAAACATAATATAAAAATTATATGCTAATAAGAGAAGCGTTTAAGAAAAGATTGAACCTATTAGTTCCGTAACAGGAAGATGAAATTATGAGGAGAAGATTAATTGGTGAATTTGTTTCCACTTTTAGAGACGAAGATATTTATGATATTCTAACAAGGAAAAAACCGCTTTATTATGAGAAGGGTTCAGAAGCAGTTTATCTGCCATGATTATTTCTTATTAAACTCCGAATAATGACACTTCCCGCAATACAATCTTCCCTGCGATTCCATCAGGAAAACGCCCGCTCCGCAACGAGGGCAAAATTGTTTTCTCGTGACTTTGTCCCCGCTGATTGTGTATTTTGCATATTTCTTGCTCGTCGGCTTGTTCTTGTGGGGCTTTTTGCCCTTCTTCACTGATTTCTTTTTCTTTCCCATGGAAATTTTGTAAAAAATTTACATTTATTGAATATTTGATTTCTTATTGTTAATTATCAGGCTGGTTGAGCAGCTGCTTTTTTTGGCTTCGGCTCAACCTCTTCCTTGATTTCTTTTGAATTGTAAACAAAGGCGGAAATATGAAAAATTTTCGAGCCGAAATTTCCCGATATTTTTTTTATCGCAATCCATTCCTCCGGCGTTGAAAATTCCTTGGAAATCATTTTTTCCGCGTCTTCTTTTTTTATTGAAGTGTCTGATTCAATTTCCACATAAACCTCTTTTCTCTTGAACAAAGGATTTTCCTTTTCCGAAATAATTTTTAAAAATTTCATATTAAGTTTTTATCGCGTAAGTTCCTTTTTCCTTGACGTTTAATTTTTTCGCAATTTCCGATTTCTCGGGATTTATGATTATTGTCTTTCCTTTGAAACTGTCTGTTGATTCCTTGGAACCACAGGAAGGACATTTGTCTCCCTCGAAAATTCTCTTGCAGATTTTGCACGCGCGTTGTTTCATTTTAATTATATTTCCCCATTATCTCGCGAACATTTCTAATTCCAAGCCCCATTTGCAAAAATTTTAATGTTAATATTTCCGAAAGACTTAAGTTCCTATCAAATTTCAAATCTTCTAATTCCTCAACATATTCTCTCATTTCCTTTAATTCTTGTTTTGAATGTAATATCATTTTATTTTTTCTTCTTTTTTCCCCCTTTTGTTTTTTCAGCCTTTTCCTCGTCTCTTGAAATTTTCTTTGAAACCCTTTCCTTTTTGACTTGATCTTCTTTTATCCACTCGATTTTTCCCAATCCCGGTTGTCTCATTGTCAATCCTATTTTCGGGAAATCTCCCTTGTGGCTTATTGCTACAATTCTTGCCATGCACAAGTCTCCGGATTTCAGGCTTCTCTTGGAAGATTTTCCGGACAAAGTATTTGTTTTGCTCATGCTTACATAATCCTCCATTGTCTGCCCTATGTGAATCATTCCCTTCAAAACGCCCATGTCGATGAAAGCCCCGAAATTTGTTATCTCTGTTATGTTTCCGAAGACGATTTCCTGCAGCTCCGGTTTCCATGTGACAAGTTTGAATCTCGAATTGTAGTAAGCCGCTCCGTCGCCGGGAATTATGACTCCGTCGCCGACTTCGAGAACCTCGACGATGGCGACAACCTTTCCCATTTCCTTGTCGTAATAATCCTGGTAAATTTTCTTAAGCTGGTTTTCAACAGCCTCTATTGTAGGCAATCCAAAAAGTCTCGGCTCAACCCTTACATAATCCTGAACTTCTGTCAGATAGAACATATGAAAATTAAGCGAAAATTCATTTAAAAAGCTTTTTAAATGCTGAAATAAAGGCTTGATTATGAAATATGAATACGGGAAAGACGAATGGAAAGATATAAGAGAAAAATTATTTGGGAATAAAAGAAAAATAAAGACAGTTTATTCTCTGTCATCCCTTCTTGGCGATGGAGCAATTTATGTGAAAATAGTAGAACATAACATGATAACAGATAAAGGTGAAAGTAACAAAGAAAAACGTCCGCTTGATATTATGTCAAAAGAGCCGTTTTTTTATCCGCCGGAAATGATTTTGGACGAAAGTTGTAGTTTTTTGGGTGGCGGCATTTATGGAAAATGGTATCATGCATATTATTCAATAGGTGAAGATGGCCAGAGATTTGCCAATGTTAATCAAATAGTGGATTTGATACGAAAATACAATAACGGGATTGTTATATAAAAATTAAACAATCTCCAATTTCTTTTTTCCTCTCACAACTATTTTTTTGTTCTTGATTTTTCTTTTTATTCCTGAATCCAAAGTCGCGATGATTGTTTCGGGATTTTTCTTAGCATATTTTATAATTCCCAAATCGACATTTTTTGTCTTCAAGTCAACTTCCCTGAATTTGTTTTTCTTCAAAACTTGCCCTGCAAGTTTTCCGTAATCTTTTGTTTTTGAAATTTTCTCTATTTCTCCGATGACTTGCTTTGGAATTATTATTTGAAATCCTTCGTTTTCCAGAAATTCAAAAAAATCTATTTTCTGCTTCGCGCAAGTCAAAATAAAACTGGAATCCAAAACCGCGGTTTTCATGATATTACTTATACAAAAATATTTATAAATCCTTATCATACGATTAATATTATGTCATTGGATTTTTCAAAGATAAACGACAAGATAGTTGAAACAACTTCTATTGATAGGGGATATACCATTTGCCCGCAAAATAAGCTTTACGTTGAAAGGGAAGAGTTAACAATTTCTTTTGAAAAGTTTATATCTCCTTTTTTAAGAAAGGCGAGAACTTATAGTGTGGTTTATAACAGGCTTTTCGAATCTTTGAGGTCAAAGTCCAACAGAACAAACCCAATTAACGCCTCTGCAATAATGAGAGCCATGGATTTGATACATGAGAATTATTTGTAATCTTAACTTTTATTAACCCTTTTTATTTCTATAATTCATGCATGAAAAAGAGCACGTGATTCAAGTCCTTGAACAAACAAAAGAGGCGATAAGAAATGATGACGTCCTCAAACTCAAGGATTTGTCAAATCAGACGATTCACTCCGCCTCGACGGAGCAGGACACGGATTCCATAACCATAGCCATAGTCATTTATTCTTTGAGCAAAATCATAGAAAGAAAGCATCAATACGGGGAAAAGGAGTGCAGGGAATTTTCCATGTTTGCTTTCAAGGAAATAGACAATGTATTGAAAATTCTCAAAAAAGACGGCGAGGGCGCGTTCACAAAAAGCCTCGAGGGAATAATGAAAAGGCTCGCAAAATCTTCAAGCGAATTCAAGAGCCACATAAACGAGGTTTTCGAGAAAGCGAGAATCAACAAAGCCTCGAAAATTTACGAGCACGGAATCTCGATGGAGCAAACCGCGAAACTTCTTGGAATTTCAATGTACGAGCTTGCGTCTTACGCTGGACAAAAAGGCTCCGCGAATGTTCCTTATGCCAAGACAATGTCTGTAAGGGACAGAATTAAAATCGCAATGGATTTTTTTGGATGAAAATTCGCAAAGCAACGATGAAAGATGCAAGTCAAATTTTAAAATTGTTGAATAGCGACACAAAAATGAGCGTTAATGGAAAAAAAGGAGATTATAACAAATATGATGTTGAAGATTACATAAAAGAAAAAAACAACCAAACTTTTGTTTATGAGGAAGATAATAAAATATTAGGTGTGATAATCTGTCATTTTTTCACATCTTATTTTTATCTGGGTTCCATTATTGTCGACAAAAATTTTCAACGTAAGGGCATAGGAAAAAAACTTGTAAAATATATAGAAACCTTGGCAAAAAAACGAGGAATAAGATATGTTGAATTAATAACTAAAATAGAGAATATTGGTATGCAAAATTTATTAAAAAAATTAAATTACAAGAAAGGCGATAAGTTTTTTGCTTATTCAAAGAATTTCAGATGAAAATCATCCTAGTTCGCCACGGAGAATCGGAGCATAATGCGAAGACAAATTTGAGCAGAGATTCAAAATTGACGAAAAAAGGCGAAATTCAGGCGAAACATCTTGGAATGAAATTGAAAAAAGAAAAAATTAAAATTGATGCAATTTATACAAGCAACTTAATCAGAAGCAAAAGGACGGCGGAGATTATATCAAAAATTATTAAAGTTCCGATAAAAAAAAGTTTTGATGAATTTAATGAATATCACATCTATCATATTTTAAGCAAAATGGTAAGATTGGTTAGTCCAAGACTAAGAAAATTAGAAAAACTTCTAAAAGAGATATCAAAAAACAAGACAAAAGACAAGACGATAATGATTGTTGCTCACGGAAGAACAAACCGAATAATAATTGCGTATCTGCTCCAAATCCCGCTTGGAAAATATCTGGTCCGCCTTGCTCAACATAATACCGGATTAAGCGTTTTATATTGGAGTAAAACCTTCAAAAATTGGAGAATGGAATCCATGAATGATTTTACTCATTTACCAAGGAGGTTGGCAACCCATTAAAATGAAAGCCCTTATCTTCGACGCGGGAGCATTGATAAGCTTGAGCATGTCTTCTTTGATTGAAGAGCTCCGCGGCTTGAAAAAAATCTTCAACGGAAAATTTCTAATTACGAAAGAGGTAAAGGGAGAAGTCGTTGATAGGCCTTTGAGCATAAAAAGATTCGAGCTTGAAGCCATGAGAACCCAGCAACTTATCGACGACGGGGTTTTGGAAATGCCTTCTTCCATGAAGATAACTGATTCCGAAATCTCGCAAAAGACATACGAATTCCTTAACATTGCCAACAACATTTTTGAAACGCGAAAACGCCCTGTTCACTTGATTGATGTCGGGGAAGCTTCTTGTTTGGCTTTGTCCAAGATTCTGGATGAAAGGGGAATTGAAAACATAATTGCAATCGATGAAAGAACAACGAGAATGCTCGGAGAGAAACCCGAGAACTTGAAAAAGCTGATGGAAGGAAAATTGCACATGCCGATTTTCGAGAAGAAGCAGAATTACAAGGCTTTCAAGGATTTTCGTTTCGTGCGTTCAACAGAGTTGATTTATGTCGCCTACAAAAAGGGATTGATAAGAA
The DNA here is from genome assembly GCA_016181895.1 of Candidatus Pacearchaeota archaeon. Lineage (GTDB taxonomy): Archaea > Nanobdellota > Nanobdellia > Pacearchaeales > GW2011-AR1 > JACQLK01. The sequence goes on from JACOYL010000003.1 coordinate 32,322, forward strand.
TGAAAAACAAAAACATTCTCGACGCGCTTCTCTACGCATTGAAATTCAAGGGAACCGCGATTTCCGACGATGAGATCAATGAAATTAAGAGAATTGGGTGAGTGTTATATTCTTTAATCCCTTTGTTCTGAATGTGAAATTATATAAATAACTATTTTATTTGGGGTATCATGAGAATAATCTTTACAGAACATAGTAAAGAAAGAATGGAAAAATATGACATAAACATAGAAATGATTAAAAATTGTTTAAACCTACCTGACTCAAAATCAAAAACTTATATGAATAGAATGATATATCAAAAAAAGTTAAACGGATACTTTCTTAGAGTTATAGTTGAAGAAAGCAAAGAAATAAAAAGAATAATAACTGTATACAAAGCAAGGAGAAAAAGATATGGAATATAAATATGATGCCGAAACCGATATTTTAGTGATAACTTTAACTAATGAGAAACCTGATTTTGCGGAACAGCAGGAAAGTATAATAACCCATTACAATAAAGATGGAAAACCAATTGAAATCGAAATCTTAGATGCCAGTCAAACAGCTTCAAAGATAACCGATGTTGTGTTCGGTACCAAAAAAGCGATAAAAACAAACTAAGAGTTGTTAGAAAGAAGGCTCCGTATTATCGGCTTATTTTACAAGAAGCATGAAATAAAATGTCTAAAGGAAACATGAGGATTTATTATGATGAAGAAAGAGATTATTTAGAGATATTTATCGGGGGTCCAAAACCCAATTATGGAGAAGATATTTCGGAGGGAGTGACTGTTTTTAAGGATGAAGAAACCGACGAGATAATTGGAGTGGGTATACTTAATTTCAGGGAGAAAGCAAAAGACTTAAAGGACATTGAATTGAAACCCCCCTTCAAGATAATTTCTGCTTGATGATTAAATAGGATTGCAAGCGGAAGATGGAAATAAAAGACAAGTACAACTATGATAAGAAGTCGGATTCATTGTTCATTTACTTGGAAGAAGGCGAAGAGGACAGGTTTGAGGAAATAGCGCCGGGAATAAATATAGAGTTGGATGAAAAAGGGAAAATTATCGGAGTTGAAATTTTGAAAGCGTCGCGATTTCTGGAAGCTTCAAATTTTGTAAAGTAAATTCTGCTTTAAATAAATCAGGGAAATGGAGAGGATTGGTTAGAGGTTATTTTAATTATCTCCCCTCACACCACTCACAACTATCCTTAGGACAATCTGAATTTAATAATTTAATTGCCTTTTCAAATAATTTTTCAGCATCTTTGACATTTATTTTCATTTTCTTTAGAGTTGTTTCAAAAATAACTTCTCCTGTCTCCATAACTTCTTTAGGAACGTAAAACAATAAGAAGGCATAATCTTCCGTTTCATATCCGGCTTTTCTGAGAAGGAAATTGTAAATGTCTAACTGATCTTGATAATGTTCATGGGTGTCTTCTTTTAAGTCGTAACCTCTTGTTTTATAATCAAGAACTATAAGTTTTTTGCCTTTCATAAGAAGATTATCAACAGCTCCCTTTAGGATATTCCCTTTTTTATCCTCGTAAGTAATTCCCTTAAAATTGCTTCTCCATATTGCAAGCAGAGCATGATCATTAAACAGCGTCATATTATTGCAATGTTTGTTGTCACACAATTCAGGGGGAAGTTTTCCCTGTTCCATGAATTTATTAAAATGTTCTTTTAGAATTTTGTCCATTCCTGAAGGAAGCGATGGAAAAATTCCCTGCGGTCTTTTCCAAACTTTGTGCTGAGTCAGCCAAAAACAGCGCGGGCATTCTTTCATCAAATTCAAAGAGGAAGGAGAAAGTTTGAATGTCATAATTAGTCTTTGAGGGGGAATTATTTAAAAGTTGGGGTTTCAGAGGAGAAGGGGAATGAATAATATTATTGTGCTGAGGAATTAA
>JACOYL010000015.1 GCA_016181895.1 Candidatus Pacearchaeota archaeon
GGAGTTTTAAAATGAAAGCCGTAGGAAAATGTCCTAAATGTGGAAAAACAATAACAACAAATTGTGGAGGGTGTATTGAAGGTAACCTTTACGGATGTCCTGAGAATAATGAGAAAATGCACAAATGTAAAAAGAAATATGATGTTATTGAAAATATTAAATGGAAAAAAGTGCCGGAAAATGAAAAAGAATTAAAAGAAATTGAACAAATTTAAAATGACGTCCGAAGAAAAAAATAATATTGAAAACGAGAAAGGTATAATCCCCTCGGAAGTTTCCGAGGAAATGAAAAAGGCGTATCTTGATTACGCGATGTCTGTCATTGTCTCTCGTGCAATACCAAGCATTGAAGACGGATTGAAACCTGTTCAGAGAAGAATTCTTTATGTGATGCATCAGATGGGATTGAAACCGGGAAGCCAGACAAAAAAATCCGCGCGTGTGGTCGGAGACGTCATAGGTAAATACCATCCCCATGGAGACACTGCTGTTTACGATGCAATGGTGAGAATGGCGCAGGATTTTTCCCTCAGATACCCTTTGGTTTTCGGACAGGGAAATTTTGGATCAATTGATAACGACCCTCCCGCCGCTTACAGGTACACGGAAGCTCGTTTGAACATGATAGCGTCTGAATTATTGGAAGATATTGAAAAAGAAACAGTTGATTTCATCCCGAATTTTGACAACTCGTTGAAAGAACCGACATTGCTTCCCGGAAAACTTCCGAATCTTCTAATAAACGGAGCTACGGGAATCGCCGTGGGAATGGCGACAAATATTCCGCCGCACAATTTAACAGAGGTTTGCGATGCAATAATTGCATTTGTAAAAAAACACGACATTTCAATTGAAGAACTCTCCCAAATTGTAAAAGGACCTGATTTCCCGACGGGCGGCACGGTTTCGGGAGACATGCTTGAGTTGTACAAAACAGGAAGAGGAAAACTTGTCCTCAGAGGAAGGGTTTCTACAGAATCCGCAAAAAACAAGGAACTTGTCGTGATAACAGAGATTCCTTACATGCTTAACAAAACGACATTGATTGAACAAATAGCAAAAATGGTTCAGGATAAAAAGCTGAAAGACATTTCCGATTTAAGGGACGAGAGCGCGAAGGGAAAAATAAGAATTGTGCTGGAATTGAGAAAAAGCTCGTCGGATTCAATGAAGACGAAATTTGTAATCAATGCGTTGCACAAATACACAAGGCTTCAGGATTCTTTCAATGTGAATTTTTTGGCTCTTGTCGACGGACAGCCGAAAATTTTGAATTTAAAAACAGCCATTGAAGAATACGTGAAATACAGGAAAAAAATAATAACAGACAGGACAAAATACGACTTGAAAAAAGCAAGGGAAAGGCAGGAAATTGTTTCCGGATTGCTGACAGCATTGAAAAACATCGACGCCGTGATTTTGCTGATTAAAAAATCAAAATCAGCCAATGAAGCTCTTGAATCTTTGATTAAAAAATTTGATTTGACAAAAAGGCAAAGTCAAGCGGTTCTTGACACAAAGCTTCAGCAATTGACTTCTTTGGAGCATGACAAGCTGAAAAAAGAGCACGAGGAACTTAAAGAAAAAATAAAAGATCTTGAAAAAATCCTTGGAGACATAAAAGAAGTCCTGGGCATCGTTGTAAAGGAAATTTCTGAAATTAAAAGAAAATACGGCGACAACAGAAAAACGCAGGTCCTGCAAAAAATTTCCGAGATTTCCGAGAAGGATTTAATTCAAAAAAAAGAAGTCGTCGTCACGATAACAGACAAAGGATACGCAAAAAGAATGGACGTGAAATCATACAAGGAACAAAAGCGCGGAGGCAGGGGAGTTATAGGTTCCGGTTTGGCTACGGGAGATTTTGTAAAGCAGATGATAACGTGTTCCACTCATGATTATCTTATTTTCTTCACCTCTCGCGGCAGGGTTTTGTGGCTGAAAGCCTATGAGATTCCCGAAGCCGAAAGATATGGAAAAGGAAAAGCGATAATCAACATGCTCAGTTTGAAAAATGAAAAAATAGCAAATGTCATTCCCATAAAAAATTTCGACGATTATTTGTTCATGGCGACGAAAAAAGGAATTGTCAAGAAAATATCCCTGGGAAATTTCTCAAAACCAAGGGCTTCAGGGGTAAGGGCGATAAATCTTCCTTCCGACGAATCAGAGGCATTGATTGACGTTCAGATAGTGAAAAAAAGCCAGGAAGTTCTTCTTGCTTCAAAAAAAGGGCAGGCTGTGAGATTCAATTCCGATGATGTTCGTAACACAGGAAGGAACAGTTACGGAGTCATAGGAATCAAATTGGAAAAAGACGACGAAGTCGTAAGTCTGGAAATTCTGAACACGGAAGCCGTGTTGACGATTACGAAAAACGGATTTGGAAAAAGAACATCTGTTAGCGATTACAGAAAAACAGCCCGGGGAGGAAAAGGAGTGATAAACCTGAAAGTCTCAGAAAAAACAGGCGACGTTGTAACAACAATTTCGGTAAATTCCTCTGATTCCATAATAATCACGACGGCAAAAGGAATCGTGATAAGAACAACTTTGCAAAACATAAGAATCATGGGCAGAGCGGCGCAGGGCGTGAGAATTGTGAAACTCCAGCAAGGAGATTCCGTGACCGATTTGATAAGGGTTCAGGATTTCGGGGAGGAATAAATTAACCAACCAAAGTATAAAGCGCTTTTAATAAAATGTGGGAATAGTTAAGATAAATTGATTTGATTCTTGATGGTATTCTGCTTCCAAAAGGTTTTCTTCTGTAATGGGCACCATAAAAATCAATGATATTTGCATTTTTTCTCTCTCTGCTGATTTCTTCCAAATCCATGAAAAATTTACAGGAAATTCATTTATAAATATTTTCGAAAAAAATTTTATTTTCCTTGGATTCAAGTTTTCAATTTATAAAAATTTCTTTTTTTCATAAGGATTTTTTTAAAAGCCCTGATTTTGTTTGGCTTATTAAACAGAATTGTTCGTTGACGCTCAATAAATAAGCGTAATTGATAATAAAAATATATCATTAATCTGCATCACAAATTTGATTTGATTTTATCATTAATTTTTTGGATGAGGGATAATTTAAAAAAATAATTATCTATTAAAGAAAGATTCAGGAATATAAAAATTTATAAATCTTAATCATTTGAAATTCAATAAAATGATTTTCGGGGCAAATCTGATTTCAAAATTGGCGCTTGGATTTTTGGTTCTTGGATGCGTTTCTCAAAATATTAACCTTGAACCAAAATGTGTAAATTATATCGAGGAAGATTTGTCAGATGTCACTATATGCGACAGAGATGGAAATGGGGAAGTCGATTATGCTGAAGCCAGATATAAAAAGGATGAAATAACAAAGCTTATTGTTCATTTTAACAGAGATAGAAATGATAGAAATTTTTTTAATGGAATAAATCAGGCACTTACATCAGAACTGCGTAGTTTGGATGGGGTTTTATTAGACTATTCTCTTCCGGCAAATTATTTTCAGGAAAAATTTGACAAGTTATCCAAAAAAAATTATTTTTGAATTTCAAAAATCGCCCAGTTCAGTCTGTCTTTCAGGAGGCTTGTTTCCCCATGCGGGACAAATCGGTTTGTATTCGCACCAGTGGCACAAGCTTGATTTCGTCGGTTCAAAATTTTTTGTTGCTTCAATTTCCTTGATTAATTTCAGAGTTTCTTTTTTCAGGTTTTCAAGCTGCTCGTCTGTTCTTTTCGAGTGTATTTTTTTGTTGAACGAAAGATAGTGCCAGATGAGTTTCACGTCTTTTTCTTTTCCGTAAATCTCCTTTATTCCGATGGCATACAATGCCAACTGCCTGTCGTTTTCAATGTCTTCATTGGAGGGAAAATTTCCAGAAGTTTTGTAATCATGAACTTCGTATTCTCCTGTTTTCGGATTCATCGCCAAGCGGTCTATGAATCCCCGAATTTTGTATTCTCCCGTGTCATCAAGCGAAAGCTCTATTTCTTTCTCGACGTCAATTGTGTTGTCGTCAAAAGGCTTGTGCTCTGTGTAATAATTGATAAGGAATTGAACGCCCTTGTTGAAATAATGCTCCGAGTCAAGCCCTTTTTTTATTATCGGAATTCCTTCCTCGTATTCCTCCTTCCATGCTTTTGAATAATAAAAAATAACTTCATCCACTGTGGGAACAAAGCCATTTTTTATCTGCCTGTAAAGCCATTCCAGCGTGCTGTGGACGACTTTTCCAAGATGCGACTCAATTGTTTTTTCCATCTCTGGAATTATCTTGTCAATGTATCTGAATTTGTATTTGAGTTTGCATTGTTCAAACGCCGAAAGCCTTGAATGGGAAAAAAATTTTGATTTCATTTCACCGCTTTTCATGAAAAATCAAAAGATGAAGAAGTTATAAAGTTAACTGGGGAGAAATTTATCCCTCAAAAGTATAAGTTATTGGCTCTGTCACTTCTTTCTCAATAGAAATGAGGGTGTAAATTTGTCCATTTAAATTTAAAGATAATTCAGTTATATTTCCAGTTTGAGATGTATCAACGGTATAAATACTCCCTTCCTCAACAAAAACAATTTGCATAGTATTTATAATCTCAGAGCCATCGTCGTTAAGTGTGTTCATTCCAGAAAGCCTAAATCCCTCGGGCAAATCTTCGCTTGCATATCCTCCTTCTCTTCCAAATCGAATATTATTGTTATTTTGATGTATTTTTTCCATAACTTGTATCATTAAATCTCTTTCATTTTCAACAGATGCCCCATAAAAAAGAGGCCCGCCAGTTCCCCTATATCTTACATTGTCTAATATAATTATAGGAATTGGAAAATTTGTTCTGTCAGTTAAAGCAAATTCTTCATTAGCCCAAACATTCGCGAGAGCAAAATCTATTGATTTTTCCGTTCCATCAACGCAATTTTCATCTTCCAAAACACAAACAGTTCCGCTAAATGCAGGGAACATTTCAACATAAGTTCCTGTTGTAAAAGTAATTGAAGTTATGAAATAAACAGAAGCAATTAAAATAATAGCGACAAAAAATATTAGAAATTTGTTTTTATTATCCATTTTGGTTTAATCCTTGCTCTAAAGCATCAAACATTCCATTTAAAATTTCTCCGGGAATTTCAGGAGCATTATTTGTTCCATCTGTTCCTTGATTTTGACTTCCTTGTTCTCCTATAGAATTCTGAAAAACATAAATCCCTATAACAATTCCCAAAACAAGTATAACAATTATCCCAATTATCACCCATTTATTCATTAGTAATTTATACGAAATATATATATAAATTTAACGGAAATCG
>JACOYL010000004.1 GCA_016181895.1 Candidatus Pacearchaeota archaeon
TGAATCAAAGTTATAAGATGCCTGAATCCGACTCTTTCAGGTTTTTCCTTTGAAACTTTTAATCTCGAGAGCTCGTAAATTCTTTTTTCCTGTTCGCTTGCCTCTTTTTCATAATATCTTCTTTCCAATTCATCGTAATCCTCGTAAATTTTTATCACGTCGTTGTCAAAGCTTATTTCAAATCCCTTGTTCGGCCTTGTTCCCACGAACAAATATCTAATTATTTCCGGCTCGTAAATCTCAGAGACGTCGTTCAAAGTTATCACGTTCCCAAGAGATTTTGACATTTTTCCCTCGGCTCCCTTGACATTTACAAAATCATACATTACATACATCGGCGCCTCGTAATCGTAAATTTCTTTAGCGATTTCCTTTCCCGTCATGAAACTTCCTCCATAAACACTGTGGTCATTTCCTCCTGGTTCAAAATCAACTTTTTCATAAAACCATCTTGCAGGCCAGTCAATTCTCCATTTTAATTTCACAATACCTTTTTTTCTGAAATCAAATTTGCTTTTGAAACCGCATTCGCATGCATAAGAAATTTCATATCCCTTTATATTCAAAACTCTTGTGAAATCTTTTTTGCATTTTTCGCAATAAATTTCAATCGGCATCCAATCTTTTTCCAAAGGCTCTTTTCTGTATTTGTTAAGAATTTTGATTATCTTTTTTCTTTCATCGAGGGCCTTTTTTATCAACGGCGCGTAAACACATTTTTTGTTCATTTTGCTTTGCCTTATGAACATTGGTTTTATTCCAACTTTCTCCAGGGATTTCTCAAATTCCTGTTCAAAATGCTCGGCGTAACTTTTGTTTTTTTCAAATGGGCTTGGGGTTTCGCTTAAAGGCATTCCAATAAATTTTTCATATTCTTTCTTTTTCTTTTCCGGCAGGTTTTCAGGGACTTTTCTGAGCCTGTCGTAATCATCCCAGGAATAAATGAACCTTGCTTTTTTCCCTTTGTCTTTCAAAGCCCGAACAACCAAGTCTGTCGTAATAATCTCCCGAAAATTTCCAATATGAACCGTCCCTGAAGGTGAGATTCCAGAAGCGCACACAAATTCTTTTTTCTTGCCCCTTTGTTTTATTATGTCCTCTGCAATCTTGTCAGCCCAGAAAAATTTTTCCATAATTCAAAAAGAAGAATTAATTTAAATATCTTTATCCCATCTCGCAACCCCACGTTCCCACCTGCCCACCCAAAATCCAAAACCAATATTAATTAACAAACAACTTTTACAATTAATCTACCTTGACGTTTTCTACATTAACATTTTTCTTTAATTCATATCAACAAGCAGGCGGCAGCGCAATCGAATTGAGTGTTTTTATTTTGACAAATTTTATATCAATAGCGAGTTGCGAAGCAACGAGCCAGATTTAGCGGGCGCTGAAAAGCGCGAGCGCATCAATTCTTTCCGTCCAGTTCCATGTTCAAAATTGAGTCGACGATTTGCTGAAAAACATCGTATCTTCTCACATGCACGTATTTTATTTTCCTGAAATTTTCCTGCAATTTTTGGACTTGCAGAAACAATTTTTTTAATTCTTCGTTTTTGTTTTTGACTTGATAATCCCCCAGAAGTTGCCTTACAACAAGTTCCGAATCCAAGATGCATGTTATTTCATCGTCCGTGTGTTTTTTCGCGAGTTCCAACGCTTTTATCAATGCCTTGTATTCCGCGACGTTGTTTGTAACCTTTCCGATTTTTTCCCCGTAAGTCTCGAGGATATTGTCGTTTTTTCTTACAAGAACGCCGATTGCCCCTGGACCTGGATTTCCCCTACTTCCGCCGTCTGAATTTGTGTAAATCATGAAACCTCTTTGATAATTATATATTGATTTATATAAAACCTTATATAATAAAATTTTCTTTTTACAAAATGGTTAATGTTATCCGAGATATAAAAAATAAATTGTTATCGGTGAATGTTGTTCCACAGATTAGTGGAAATGATAATATTATTTACTCTTTTGAAAATGGAATCGTAAGAGAAGAAATATCTAAAATTTTTGATTCTGAATCAAGATTCTATTTTATGAGAACTTTTGCAAATTCAGAAGCAATTGATTCCCTTGACAAATGGGATGAACAATTGGGAAGAGACTCGGATTCAAGAGGAGTTCGTTTTGATGCTGGCTTGATGGATGTTTATTTGAATGCTTTAAGAATACTTTCTAAACAGCAAGAATTGGTTTATGCCTCTTACGATTTGGTTCAGAATAAAAATGTGCATAGCATAGACCGGCACTCTGAACAACCGCAATGGCCTGTAATCCATATTGTTAGAGGAGATAATTTTAAGAGAGATATGTTTTCAAGTCTTGTTTATTCGCTGAACTGTCCTACAGCATATGAAATCATTAAAGAAAAAGAAGCCCCGCAAAATTACAGAATGCCCCAAGTTAATCACTTGCGTGAAAGAGAAATCAATCCTTTGACTTTGGACGAAAAAATATGGGAAGTGGATGGTGCAACTTTGAAAAGTGCGATTGATAACTTGTGCGTTTTCTCATATATTTGTGACAGTTCTAGAATGCCGAGAGTAAATGATGATGGTTATCCTTAAATATATAGAACACAAATATTTATATCTTGTTGTTTTCTGTATGTCTTATGTGGACTATTGATGAGATACTTGCTGCAAATAGATTAGCGGAAGCAGTGGGTCCGCTACAAAATTATTATCCAAGAACACCATTAGTACCAAGACCAGGAGAACTTACAACCTCTCTTTATAAAACATATATCGATCCTATAACTGGAGAACTTTTATTGAAAGAAGTCAAGCCTGACGTTGATTACAAAGAATAATCAAATTTAAATTCGACGTTGCCAGTTACTTCGTTCTGGTAGAGAAATAATGAACAAAGGCAAGTGGGATTATATCTAATCTTTTATCGTAAGTAACAAAATAGGATTTGGAAGTTGAACCTATTTTTGTTGGAGTCTGATAAGTTCTTGCAAAATCCTCTACAATTTCCCCTGGACTCCTATCATCATTAAAACAAATACTCCCTCTGCTAGTTTGACCGAGAGTATTTCTTGCGTTTGATTTTGCATCCTTTTTGTCTTTGAAATCTTTATTTTGAACATGTACTTCAAGAGAAACAGGCAGACTTTCTACTTCAATTAACGTTGCAATTTTAAACATACAAATCCAAGATTTTCCAATTTAAAACTATTATTGTTCTTAAAAATATAATCAAATATGCAGCACCTTGAAATCCTTGAAATCCTGGAATTTTTCCTCTTTTAACACGACATTTTTTATCTGCGAATGCCTCGGCCCTTTTTTGCAGATTTCAATCATCCTGTCGACTTTTTCGTTGTCGCCCTCGAGAAAAATCTCAATTCTTCCGTCCTCCAAATTTCTCACGAAGCCGTGAACATCTTCTTTTTCCGCGCTTTCCTTTATAAAATTCCTGAAAAATACGCCTTGCACTGTTCCTTCAATGTACAATCTGATGGACTTTTTCATGATTGAAAAAAAGAAGTCGGCTTTTTATAGTTTTATTGTTATAATCCAAAAGTCTTTTCAAACTCGCGCATCTGCGCGTACTTGACGAAAAAATCCCTTCCCCTTTCCGTTATGAGAATCAAATTTCTTTCCTCCGCCCTTTTGTCGATGATAAGCCCGTTTTTTATCAAATCCTTGAGATAAGAAGTCATTTGCTTGTGGGAAAGATTTGCCTTGTACATAAGATGGGTTTTTTTGATTCTGCCTCCCCGTTCTTGGATGATTCTAAGCATGTCGTGAATGATTTCCACGCGGTTTCTCTTTCTTTCCATCTTTGATAATTTTGATAATTAGCATTAATAAAGTTATGTACCCTGTTAATTGGATGATTTGTCCAAGGACATAAATTGCGCCGACTTTTGAGAACAGGAAAACCCACTGCCCTATTGCAAGAAGGACAAATGCAACCACAAGGGTTCTTGTGTTTTTCGCCCTTTCCTTCAGGTAAATTTTTGTGTATTTGTTTACTATGAAAACGAGCAAAATCAATGCTGTAAAATGGTGTATGAAATAAAACGGCTGGCCCAGTATGGAGATTATCGTTATGAAATAAATGTAAAGAAAAAATTCCCCTGAGATTCTTTCCGCCGGAAGCTTGTATAAAATATAAAGTCCCAGCAATGTGAAAAGCCTGCTGAAAAAAAAGCCGATGTAGTAAAAAATGTCAATGGTGCTCACAATGTCGTTTGTTACTATCGCGGTTCCTATGTCTTTAATCGGACTAAAGTCGTAATAGATTGGGAGCTTTGTTATGACTGTCGCCAGTTCTGCAAGCGCAATCAGCAAAAAGCCCAAGCCGAGATAAAGCGAGCTTTTTTTCTCGCTCATCCTGTAACTTTTGAAAGCCAAAGTGCAAACAAAAGCAAGAACAATGAAGCTGAAAAGATTTATGAAAATGTCGCTTGTAAGAAACCAATCGGGGGTAAAAACAATCTTCATTTATCGACGAGAAATTGAAATTCATTTAAAAGGCTTGTGAAACGATTTTCCATATCCTTATTCTGTGTGAAGCAATCACAACGGCTTTATAAAGCGATTTTCTGATTCTATTAACTTCAACCCTCCTTTCATCCCGTTTGTCTTCAAATGGGTGATGAGAACTTCGGTTCGATTCCCCATAAAGCAGACGGGCTCTGAAAACCCCTCTTTAATAAGAGGGTTCCTACTCATACTGAGCTCAAATAAAACCTCTCTGCCCTCTTTTAGAGGGCCCATATTAAAATGGTGATGAAAAATTTCCGCTATGAAAATAATTCTGATTCAATTCCCGCGGATTTAAAATATGAACTTGAAGCGTTGCAGAAGATTGGTGTTGAACAAAACGACCTTGAAAATCTCGTCCTTTTAAAAGGCGGGAACAAATCATCCTGACTAAATATCTCTGTAATCGAGCACATTGTTGACAATCGTCCCAATAATTAATTATAACTCCAATTAACTAAATATTCAAATCCCCCTTTCCTAAATCTTCACCCGAAGATTTTGTCATGATGTTCAAAATCCTCAAGAATCACTGTTTTTGAATTTTCATTAACCGAAAAAGCAAGAACAAAGTGTTTGTCTATGTGAACCTCTTTCCAATGTTGTAATGGTTTTCTTAAATTTTTGTAATGCTGCGGATTTTTAATAATTTCCTCCGCCTTTTTCATAATTATTTCATATTGTTTTCTGTTTTTCTTGAATATTTTGCCAAGTTTCCTGTCTAATTCTGGACGAATCTCCAGGGAATACATCATTCATACCTCTTCCTAAGATTTGCAACAGTCCCAACAGAAATGGCTTTCTGTTTTATGATTCTTTCAGCTTTTTTGATATATTCCGGTCTTAATTGCGGTTCAAGAAATTCCTCTTCATATTTTCCAGCCATTATATTAATTGCTTCCGATTTATCATTTAATCCGTATTTGGCTTTTAAGATGTTTAAAATTCTGTTTGCTTCATCTGTTATGTCAATTATTGCCTTTACCATAATATCTTGTTAATAGGATATTAATATTTAAACTTTTCGTTCTTGACTTTATTCTTAAATCCCCTTCTGTCCAGCTCGAATAATTTAAAAACATAATTGTTATTGTTATTATTATGAAAAAGGGTTTGATGTTTGGATTAATTCTTTTGAGTTTTATTTTGTTGATTAATCTAGGGATTGTTAATGGGCAGACAAATTCTGATGGTTTTGTAACTGAGACAATAACTTGTAAATTTAATGATTATAAAACTGGTGAAATAATCTCTAAAGACCCAGATATAGTTAATGTTTGTTATAATTTCTTTCACTATGGAAATATAGTACAATCTGAATCGGGGCAATATAATTGTTATGATTATGAAGGGACTGGAGAATGTTCAATAACGATAAGGGGTGAAAGAGGAAGTAAGTTTAAATGGACTAGTTTTTGTTTTGAGAGATTATCAGACGCACATATTAAGTCTTATCCTGAATTAATTAGCAATCCAGAACTAACCACGACTATTGACGGAACTAATAAAATAATTAATATCGAATGTGTTGAAAGCAGTGTAGCAGTTGTTAAAATTCTAAACTTAGGATGGTATAATTTAAGACTTTTCTTCGCTAATTTATTATATTCAGATAAAGTTGGATATCGTGGAGGTTATGTTTTATGCCAAGATGGAAGTGAGTTTTCAAATATAAATTCTGATTCATGCAAAACCAGAGAAAATGTGGAAAAAGATCTATCAGATTTATGCAATAATCATTGTAATATTGATGATACTAAATGCGGTTCTTTTACAGCATATTTTGAGCAGGCATGCAATTTAGATAATCCCTTACAGAATTTAACGGTTTTTAATTTATGATACTTTATTTATCATAAAAATAGATTTTAGATAACCTTCTCTTAAACCCTAGACCACTTAGTCCGGCGTATCTCTGACCACCGCCCCTTAATATTTAATTCTTTCAAATCCCCCTTCTGTCCAATTCATTATTTACAATCGCGACAACCTGCGACGCAAAATAAGTTTTCGGTCCGATGGAAATAAGCGTCGCAGTTTGCTTCAACCTTTTCAATTCCTTGGCTGGGATTCCATCTTGGTCTCCGAGAACAAAAACGCAATTTTTCAGGATTTTTGCTTTTCTTAAATCCAAGCCTTTTTCATCAAGAAGAAAAATTTCGTTTTCCTTTGCCAATTCCTGAACAACATCCAACAAACTTTTTTTCTCGACAAAGCATTTCGGAAAAACCTCTGTCTTTTTTCCTTCTTTGTATTTGTAAAGAATTTTCTTAATCAAATTTCCGACATCTTTCTTGCTGACTTCCAATTCATCGGAAATTTGGATTTCAATGTGTCTCGGCGGGTTTGGAGGCCCGTAAAAAACAAAATGAAAAATCACGTCTTTCCTGTAATCTCCTGACAAATAAACAGATTGGATAAAACTGTGAATCGCAATGTCCATTCTTCCGGCTTTCATCAAGTCTCCTTGGCTTAATGCTGCTCCCGACGTCGCTGCGGATTTTGAAAAATATAAAAAATGCTTCATGAGAAAAAATTTATATTTTTTAATTGAGCCGCTTCTCGCGGCGATTTTGAAAAATACACAAAGTGTCTCATGATAATTCCTTATATCTGAAGCATTTAATTACATGGTCATTTACCATTCCCGTTCCCTGCATGAATGCATAGCATATTGTGGAACCGACAAACTTGAATCCTCTTTTTTTCATGTTGCTGCTCATTGCGTCCGACTCTTTTGATGTCGCGCCCATTTCCTTGAGATTTTTTATCTTGTTGTTTATTGTCTTGTGATTTGTAAATCGCCAGATGTATTTTTCAAATGAGCCGAATTCCCTCTGCATGTCAAGGAATTTTTTTGCATTTGCTATGGTTCCAAGAATTTTCAGCCTGTTTCTTATTATTCCTGCATCTTCCATCAGTCTTTTTACATCCTTTTCATCGTACTTGGCAATTTTTACGGGATTAAAATCATGAAAGGCTTTTCTGAAATTTTCCCTTTTGTGAAGTACGGTTCTCCAGCTCAAGCCTGCCTGGAAAGTGTCCAAAATAAGATATTCAAACAATTTTTCGTCGTCATGGCAGGGAGTTCCCCATTCCTTGTCATGGTATTCAACCATCAGCCTGTTTTTTTCCTCGCTTCCCGGCCATTCGCATCTGTCTTTCATTTATTCTCCTCGGGGGCAATGCGTAGGGGTGTCCCCTCGCTTTATCTCCTGCATCACAAACTCTGCTTTTGCAAAAATTTCTCCATCATTTACAACTTTATACATTCCTATAAATCTTTCGCCGCAAAAAACAGAAATGATTTTATCAATTTCCATTTTAACAATATCTTTTAAATCTTTTTTATAGATGGGTTTGCCGGTTAATAAATTTCCAATGGTTTTTTCATTAACATGAACAACAGGATAAATTTCTCCTATGATTTCACCGGGAATTATAATCTCTCTCAACAATTTTTCATTTCCTTTTTTGTATTCTTCGACGGCTTTTTCAAAATCATATAAATTCACGCTGTTCTCCTCTTTGAAAATTCCAGCACGAATTCTTCTTAATTCAAGCATGTGCGCGCCGACATTCAAATATTTTCCCAAGTCATCAATCAATTTTCTTATGTAAGTTCCACCTTGAACTTCTGCGAGAAAAATAAAATTCTTTCCATCCTGCTCAAGAATTTCAAAATTTTTTATTTCCCTTTCCCTTTCCTGTCTTTTAACTCGGGATTTTTTTGGCGGCGTTTGCTTTATTTTTCCGAGAAATTTCTCATTTATGGCTTTCCTTATTTTCTCGAGAGAAATTTCCTCGTGAATCCTCATAATTCCGACATATTCTTTGTCTTCGCCGAGAAAAAATCCGGTCAGTTTGCACGCGCGATTCAAAGCAATCGGAAGAACTCCTGTTACTTTTGGATCAAGAGTTCCGAAATGGCTTGTCTTTCTCAATCCTAATCTCTTTCGAACAAAATCCGACACATCAAAACTTGTCGGATTTGTGGGTTTGTCAATGTTGACGATTCCGAATTCCAGCAATTCGGAAATTGTTTTGCCTTTCTTTATTGAATCAATATCCATAAAAAATCAGGATTACAAGTTTATTAAAAGTTACTTTAAAACTTAAATTAAAAATGGAATCATCTTTTATATCTTTTTCCGCCGTCAATTACTCTTCCAACTTGTCTGACATTAAGGTGACTTTTCGCAAAGAGATTAGAGATTAGCTCTAGATTATCGTAAACAAATTTTCTCATAGATTCAGCATCTGTTTTTAACTTTCCATTTTCTATAGGATAAGATTCTATGTGGTAAGTCCCATCTTTTTCTAAACCAATATCGGAAAGAGGCGTATTATACCAACTGTCTTCGGAAATAAGACCTAAACACCCATCCGAGGGCTTAAAACCAACTCTATTTCTTATTTCATTTAAAAGCCTAAGCCCTCTTTCTTGTTTAAACCTATTATAATGTCTGAAAGGGGATAAATCTACGCGAGACAAATTGTGAAGGAAAGGGAGGTTTATATTAGTTAATGGTGAGAAATTTACCAAAATTCCGTACAAGGTATTCGCTATTTTTCCATCTTTCATTAAATCTATTTTCCCAGAGCCGTATCCAGAAGCGAAAAAATAAGCGTTGGTACCATGGGATCTGGATATTGTCTGAGTATCAAAAATATCTATTGCAGTTTCCCAATTATGTTTTTCTTTTTTACCTCTTATAGATTTACTGAGCTGAATTAATTTGATAAACTCAGGACTTCGGTTATCTAATCCAAAATGACTGGTTGCAGCCACAGACAAATCTCTCGCTAAAATGTCATCGTGCTGACCCGTCTGTTTTAAACATTCGGCTTTTGTAACTAAACCATCTAAATTCATAGAAAATCGAGACCAAGTATGTTTTTAAACGTTTCCATTAATAACTACTTATTAGTTATAACAGAGATAAGGTTTCATATCTCTCCCTTTAACCATTTCTTTCTTTTTCTCTCTAGGAATTTTTTAATTTTAAAAGAAATACAAATCTATAAGAATTTAAATCATTTATAATTTTATTGAATATGAACCCAAAAACAGCATTAAAGCAACTTAGAATCCTAGGAAAAAACCAAAAAGAAATGCGCCTTGCGGCAGAATCATGGAGTTCTCCCTTTCAAATACTTATCTCCACTATAATGTCTGCAAGAACAAGAGATGAAGTAACAATTCCAATTGCTGAGAAATTATTCAGAAAATATCCAGATTCAAAAAAACTTGCTAAATCCAAACTTTCTGAAATACAAAAAATCATTCGTCCCGTGAATTTCTATAAAAACAAATCAAAAAATATAATTGAATGCTCAAAACAAATTGTCAAGGATTATGATTCCAAAGTTCCCTTGAATTTCGAAGAATTGATAAAATTAAGAGGAGTTGGAAGAAAAACAGCAAATGTTTTTCTTTCTGAGGTTGGACATAAAACTATTGGGGTTGACACGCATGTCTCTTATATTTCTCAAAAACTAGGTTGGACAAAGCATAAAAATCCCCATAAAATCGAAAAAGATTTAAAATCACTGTTTCCAAAGAAGCATTGGAACAGAATCAACGAAACTCTCGTGAGATTTGGAAAAACCCACACAAGCAGAAAAGAAAAGGATAAAAAGTTGGAGGAGATTGGGAGAGTGAGATGAAAAACATTAAAGTCCCCTTGTTAAAACAGGGAAAAATGGAATGCGGTCCGACTTCTTTAAGAATGGTTTTAAAATATTTTAACAGAACTGTATCTCAAAAGAATATTATAAATAAGATAGGGGGATTAAGAAAATTTGGAGTTAGAACAATAGACTTGGCGGACTTTGCTAAAAATATTGGATTTGATGTTTATTGTTATTCAAATAATAAAAAATTCTCGCATGGAAAGGCAGATATAAAAAAACCAAATAAGTTGGAAATTTTAAAGTTTCTTAAGAAAGGTTTGCCTGTTATAATTTCTATAAGGTCGTACATTTTATATAATAAAGAAAAAAGTAATAGAGGACATTTTATTGTTATTGTAGGTTATGAAAAAGGAAAATTTATTTATAATGACCCCTTTGATGGTAAACAAAAAAATATTGATGAAGATATATTTATGAAGGCGTTAAAAGAGCATTCATTGGATTCTAGCGCTTATTTGATTTCAATTAAACCAAGACATAAATAGTAATGGATAAAATAATCTCCCTCGTCAACAACCTCAAAAACTCCCCCATAAAATCCAGAGTTGATTCCCGCATGAATGAATTTTCCGAATTGGGAAAAAAGTCTTCAAATGAAATTTTCAAAGAACTTTGCTTCTGTTTGATGACCGCGAATTTTTCCGCTTTAGGAGGAATTAAAATCCAGAATGAAATCAACGATGGATTTCTTCATTTAAGAAAGGAAGAACTTGCGCAAAAACTTTCTGAATTAGGACACAGATTTCCAAATGCTCGCGCACAATTCATATTTGAAGCGCAAAAATATAAGAACAACATAAAAGAAATGTTAAATTCCTTAAATAGCGACGAGGAAAAAAGAAATTGGCTTGTAAAAAATATCAAAGGACTTGGTATGAAAGAAGCTTCGCATTTCCTTAGAAATATCGGATTCAAAAATCTCGCAATAATTGATTTCCATATTATTGACATCTTGGTAAAAAACAGTTTGATAGAGAAACCCAAGAACAAATCTTTAACAACTAAAAAATACTTGGAGATAGAGAATATATTAAAAAAAATTGCTGATGAAGTTAAACTTTCTCTAGGTGAATTGGATTTGTATCTCTGGTATGAGGAAACGGGAAAGATTTTGAAATGATTAATTTAAGTCTAAACTGATTTTAATCGCCAAATCAATTTTTCTCATAATCTCTCTATCAAGGGAAGAAATCTTCTTTGCAATTCTTGATTTGTCTATTGTCTTTATTTGGTTTAATAAAACAGTTGAATCTTTATCTAACCCAGAATCTTCTTTTAACAAGAAAACATTTGTTTGAAATTCTTTGCTAAATTTTTTGGAAGTTAGAGGAGCAATAATTGTTAAAGGACTATATTTATTGCCGTAATTATTTTGTATTATCAAACAAGGTCTGGTGCCGCCTTGTTCACTTCCTATAATTGGTTCTAGATTTGCCAAAAAAATGTCTCCTCTTTTTATTTCTGCCATTTTTCATCTTTATCCAGCCCGTCCATTAAAGTTCCTTCCCATTCTTTTGCTATCCTTAGACTTTCTTCAGCCATCTCTTTGTAACCTTCAATTAAGAGTTCTTCTTGTTTTCTTTTTTGCTCCTCGGCAAATTTCATCAAATTAACAATAACCTCTTCATATGTCTCTTTGTCGGATTTTATTCTGTCAAGCGCTTTTTTTACATTCTCATTAAGCTGAATTGTTGTGACCATATAAAAACCTCCAGCGGGTTTTTATGAATCCCGCATCCATAAATCTATAGGCAAACTATAGTATTTAAAATTTTTGTTGTCTTAAATGCGGTATGAAGAAACGGGAAAGATTTTGAAGTGATTATATTAACATATTTTCTAATTTTTTCATTATATCTTCCCTAACTTCACATTTTCCATTAGCACTTGTAAATTCTATTGGAACTGGTTTTGAAAGATTTCTTTTTTTAGCCATTTCACTCCAAACCCTATAACCATTTTCTAAACTCTCTTCTGTAGGATAACTTTCAATAGGGCACACTCTTTTATTTCCAATATACACTGCAACGGCGTATTTTTGTTCGGGGTTAAAATTTGGTTCAAATATTTCTTTCGTCATTTTATTTTTGCAGCGCCTTCCTGAATTGATGCTTCGGCTCTTTTTGTTTTCCGCCTTTTTGGTGCTTCGCCTTTTTTGACATTTCTTTTTCAAGTTTTTCCATTCCTTCAATCGTGGAGGCTTTTTTTTCCTCTGCCTCGATTTTTTTCTCTTCGGTTTCTTCCGGTTTTGTTTCCTCGTGCTTGTGTTCTTCTCCTTTGTGAACATGCTTTGTCTTGACTTCTCCGGCTTTCTTTAACTCGGCTTCGCTAAGACGAGTTTTTTTCTCAGATTCTTTTTCCCTCTTTTCTTCCTTTGCTTTTTTGAACTTCAATTTTTCAGGCATGTCTGCAAGTTCGACATAAACAATTCCCTTGGAATCCTTTATTGCCTTGATTTTTATCCTTATTGGAGGTTTTTTTATTCCCCTGAACCAGAGTTCCTCATTCACATATTTGTCCAGTTTTATCTTGTCCAAATCCCTGTCGTAAACTTTCATGTGCCTCGCCAAAAATTCCTTCACCGCCTTTCCCGCTTTTTTGGCTCTCTTGTATCTTGCAACTTTGCTCCATTCCTTTCTCAGAGGAATGACATATTCTCTTTCAAATTCGTTTGATTTTGTTTCAGCCATTATGCAAAACTCCTGTTTTGTATGCTGAAAAATATTTTATCTTTCATTTTATCTGGTATAAAGATATGGGTGCATTTCTCCATCTTCTGTTATTAATGGAAAAAATCCTTCCGAGGCAAATTGTTCAATTCTGCCTAATCTTTCTTTCGATTCCGCGTCGCTAACGGTTCTTCTGTTTATTTCATCCTTATATCTTGCGTGTATGCCATTCTCCCTAGCATAATTTTCTCCTGTCATTTTATCCGAAATGAGATTTTCTCTGCCTCCTTGGTTTAATGTGCAATTTCGTTCTTCTCCAGCTTCTTCTGTGCTTTGTGATTGCGGAAGGATGAATCTTTTTTCCCTTGCCGAATTTTTTCAGCACGACCCAGATTGGAGCCCACTTTGTTCTTCTGCCGTGTTTCGCCAACGCGGATTTCTTCTGCGGATTTTTAATTCCCATTTTGTAATATTTTTTCCAATCTATTTATTTCTTCAGGATTTAATTTTTCATTCATTTTATCCCCTCCAGAAACTCAATTCCTTTTTTAGTGAGTTGTCTTCCGAGCCTTCTTCCTTTGATTCCTTTTATGAGTTTTGCAATTTCCGTGAAGCCCGCTTTGTCGGCCTGTTGCAAAATCACGCGGATTATTTTTCCTCCCGCCTTCCTGAATTCCTCCGGTCTCACGCCGCGATTTTTCTTGCTTCCGTATTTTGTTCTCAATCTGCTTACTCCGATATTTTTTCTTTGATAAATTTGTCTAAGAATGCTTGCAGCCCTTTTGTGCCAAAAATCGGAATCTTCCGGAGGCCTTTCCTTGCTTGCTCCTGTTTTAACGAACTTTGCCCATTCCGGTTGCTTGAATTCGGGAATTTTTTTCAAAGCCTCGGCTAATTTCCCGTTGAATTCTCTTGGATTTATTTCGTAAACCATTTTCTTTGCGTCACGCCTTGCGGCGTTAGAACAACTCTTGCGAGTTATTTAATAAAAATAGGGGAGAAATGGAATTTATAAAGTTTGTTAATCAACATAAGTGTTTCGAAGTATTCTGTTAAAATCTTCCCTACTCATTGGTTTGGTTCCCTTATATTTACCGATTGGTTCATCAGTACTAAGACCGCAACCGCAACAAAAATAAGTTTGGGACTCAAAATTCTCTCCAACAAGCGCCGGTCCAAAGGAATAAATTTTTCCGTCGTGAAGACAATTTTCTTGTCTTTCCCTTCTTTTTTTCTCAAATTCTTCCTGTGTAATTTCTTCCAAATCTTTTGCGGCATCTATAAATGCTTTTTTAACCTCTTCAGAAAAAGGTTTTATAGTTTCGTTCCAAACACTCATTTTATTATTAGAAAAAAGTAGTTTATATTAATTTCCGTATTTCATCTCATACTTTTTCTCCACTTTCTCACGATGATTGTAAAACCTATCGTCCTCGAAGTAAAATTTTCTCCGAGCTTCTTTGGGATTTCTTCCGCAATTTTCCTGAATTCCTCCCTGTCCCTTGTTCCGCTTTTCAAAACTGAAATCCTCACGCTGTTGTGATTCTTGAAATAAGTCTTCAAAGTTTCTATGAAATTTTCCGTGACTCCGTTTTTTCCAAGTTGAACAATCCCGATTTTTTTCATTTTATTAAATTTTTCTTAATTAAAAAATTCTTAACTTTTTGGAATATTTTCTCATGTCCTTGAGAATTAGGATGTAATCTATCCTCTAAATCAGAATCTTTAAGCAAACCAAACATAGGAATAAAAAAAAGTCTATTATTTTCACAAAAATTTTCAATTATCGAATTGTAATCAGATATATATTCATTTTTATAAGTTTTCTCATCATAAGATGCCGTTATTTTTTCATTAATATTAGTTAATCCTAAAAAAATTATTCTATTTGTAAATTTTCTTATAATTTTAAGAAATCCCTTTAAATTTTTCCTAAAATCATTTATACCTGTCCTACATTTTTTATCAGATAAAATATATTGAGAATCATTTACTCCGATAGCGATAATAACTATTAATTCTCCATCCTCTTCTTCCCATCTAGACAGAATTTCATTCTCCAACCTTTCTAATAAATATTTAGAATTATCTCCTGGGATTCCAAGATTATAAACATAAATCATTTCTCTTGATAAATAATTTTTCAATTTGTCTGTCCAACCCCCTTTTTCCAAATCCCAAGCGCCCCATATTATACTATCTCCAAATATCAAGATATTCTTTTTCATTTGAATTTCTCGATATCTTTTTTCTTTACTTTTATGACCTCAAAATCTTTTACTCCAAACATGCCCAATTTCATACCATCTTCTTTGTAAACATCTTTGCCTGTAAATTTGTGAATCAAAACATTCCCTTTATTATCTCTCCAATCTTGGCTGTATCTTGCGCATATTGCCCCGCTGGCAGTTATGTCAAATCTCGAAGGATTTAAATTATCTTCAATTACACAAAAAGGGCTTCCTGGATTTGCAGTGTGAAGTATTACATTTTCCTTTCCCTTAAACCGATTAACTAATTCTTCATTTTGTTTTGCATTTTTTCCAAGAAAAACATGTGCTCCTGACGCCAATGTAAATTCTCTAAAATATTTTTTTTCCATCTTCTCCCAAAAACATCCAAGTTTTAAAACTATTCTACAAAACATTTATAAAACAAAATCCATTTTATAGAAAATGTCAAAAGAAGGTGATTTTAGCGAGGCAAGCTACATTCTCGGAATAATGAGCATAATTTTCTCATTTTTTCAGCCGATTGCGGCTTTCATAACGGGAATCGTTGGCTTTATTCACAGCAAGAAACAGAAAACTGCTTTGTCTGAAAAGGCAAAAAAATTGAACATTATAGGAATTGTTCTCAGCATAATTTTCTTTGCAGTCACGGCTGCTTTGACAGCATGGTTTACAGTAAAAGGGATAAACAATTTGCCATTAAGATGAAATCAAAAACAGCCGCAATAGAAATGTCCGTCGGAACAATAGTTACAATTGTTCTTCTCATGACGACTCTTATTCTCGGTTTGGTTCTTGTTAGAAACATCTTTACAGGCTCTGTTGAAAACATAAACTCAATAGACCAGGCTGTAAAAAATGAAATCAACAAGCTATTTGCTGAAGATGATGCAAGGAAGATTGTGGTCTACCCTGCAACAAGGGAAATTTCCATAAGAAAGGGTGATGATGGGGGTTTTGGTTTCTCAATAAGAAATACAGAAGAAGACGCCGGGTCATTCACATATAGTGTTGATGCAGTTGGTTCGTCATGCGACATTTCCAACAGCGAGGCTGAAGATTTGATAATACTTGGCAGAGAACGAAGGAGAGGAGAGGGAATAACAATTTCTTCCGGGGGTTCCTTGGACCAACCGATACTGGTGAAATTTAGTATTCCGGAAAGTGTTCCTCTTTGCAGTATAAGATATGACTTAACTGTTGAAAAAGACAACACCCTGTACACAGATAGTCCATTAAGTGTCGATTTGAAAATTGAAGCTTCTTAATAGTTTAATTAATAGTTTAATTTAAAAATTTCTTTTCTATAGTTATTTAATGAATAAAATAAAAATTTACAACACTCTTTCAAGAAAAAAGGAGGTTTTCAAGCCGATTCACAAGAACCAAGTTGGAATGTATTCCTGCGGTCCGACTGTTTATTCTTATCCAACAATTGGTAATCACAGAACCTACATCTTCTCCGACATTTTGAAAAGAGTCTTGGAGTACAATAATTACAAAGTAAAACAAATAATAAATGTCACTGATGTCGGGCATTTGACAAGCGATGCAGATGAGGGAGAAGACAAGATTGAGAAAGCCGCGATGAAAGAAGGAAAAAGCGCAAAGGAAATCGCTGATTTTTATTTCAAGATTTTCAGGGAAGATTTTGAAAAATTAAATATTCTTTCTCCTGAAAAATGGCCGAGGGCGACAGAGCATATAAAAGAACAGATTGAATTGATAAAAATCCTCGAGAAAAAAGGATACACATACAAAACTGGAAAGGCTGTTTATTTTGATATCTCTAAATTTAAGAATTATACAAATCTTTCAAGACAGAAATTGGAAGATAAAAATGTCGGGGTCAGAGAAAATGTTTTTGTTGACAAAGAAAAAAGAAATCCCCAAGATTTTGTATTATGGTTTTTTACGGTTGGACATTTTAAAGATCATGCTTTGAGATGGAATTCTCCTTTTGGCATCGGTTTCCCGGGATGGCATATTGAATGCTCCGCGATGTCGATGAAATATCTTGGAAAACATTTTGATATTCACACCGGCGGACAGGACCATATTCAAATTCATCACACAAATGAAATCGCGCAGTCAGAAGGAGCAACAGGAAAAAAATTCGTGAACTATTGGATGCACGGAGCGTTCCTGACTTATCACGGAGAAAAAGTTTCAAAATCAAAAGGCGGCTTGTATACTATTTTCGACTTGGAGGAGCGCGGATTTCAACCCTTGTCATTCAGATATCTTTGTTTGACAACGCATTACAGGAAACCGCTTGACTTCTCGCTTGAAAAATTGAAATCCTCGGAAAATTCTTTGGAGAGGCTGAAAAATAAAGTCTGCTCCTGTATGGACGACGGAAAAATCAACAGGAAATATCTTTTGGATTTCGAAAATGCAATCAATAACGACTTGAACATTCCAAAAGCATTGCAGGTTTTGTGGAATCTTTTGCGCGACGAAAAAGCGGAGGGAAAATTTCAAACAGCCAAGAAAATGGATTCTGTTCTCGGCTTGGATTTGACTGAAAAAGAAAAAATTTCAATCCCTGAAAAAATAACAAAACTTGCGAAGGAAAGACAAAAAATGCGTGAAGAAAAAAATTGGAAAAAATCCGACGAACTGAGAAAAAAAATCAACAATTTTGGTTACACAATAGAGGACAATGAAAAAGGATTTTTGATAAAGAAGAAATGAGATTATATAAAACTGTTTACTGGGGGAGAAATTCTTGTATTTTTATCTGTCGGAGAACCAAAAAACTTGCCATCACTGTTTATAGTCATAGCAATTAATTTTGAACCAATTTTTGGTTTATCCATTAAATATTGATTGCGATTTTTCCTTTCATCAAATAGTGGCCTGTTCCTTATTAAAGGAATGCCTCCTTTGTAATCTGCAACTTCAGCAAATCCCAATACTTTATATCTGGCATCTCCGCGACTTAATTCTTTAACAATACCATTTTCATCCACAGAGTAACTGGTGCCGTCTTGAAATCTATAAAGCGCCATATCTAAATTCACTCATATAATTTTATAAACATTATTGGATTTTAATATGCATAATCCAAAAGAAGTGATAAAATGAAAAAAATCGAGTGGTATCATGAGTTTATTGACTTGAAGTACAAGCCGAAGAAAAACGAATTGAAGGTTCTTTTTTATTTTCAACCGGCAAGAGGAATCACGAAAAGCGACGCGATTGGAAGAATTGCGTCCGAATCTTCAACGGGAACTTGGACGACTTTGTTCAAACTTCCTCCGCGAATGAAAAGACTCATGGCAATCGCTTACAGGATTGAGGGAAATTTTGTTCATGTCGCGTATCCATTTGATTTGTGGGAAAAAGGAAATATGCCTCAATTGCTTTCGGGAATCGCTGGAAATATTTTCGGAATGAAAGCCTTGGAAAATTTAAGATTGATTGATGTTGCTCTGCCTTCGGATTACATAAAACATTTTCCAGGTCCCAATCTCGGAATTCATGGATTGAGAAAATATTTTAAAATCTACAATCGTCCTCTTACCGGCGCGGTTCCAAAACCAAAAATCGGTTTCTCTGCAGAAGAACACTCTCGGATTGCTTTTGAAACATGGATCGGAGGTTTTGATTGCGTGAAAGACGACGAGAATTTGACGTCGACGAAATTCAACAATTTCTACAAGCGCGTGAAACTCATGGCTAAAATGCGCGACAGGGCGGAAAAAGAAACAGGAGATGTAAAAGATGCATTCATTAACATTACTTCAGAGACAAAGGAAATGATGAAAAGGGCAAAAGCCTTGCATGAGCACGGATTCAAGTACGCGATGATTGACGTCGTCACTTGCGGAGAATCAAGCGATCAAACTTTGCGCGAAACTCTCGGCGACATGGGAATGGCGATTCATGCACATCGCGCGATGCATGCATCTTTCGACAGGAATCCAAAGCATGGAATAACGATGCAATTTCTTGCAAAAATAATGAAATTAATCGGCGTGGATCAGATTCATTCAGGCACCGCTGTCGGAAAACTTGTCGGAAGCCGCGAGGAAGTTTTATCAATTTCAAACATTCTCAGGGAAAAACATGTAAAGCCTTACAAAAAAATAAATCTCGAGCAGGATTGGGGAAACATAAAGCCCGCGTTTCCCGTGACATCGGGAGGATTGCATCCCGGCTTGGTTCCAGATGTAATGAAAATTTACGGAAAAGAAATGGTGATGCTTGTTTCCGGAGGAATTCACGGGCATCCGAAAGGAACGAGGGCTGGCGCGAAAGCGACAATGCAGGCAATTGAAGCAGTCAATAAGAAAATTTCTCTTGAAGAATTTGCACGAAATCCTGAAAATGTCGAATTGAAACAAGCTCTTGAAAAATGGGGAAGAATGAAACCAAAATAAAATCGTCCAAGCGTGGCCAATTTAAAGAATGAAGCCGAGATAATTAATTCTCAAGATTGTATCTTATGTAATATACTGATTTTCCTATCATTGCATTAACACCGTCTAAATCAGCTTGCACAATTTTACAATCTTCACCTAATTTATCTCTCTGTATTGCAACTTTTTCAATTTTTGAAGATTTTTTTGGTTTTATTGTTATTAAATCACTAATTTGAGAGTTAATGAGAACATTATCAATTACTTCTATTGAGATATTGTAGGACCTTTAACATAAATTAAAAAATGTTCATCAAATTTCCTCATTTTCTCCTCTAACTTCTTACGAGTCTCAGAATCTTGAGAATTATATTCATACATCATAAAATCATCACGACGATTTGTTTAAAAAGTTTATTGTGATTTACAATAAGTATCAAAAATGTCTGAAAAATACCGCAAGACTGTTTTCATCATTGTTTATTCTAAATTTGAAAACAGGGTATTTTATCTCGTTCTGAAAAGAAAACTTCACTGGGTCGGCTGGGAATTTCCAAAAGGCGGGATTGAAGAAAAAGAAAATCCTTTTCAGGCAGTAAATAGGGAGTTGAAAGAAGAAACGGGTTTAAAGCCATTGAAGATAAAAAAATTCAACGTTCACGGAAAATATAAATATCCTCATGGGATTCCCGACAGGCTGGGAATCGTCGGGCAGAGTTTTTCTTTGTACGCTGTTGAAGCCAAAAAACAAAATGTGAAATTCGACGAAGACGAGCATTCAGATTACAAATGGGTTTCTTATTTTCAGGCGATGAAAATGTTGAAACATTCAAATCAGAAAAGATGCTTGAAAAAAGTCAATGATTGGTTGGGGAAAAAGAAAACAGAATAAATTTCGTTCGCTTCGCTCACCTATTTTCTTTCCCGCCCACCCGCCCTTAAAATCCATGCTAATGACAAATCCGACTTTGAGAAACTGATAATTAATGATGAAGAATTTTTACACGTTAATCTAATCCAGATAAATTTCTCTCACGAAATCGCCCACCCCTAAAGAAGGTTAATCAATAATCATAATTTAATCAACTATAAATTGGCGTTAAAGATTTTTACATTAATATTTTTATATCAATATGCGAAGCACAAATGAGAAATTAATTAATGCCTCTCATACCATTCTCTATGTCTTATGGCGTCTCTGACAGAAAAAAAGGGTTCCCCCCATGCTTCATAGGGTTTGTTGAAGGGGTTTTCTACAACATATTTAAATCTTTTAAGTCCCTCTCTAACAACCCAATCTAATGCACTTACAACACTAGCAATACCCAATATTTCAAAAGGCGTTGGATCAATATCGGCTCCAAAAAGTTTTGAACCTAATGATGTTGGGGCGTATAAACTAAATAATCCTTGCGCAATTCTTGATGAAAGGCTCATATAATGGGCTGCTTCTTCATTTCCTTTGGTAATTTTGAGTTGTAATCTTGGTGGAAGAAATCCTGTTGCAATCCCTATTGAGAAATATCCTGTTTTTTCTAATGGAGACAATTTGCTTTCAGTTTGTAAATTTTCCATATTTTTATGTAATGGTTTTACTTATAAAGATTTATATGATGGGAACGAAGGGAGTCGAATGAAGACAACCTACGGTTTTCTCTCACACACTTTCCCTGGAGTTAAACCGATTTTCCCGACTCCAAAACATTTCTGCGAAATGTTATATGGGAACGAAGGGAGTCGAACCCCTGACACCATGAGCTTCAGTCATGTGCTCTCCCGCTGAGCTACGTTCCCGTGGAATTTTTCCTAAAATTACACAAAGCATGAAATGTCTTTTTCCTTAAAAACAAAATCCAAATTCTTTTTTAAACCTGTTGCTACAACAATTTTTATAAACGCGGATTTTGTTTTTTTATCCTATGGAAATTTACGCTCATTGGAGACTTTTTTTTTGCACACACCAAATATATCACGGAAAGGAAATCATAAAAGTGCCTTATGAAAATCTTCTAAGGGCAAGAGACATTGCAATAAGTCGGGCTGAAAAAGTTGAAACAGACGAGGATAATAATCCTACATATTTCCGAAACAGTTCAAAAGTTGAAGTGATAAATTTCCCCATGAAAAACATGAGAAAAGAATTCAGCCTTAAAATTTCTTCAAAAACAAATGATGGCTTGAAGGCTTTCATAGAAAGTCTCGAATTGCCTTTTAAAAATGTAAGTCGGGCATAGGCCACCTTCTGTATTTCCTCCGCGACATTGAATTCGTGGAAGGGAAATTGTTGACATTCAACTAAGCGGCTGTGCCTTGCACCGGTTGAGATGCTCGTTTCATCAAATCCCAAATCTCAAAGTTCCACGCATGTTTCATGACTCAATTTGGGCTGTGTCGTTTCTGTAGCAGCGCTTTCCATCGCTGAAATCTTCCTTTCGAAAGACAACCTTAATGCGGTGGGCGGACCTTCCTCAGAATTAAATTCGATTTTTCTCGAATTTCGCTTATCCAAAAGCAAACCCCGAAGTCAACTGCCCGACTTACAAAAATTTAAGAAAACAGAAGTTTAAAAGTCTTGCGATGAAAATTATTCCAATGGTTCAATAATCAATTCCTCTTGACTTTCTGAATATCCTTGAATTGCAGGGGAATCAGTGACTCCGAAACTGTTTGCCAAATTTATTACATCTGAAAGAAGTCCTTCGTAATCTCTTTTATTTAATCTTGTTTTAATGGAATGATAAATCTCGTTTCTGTATTCTTTCAGTTCGGAAGCGTTTCCGATAAGAGTTATCACTTCCGCCATTTCTTTTTTTATGTGCTCATTGGAATCATCAATCAAACAAAGCCTGATAACCCCCTCTATCTTGCTTTTAACTGTCTCTTCCAATGTTTTTCCTTCCATGTTTTTCCAATAACAAAACCCTTTTTAAATTTTGCCTTAAGCGGCTTCAGTTAGGTTTTTATATCCCTTTCCCCTTTAAAATTTAATATAAATTCAATAAAGGAGGTAAAGATAATGATGAAAACAATTGACTGGGTTGCAATGATTCTTGTAATCGTCGGCGGCTTGAACTGGGGACTTGTCGGATTGTTGAATTACAATCTCGTTGAATCGCTTCTCGGAAGCTGGCCGTTGGTTGTCAAGATAGTCTATGACTTGGTGGGACTTGCGGCTTTGTACTCGATATACGCAATGTTCATGATGAAGCACTAATAAGGAAAATATTTTATTTTTGTTTTTTATTTTTGGGTTTTTGATGGAAAAGCTTATTTTGAAATTGAATCTTAATTAATTCTATTTTTGAATTTATATTTATAAGACAAATTCTTTTTCAATTCTTTTAGTCTATCTATTCTTTTTAATATTCTATTTTTTCGTTCAAAAATCAAATATGGATTTTTTATCAAAAAATTTTCCCATCTTGGAATTTGAACTGTGATATCTTGATAATCTTTAGAAATTTCATCATGACATTTTTTACAAATCAATGCTAAATTGTTTAATTCATCAGACCCCTCAAATTGAATTGGAATTATATGATGTATCTCGCTATCATTTTCTATTAAATTATCACATCCTTCTCTTTCACAAATTCCATTAGCTCTTAATTCAATTTTCTCTTTTTTATTTGATTTCAGATTTTTTCTTTTAATCACAAATATATAAAATATTTAGAAATAAATATTTTTCCATATTTTTCTCATCAACAGCGGAAGTCCTACACTTATTTTTGAGCACCTGAATTTTCCTTGGAAAATTCAATGAAACTTTTAGTAGTTGTGAGCTGAAATTCTCGCCGAAGCTTGAATCTTACACTCCAACTCTATCGACGTCGTCTTCTTCGACGGTATTAGTTGTCTCGTTTTGCGGATGGCTTCGAGCTTAGATGCATTCAGCTCTTATCCATCAATGCGTAGCTACGCGGCCTGCTCATAACAACCGCTCACCAGAGGCATCCAAGTCGGGTTCCTCTCGTACTACCGACTTGTTCCACTCAGACAACAACACATCCATTAGATATTATACAAACTGTCTCGCGACGTTCTTAACCCAGCTAACGATCCCTTTTAATGCGTGAACTCCGACACCCTTGCACGCTTCTGCACGCGCA
>JACOYL010000007.1 GCA_016181895.1 Candidatus Pacearchaeota archaeon
AGAAACAAAACACCTGCCAAGATTCCGCTCTTTTTTTGCATCCTTTAATTAATGAGAAGGTTTTTATAAAGTTTTATGTTGTTTTTTGGATGAAATTGGATGTTCCATTCTATAGACAAACAACAAAATTAAATTGCGGTCCTTCGGCATTAAGGATGGTTATATCTTATTTTGATAAAGATGTTGGAATTAAAATTTTGGAAGAAAAAACAGGAATTAAAAAAGGAAAAGGATTAAGCACGATACAAATTGCCATTGCAGCTGGACTTTTGGGTTATAATGTAGATTTCTATTCAATACATTTGACGTTTAATCAAGAAAATCTTAAATTAGATTTTGTAAAGAAATATCACGATACGGAAATTGTCACAGAAGACCTTGTAAGGATTGCGAGGAATATTGGTGTGAATTTAAATGAGAAGTCTGTTCCTTTAGAGGAATTATTAAGTTTCATAAATCAAGATAGCATCCCGATAGTTTTACTTGACTGGAACATAATAAATAAAAAAGAAGGTTATCGGGGGCATTTTGTTCCTGTTGTGGGTTATGATAATAGAAATGTTTATGTTCATAATCATGGATTTAACAAACCTAAGAAATTTCTTGCGATTAAAAGAGATACATTTGAGAGAGCAAGAAAAGCAAAAGGAACGGATGAAGATATTGTTGTTATCCATAGAAAATAACCAAATCTTTAAATTATCTTTTTTTGTCTTTAATCTTATGATAAAACCGACTTTTGATTTGCTGGGAAATGTTATTCTTGTGAAATTTCCATACAATGTTGGGAAAAATGAAAAGAAGAAATTCGCGCAGAAACTTTTGAGAGAACATAAATCAGCCAAAACGATTTTGGAAAAAATCGGGAAATTCAAGGGACTTTTGAGAAAACAAAAGACGAAATTTCTCCTTGGCATTAGGACAAAAGAAGTTTTGTACAGGGAAAACAACTGTGTTTTCAGATTTAATATTGATTCGACTTATTTTTCTCCGAGGTTGAGCAACGAGAGGAAAGAAATCGCAGGAAAAATAAAAAAAGGAGATTGGGTTTTGGTTATGTTTGCCGGCGTTTCTCCGTTTTCAATCGCGATTGCAAAAAATTCAAAGGCAAAAAAAGTTTATTCCGTCGAGATAAACAAGGAAGCAAACAAATATGCAAAGATTAATGTTCAGCTTAATAATTTGAAAAATAAAGTTGAAACAATACAAGGAAACGTGAAGAATTTTGTTGAGAAATTGTCCCGCCGACCAGACTCCATACAACCCCTTAAAAATATTAATGTAAAATCCCGCGGGTTAAATAAAATTCCGCGCAAGTTTGATGTCATAGTAATGCCGCGCCCGCAATTAAAGGAAAGTTTTTTGAAAGAAGCCTTTTCCTTATCGAAAACAGGGAAGCGAGGAACGAAGATTTTTTATTATGATTTTTGTCTTGATTCAGAAAAAGAAAAAATAATCGAGAAAATAAAAATCGAGGCAAAGAAAGCAAAAAAGAAAATAAAAATCACGAAAATCAAGAACGCCGGAGAAATCGGCGCGAGAAAATTCAGAGTAAGAGTGGATTTTGAGGTCCATTGATGACATCATCTCTTAAAATTTTTCTCACATTAACTGGCTTGGGAATTCTTCCATTGTTTATTACATCAGCAAAATCAATATATCCATTAGTCATGCATATCTCATTATCCTCACTTAATTCTGAATCTCTTTTATCATAAGGACATACTTTAAGGGAACATACATAACCATCAGGTGTTTTCTTGAGAGTTCCATACATTCCACATTTTAAACCTCCTAAACCTAACGGAAATCCCGCCAAAAATTTTTTTATTGTTATCATATTATCACTCAGAAGTAGTGGTTTTTAAATGTTTCTTAAGAAAAATCAGGGATACAAAGTCCGGTAACATAATCCGCAACAAGTTTCAAGCCCGTAACAGAAGTTTCCATCATTATCTCCAAAGGACTTCTGTTTTCTAATTTTGGATTTTTTGTTTTGAGGAATTCTCTTTCCGCTTTTAAATAATCTTCTGTTCCTGAAAATCCTTCTCCAAACAATGCTCCCAATTGTAAATTTATTCTGAAAAACAGATATCCTCTATCATGCATCTCAACGGGCCAGGATTCTGAATTTTTAAGTTTTTCATATTCCTCTCTGTTGCATCCGAGAATTTTAGCAACATCCTCCTCGCTGATTTCCAATCTTTCCGGCGCCCTGTTTAAAAATCCTTTTAATCCTTTAATGCCTTTATTTGTATAACTCATGAAAAAGGGAATTTTATCTTCTATTTAAAAATTTATATATTGCAGTTTTCCTATAATCTTTTTTCAACCTTTATAGCCGTCGGAGCCTCGCCGCCGTGCCATGTGAATCTTGGCCTTATGCGAATTGGATAAATCCTTTCCGAGTTGTCGTCGAGAACAATCGCAGAGCCTTTCAAGTCGGGAAGTTCGTCCATGTGCCTTTTCACTGATTCAAGAAGATATGTTTGCATTATGTAATTCAATGCCTGAATGTCCTGCTGGCTTGTTACTCGGTGGGCTATGACGATGTCCGACTGCGTCATCACGTCTGTATGGATTTTTCCAGGCTGCTGCGTTGCCAAAACAACAGAGATTCCGGGTTGCCTTCCTTCACGTAATAATTGAATCAATGCATCTGTTGCGGCTGTTTTTCCTTTCATCGGCAAAAATTCGTGAGCCTCGTCGATGAAAATCCACGCAAGGGGAGAATCTCTTTTGCTTTCAAAAGACAAGTAGTTCCATCCTTTTGATATTGCTTCGACTTCTTCTTTTTTTCTGGCTTCCATTCTTTCATTGAAGATTTTTTTTGAAATCAAACTGATTACAAGGGCTCTGACATTGAAAGCGCCTATTGAATTGTAAACGCTTAAATCGAGGACGCTTGTTGTTCCGCCTTTGATTAAATCTTTTACTTGAATTCCCTTTTCTTTTCCGCTTGAGAAAATTCCCCATGTTTCCGCGGCTTCAAACAAACTTATCGCCGCGTTTTTTACCTCTGGAGATGATTTTTCGTCTTTGTGGAATTCCAAGACTATTTCCCTTATCGAGAAATCGCCGAGTTTTTTCAGTTTTGAAATCGTCCTTTCAATCAAAACCGAGACGGGATGAACCATTTCCAATCCAAATGTGAGAATCCAGTCTTCCGAGTTGATTTCCGAGACGTCAAGCGCAAAGGATTCATCGGCTGGAATTCCTTTTTCCAAGTAACTTTCATAAAATCCAAAGGGAACAAAAACTTTTACAGGCAGATTTTTTGTTTTTAATCCCCAATCTTGCAAAAGCTCCTTGTCTTTTTCATTAAGATATTTCATCGTCCAGTAAATTCCCATCGTGTCGAAAATCAAGGAACCGATGTTTTCCTTGGTTTCCTTCGGAAGATTTGAGAGCTCTTCCGTTATGACTCCCAGAGTGTAACTTTTTCCCGAGCCTCTTTTTCCAGCGACGAGAACAACGTGGCTTCGCGCAATATCCATATAAATTCTGTTGCTCAAAGACGTGTGCTGTCCCATTTTCACATATCCTTTTCCGAGAAAAACAAGCCCCTTCTCTCCGAACATCTCTTTATCGCTTTTGTTTCTTCCGATGACTATATCGTAAGGCATAATAAAGACAACCTGCGGTTTTCTTTATGCAACTTTCCCTTAAAGAAAAACGCAACCTCCATTAGATAGAGAAGAAGAAAGAGGTTTTAATTATTTCCTTTTTGATTTATTGACGATTAAATAAATTATATACGAGATTATTGTAAGAATCAGTAAATCTGTGGAAAGATAATGTAAGACAGGTTTGCCTGAATCAATAACTTGGATGCAAAGTCCACCATTGGATATAAATGGTTTTATATAACTTGGAGCATTGCAAGGAGTTGAATAGTTAACTTCAAATTGAAACGAAACAATGCTGATTATCGCTTCTATTACAATCAATGCTATGAAAATTTTGTTTGTTTTATTCATACTTAACTTAACATATTTTGTTTTTTAAAACCTCCCAAGACTTCAATCCAATCCGAACCCTTCACAATCTTTTTAAAACAATTTTGGCTCTTCTGTAAATGACTAACGAGAGGGAAGAAGTGATTGAAATCAAAATCCCGAAATTTCTTTATGTTGAAAGTTTAAGGAGAAATCCGTGGATAATCTCGACTTTTGTCTTTATTGTTTTATCTTTGGTTTTGATATGGAATAGTTATTCCAACGGGTTTTCTGGAGATGCGATTTCCGCAAATCAAGCCGGAGAGAAACTTGTGAATTTTTTGTCTGAAAATGCAGGCTCTGAAGTTTTGCTGAAATCCGCGGTTTTGGAAAACGGATTGTACAAAATTGATGTTGATTATCAGGGAAACATTATTTCCGTCTATACGACAAAAGACGGAAACTTCTTGATTCAGGATTTGGTTCCGATAACTTCAAATTCGAATAGTAATGGAAATTCAGACGGTTTGGTTTCAGCAAGCGAGGATGACGACGCGGTTCTTGGAAAT
>JACOYL010000005.1 GCA_016181895.1 Candidatus Pacearchaeota archaeon
GTGAAAGGAAAGGTTCATAAAGAAAACCTTGGTTGTCTTTATATGTTCACCAAAAGGTTAGTGATGCACGGCTCCAAGAGTTTTCCGAGAAAGACAGAAATTCCTTTTACTCCGGAAATAAACGTGATTCTCGGTCCAAACGGAAGCGGAAAGAGCAATATTTCCGACGCATTGTGTTTTGTCCTTGGAAGGCTTTCGATAAAATCAATCCGTGCCTCGAAGTCCAGCAATTTGATTTTTCTCGGCTCCAAAGAGGCATCGCCCGCGAAAGAAGCTTCTGTTGAACTCGTGTTTGACAATTCAGACAGGGTCTTTTCCCTTGATAAAGACGAGATTTCGATAAAAAGAATTGTGAAAAAAAACGGGCAGGGAATTTACAAGATAAATGACGACACAAAAACAAGGCAGGAAGTTCTCATGCTTCTCGCGCAGGCGGGCATTGATTCAAACGGATTCAATTTAATTCTCCAGGGAGAAATACAGAATTTCACAAGAATGCATCCCGAGGAAAGAAGAAAAATAATAGAGGAAGTCTCCGGAATTTCCGTGTATGAAATAAGAAAGGAAAAATCACTGAAAGAACTTGAAAAAACAGACGGGAAATTGAAAGAGGTTCACGCGATATTGAGGGAAAGGACTTCTTACTTGAACAATCTGGAAAGGGAAAGGCAGCAGGCTCTGAAATTCAAAAAGCTCGAGGAAGACATAAAAAAATTCAAGGCGAGCATAATTTCTTTTGATTTGGGCAAAAAGAAAAAGGAATCGGAGATTTTGCAGGGAGAAATTGAAAAAAGAAACAGGGAAATAGAAAAAATAAAAAAAACAATAATTGAAATCCAGGGAAACATTGCAAATTTCGAGTCCAAAATAACAGGAATAAACTCCCTGATGAAAAAAACCTCCGGAATCGAGCAGGAAAAACTCAATCAGGAAATCGCAAACCTTCGCGCGGAACTTGCCGGAATGGAGGTGACGGTAAAAAACCACGAGTCAAAACTCGAGGAAATATCTAGGCAGAAAACGGAGTTTGAAAAAATAATCAGGGAAGATGAAATTTCGGTAAAGGAACTTGACAAGGAAACCCCGCTGTCGAAAAAGCAGAAGGACATCGAGGAAAAGAAAAAAGAACTCGAGGAACTTGAAAAAAAGAGACGAAATTTTTACACGATAAAATCAGAGCTGAAATCGGTAAAGGAAAGGCTTGAAGACAAGAAATCCCTGCTGCAGAATTATTCCAACGAGTCTGAATTTTTGCTGAAGCAAACCATTCATATTTCTAATGAACTTTTTGACAAAAAAACAGACGGGAAAAAAGTCGGCTTCCTGAAAAATCTTTTTAAGGAAAAAAAAGAATTTCTTGAAAACCTGGAAAAAAAGGAAACAGAATTGAAAAGAATTTCCTATGTCAATTCCCATGAGGTTCAAAGCCATGGAAAAATAATCGAGAAAATTTCCAAGCTTGATATTTGCCCTGTATGCAAGTCAAAAATAACAAAAGAGCATGTTCACGCAATTGACAAAGAGACAAGGGAAAAAGTGAATGAATTGGAGAAATCCGTTTCAAACGCGGAAAAAGAATTGAAAAACATCGGGAAGGAAAAAAACATATTGAAATCTGAAATTGAAAACGCAACTTCAGAGATTGCAAAAAGGGAATCCGACTTGGTGAAACTCGAAAACATAGAGGGAAAAAAAGAGCAGATAAAAAACTTGAACGAAAAAATAGAAGGCGTGAAAAAAGAAATTTCCGCCTTGGATTCCGCAAGGAAAAAACTTGAAAGTGGTTTTGACGGGAATTCCGGAATCGAGCAAAAATACGAAACCTCGAGGATTGAACTACAGGAAATTTCCTTGAGAAGCAGGGAAAACCTTAACGTTGAGGTTTCCTTCAAGCAGCGTGAATTGGAGAGGACAAAAATCGCGGTAAAACAATTGCTGAGGGACGAAGAGGATTTGAAGGAAGAACTTTCGGAAAATAAAAAATATTTCAATGAAAAAGAGGCGCTTCTTGAAAAAAAGAGGGAACAGGAAGAAGAGTTGATTGAAAAATTCAAGAAACTGATTTCCGACAGGGATTTGTTGCACAAAAAAACTAGGGAAGAGGAAACATCTGTTGTCGGAAAACAGGCATCAATCAGAGAGATAGAAAATCAGGTGAATAATCTCAACATAGAAAAAGCCAGGATTTCGGCGGAGGTTGAAAATCTCGAGGTTGACATGCTTGAATTTCCCAATGTTGAAATAATAAAGACAAACAGGGAATCTCTTGTAAACCGCTTGCAGTCAACAATGGAATCCAAGGATAAAATCGGAAGTGTAAATCTTCTTTCCCTTGAAGTTTATGACTCTGTAAAAAAAGAATATGATTCCGTCAAGGAGAAAGCCGAGATAGTTGCAAATGAAAAGGAAAGCATAATGAAAACGATAAATGAAATCGACAACAAAAAGAAAAAGACATTCATGAGAACGCTGAATGATTTGAATGGAATTTTCACGAGGAATTTTTCCGAACTGAGCATAAAAGGAACTGTTTCCCTCGAACTTGAAGACAAAAAAGAGCCTTTCAACGGCGGCGTCGGAATTTTAGTAAAAACAGGACACGGAAAATATTTCGACGCAAACTCCCTTTCAGGAGGGGAACAAACCTTGGTTGCTTTGTCTTTGATTTTTGCAATTCAGGAATACAAGCCGTATTATTTCTACATTCTAGATGAAGTCGACGCCGCTCTTGACAAAAGAAACTCGGAAAGGCTTGCGGAACTTTTAAAAAAACACATGCAAAAAGGGCAATACATAATAATAACGCATAATGATGAAGTGATTTTGAACGCGACAAATCTTTACGGAGTCAGCATGCATGAGGGGATTTCAAAAGTAGTGAGTTTGAGGGTTTAAAATGAAAATAATTTCCTGGAATGTTGCTGGATTGAGATCCTGTTTTAAGAAGGGATTGCTTGATTTTATTAAAAAACAAAAAGCCGATGTTTATTGCTTTCAGGAAGTAAAGTGCCAACTGAACCAGTTTCCTTCTGATTTAAATCGATTGGGATACGAGGCATTTCATTCTTTCGCAAAGAAAAAAGGATATAGCGGGGTTTCAATTTACACAAGAGTAAAACCCGTTAACGTTTTTTATGGAATGGGAAATGAATTGTTTGATTCAGAAGGAAGGGTTTTGGCTTTGGAATTCAAGAATTTTTATCTTTTGAACATTTATTTTCCCCATTCACAAAGGGAATTAAAAAGGCTGAATTTCAAACTCCAATTTAACAAATCAGTATTGGAATTTTGCAAGAAACTTGAAAAAACAAAGCCTGTCGTAATTGCGTCTGACTTTAATGTCGCGCACACGGAAATTGATTTGGCAAATCCGAAACAAAATGAAAAAAATGCAGGATTTACAAAAGAAGAAAGGGAATGGTTTGATTCTTTTCTTAAAAATGGTTTTGTGGACACTTTCAGGGAATTTAACAAAAATGGAGGAAATTACACTTGGTGGACA
Organism: Candidatus Pacearchaeota archaeon; assembly: GCA_016181895.1. GTDB lineage: Archaea > Nanobdellota > Nanobdellia > Pacearchaeales > GW2011-AR1 > JACQLK01. Next base: position 3,503 of record JACOYL010000005.1, read on the forward strand.
TACAGAAATGGTGCAAGAGAAAGAAACATTGGTTGGAGAGTTGATTACTTTGTTGTAAGCGGGAAATTAAAAAAGAAATTGAAAAAAAGCACCATATTGAAAGATGTTTTTGGCTCAGACCACGCGCCCATACTCCTTGAAGTAAAATAATATGCGCACTATTTATAAATTTCAGTGATTTGATTTTTTAATGGGCAAACAAATTCTTCTCCAAAGCCTCAAGGAAAAAGGTTTTTCAAAAGAAATCCTAAAAGCATTTTCAAAAATCAAGCGCGAGAATTTCATTCCCAAAGAATTAAAAGACAGGGCTTATGAAGATATTCCTCTTCCAATTGGAAAGGGGCAGACAATTTCGCAGCCGTATACAATTGCTATGATGTTAAGTTTATTGGATATAAAAAAAGGACAAAAAATTCTTGAGATAGGAAGCGGTTGCGGTTATGTTCTTGCTTTGCTTTCAAACATCGTCGGGAAAAACGGAAAAGTCTTCGGAATTGAAATAATAAAAGAACTCGCGGAAAAATCCAAGGAAAATTTAAGAAATTACAAAAATATCAAAGTCTACAACAAAAACGGAAGATTTGGGTTAAAAGAAAATGCGCCATTTGATAGGATAATAATTAGCGCCGCGGCATACGATGAAATTCCAAAGCCGTTGATTTCCCAATTAAAAGAAAAAGGAATTCTTGTTGCTCCTCTCGGAAACAGATATGGACAAGATTTGATTGCCTACCAAAAAATAAACGGTAAATTGAAATTAAAAGAAAAAATTCCGGGCTTTATCTTTGTGCCGCTGGTTGAGAGATGATTTATCAAAAGATTTAAATACATAAATGTATTACATGTATTACAATGGACAACAAAATAATTTCATTAAGAGTAGACAAAGAACTTAGAGATAAAATGAGAGTTCATGAAGAAGTTAATTGGAGTGCTGTTTTAAGAAAAGCAATAATTGAAAACCTAGAAAATAAAGAAAAAGTTGTTTTGGAGAGAAGGAAAAGGGCAATAGAAGAAATGGACAAACTTAGAAAATTAAGGGTATTTGACAGAGGTAAAGACAGCACTTTGCTGATAAGAGAATGGAGAAGCAAGAGAAAGTAATAGACGCTTCGGTAATAGTTAAGTGGTTTCTTAACGAAGAAAATTCAGATAAGGCAAGAGAACTGAGAACAGAGTTAACAAAAGAAGATTTAGTTTTAATTGTTCCTGATTTAATGTTCTTGGAAGTCTTGAATACTTTGCGTTATAAGAGGGCCAAAAAAGATGCTCTGATAAAAGCCAATAAAATATTATTTGAACTTGGCTTAAAGATAGAAAAAATAGATAAGGAAACATTAATTAAAACAATAGAGAATTCTGTTAAATATAATATAACTGTTTATGATGCCTTATATGTTTCAATGGCCCAACTCCATAATGCTTCCTTGATAACGGCAGACTCAAAACTTTATAAGATTCCAAATGTGATTGCTCTGGGAAAAATTTAATTTAGTATTATTTCTTTTGTTAGCGCAATGGTTGAATAGGTTTGTTTCTTCCGCCTTTTCCCACGACTTTAAAATATCTGCTTTGAAGAAAGTGCGGCGGCTCTATTTGTGAGGGATGCACATGATAATCAAATATGGGAAGATTTGCCGGCGTCAAATAAAGTTCTCCCGTGTATGAACTGCACATAAGCATCCCTTCTGTTGAAATATTCTCTTCATCGGGTTTCTTCCTCAGAAGGTGTCTTTTTGCAAGCCTGCGTATATTTCCTGTGTCATATTCTGCCTTGATTCCCTCATTATATTCCCTTATTTTTCTTCTCAATTCAGGCGTCATTCCTATATGCTCGAGTATAAAAAAATCACCAAAGTCTTCCTCTTCCAAATCATGAACTAAATTAATAGATCTCTTTCCTCTTCTTGTCATAGTATCCATAACATTCTCGCTTGTAAGAATGCCGCAATGCTGGTAACTCCCTGTGAATAAACCAAGCAAAAACTTTGATTTAAAATCAGTCCCTTTTATCACTACGACATTGCCGTATTGCGGATACATTTTATCGAGGAAATTAATTATTCCTCTTTTATAAGGATTATTGTGGAAAAATGAATTATTTCTTTTTTCTCATCGTTGCTAATTGTTCTTGGGTATATTTTTTTGTTCCCAAATTAACTCGTCTTTCTTGAGGACCCACTCTAGAATAATCTAAACCGAAAGAATATCCTCTTGTTCCTCTCAAAAGATTTGTTTCTTCAAGAGGATCATCATGAAAATTACGTATAAAAAAATAATCTGAAACGGAATATGTTATTGGATGATTATAACGAGAATTGGAATTGGTAATATTACCTCTAACATCTATAATTCTACGACATGACGATTCATCCGGATGCTCAAGAGATTCAAATTTTTGTCCAGCAAGAAATCTTAAATCTGCTTCTAATCCTTTTATATTTTCAAAAGGGATATTGATATTAATACAAACTGTTACATTTTTCCTTTCCAAACGTTTTGTTTTTGTTCTCTGTCTTTTTTTCGCCATTTTACAAATCTTCCATAAGATTTTTATGGTATAAAGTTCCAACTGCTTCAGCATACTTCTCAATCACATCCATAGCTATCTTATATTCAGGCAATTTATCAAAACCACAATTAGGAAAATGTTTTAAGGGTATATTCAAACCATCTAAAGCACTTTCTCTTACAACTTTAACTAATCTTTTCCCAAGAAGTTCCAATTCTGATTTTTCATCCGCCATTTTTCCGTGAATGTCAAACACCCTCGCTTTCATATTTTTTTATTGGTTTTAATTGTGTTAATTCTTCTCTTTTTTCCTGAGTCAATCTTCCATTAATTGCATCTTCATAATATACGTCAAATTCGGATGCCCATAAACCCATATTTTGTAAATCATCTTTTAAACGTGCATAATCTTCTTTATATGATGATATATCTTCTCTCCCTGAAAAAACTCTATTCCAGATCATAATAATAATCTGTTTCGCGCTTTCATTGGCTAAATAATCCATTCTCTCAGTAGCTAAATTTCTCACTTTATCTGGGCTTAGCCCATTAACAAAATCAGATATTGTTTTTGTCATTTTATCTCAATTTCGTATCTTTGTTTTAATTATCTTACGCGTATCTGATAAATAATAAAAAATAAAAAATAAATTTAGTAATAACTTTCGCCGAATTCTTCTTTCTTTTCAGGTTTCTTTGTCACAAGTATTATCAATACCACAAGAAGCACGAGGAAGATTATCGCCAAAATTACCGTAAGAACGGCAACCGCGTTTCCTCCAGTTCCAGTAGATGTTGCAGGAACGACGACAGAATCCAAAAGCAATCCATCTTTCGAGAAGATGTTAACCTTGAAATCCCCTGTGGCGCTTGCAAGAACTGTTCTGCTTGAACCCGCAGGAATGACAACCAGCTCGTCGCTCAATCTGACATTTCCCTCTGGAACAAGCTTCAACACGAGCAATTTTCCAGTTGGGTTTGTCAAAATAATCTGGTTTCCCGAAACGAATACGTTGCTCGAGAATCCGTTTTCAAGAACAACTTGCGTGACTTTGTTTGTGCTGAAATCGTCGCTTTTAACGGCAACTTCAAGTGTGTAAACGCCGTTCTTCGCGGTGTAGGGAATGTCCAAGAAGATTCTTCCGCTGACAACGTCTTCGTCATCGTCGTTTTCAATGGCAACCAAATCGCCAAAGTAAGCTGATTTCTGAATTTCGAGTTCAGGCATTCTTACCGTAACGTAAACGTCGTCCAAATTGTTGTATCCGATGTTCTTCAAGACAACTGTTACAGGAAATAGTTTTCCAGCCTCGGCTGTTTCAGGAGTGCTTATTGAGGCAAAATCCACGTTGTATGAAGTCCTCTGAACTCTCACGTCGAAGGAATCAGTATAGGCGACAGAATCTCCGCCCCAAATCTTAAGATTCAAGACGGCATCATCGCTGACCTGATCTTCCAATTCGAAAGGAATTCTCATTGTGAGAACTTTCGCATATCTGTGTCCAGCTTCAACTTCGAAATCAGAAGTTGTTTCGTCAACGTCGACTTCTTCTCCCTCGACTTCAACTCTGACTTTCAAATTAGCAGTGTCAATGTTGGAATCAAAGTAAACCTTGAATGCTACGGTTTCTCCGGAAACAAGAGCCGGATTGTCATTGGCGTCTATGTTGTCAACTGTAAGAAGAACGTTGCTGAAATCGGCAGCGCTTATCATGACAGAAAAAAGCAAGATTCCCGCCAGCATAACAAAAAAAACTGAAAGTTTTTTTATGTCCATTTTTGTTTTAATTTTTGTTTTGTTTGTCGCAAAAACTATGTTTTTGCTTTTTCCTGTCAAAAGAAAGATATTTATAAACTTTTGGGTGACAACACTTTTGTATTAACTTAAGAGTACTTAGTGTGAGGAACGGGGAGTGGGGTTTATAAAATATCCCAAACGCTTAAATTTTATGACGGAACAGTTGGTTAGAAAGAATTAAGTTCCTTTGTAGAAATATTTATTGACAGTTTTTTTGTCTATACAAATATTGCTTTTGCATTCCTTCAATAAATCAAATGAAATAGTATTCGCAAAGTGATAATTTTCAACTTTTTTGCCTTTTTTTGAAACATATTCTGCTAACTTAGCAAAATCTCCGTCACCGCTAAAAAGAATTGCAGTATCATAATCATTTTCATAAGCCCCTTTCAACATATCTAAGGCGAGATGAATATCGTCTCCCTTGATGACGTGTTTTATTGTTCCATCATCATTATCTTTTTTTTGTCTCTTACACAATATTACCTCAAATCCCCATCTATTTTTTAACCGATTAAACATATCTTGCTGTTTCTGAAAAATTGCTTGGTTAATATGTTGTTTTAAAGAAGCATTATAGTAATACACTTTGATTAATTTTCTATTTTTTCCAATAATCTTTTTGATATACTTATTAAAATCAAATTTATTGTCAGTATATTTAGGATTAATTGTTCTTAAACCACCATAAAAGTTGGCTCCGTCGATAAACACAGACACTCTTTCCATCTAAAATAAAGCCTGCGTTGCTGTGAAGCAACGACAGGGAACACAGTGCAGGATTCTGCAAGCAGATTAAAGGCTCTCCTTGAAGCCGATAAAATATAGGAAAAAACACTTATAAACTTTTCGTTGGAAGTTGATTTTTTGGATTTAACTTAAACTTTCCCCAATAATCTTCTGCTCTTCTTTTGTGATTCCATATATTTTTACGGGCATGAATATTCCATTACAACAATGAATAAAAAGATTTTTGTAGCAAGCAAAAATAGTACTTGAGGAGAATGTTTTTATAGAAGTCTCACTAGAAAATTAAATGAAAAATAAATCTCTAAATTTAGATTCACTTGATGGGTACGAATTTCAGGAACTTATAACTAAGATAATGCAGAAGAGAGGTTACAAACAATCAAGAGCAACTCCGAAGTCTAAGGATTTAGGTAAAGACATAATTATGGAAAATCAAAAAGGAGATGCAATAATTATTGAATGCAAACATCAAAATCTTGTCGGTCGTCCAGTCATTCAAAAATTACAAGGAGCAATGAGTCACGAGGAGAAACAAGAACAGAAGAATAAAGTCAAAGGAATAATAGTTACTTCGGGAAGTTTCTCTAAAGATGCCTTAGAATATGTTAAAGAAATACATCAAGAAATTGAACTCATAGACGGCAAAAAATTAAAGGATTTGTGTAAGGAATTAAAGGTAATTATAGAAAATGGAAAGGTACAAGTGATTACAAACAAATCTTTCAGAAATTTATCGGAGAAGAATGTGAAAGAAACTATATTGAAAGAATTTTCAAAGATATATTGGAGTAAAGAATGTTCTCCAAAAATAAAAATAAACTTCAGTCTAAATCCCGTAATCTTCATAGAATATGATGTAAATTTTAATACTCATACTTCTGTAGGATGCATAGATAGATATTCCAAAAAAGGCGAAATGGGAGTAGAGGGGGTGACTGGAAAAGTTCTTTATGAAAATTTAGCCAAATTCTTTTTATCTGGAGACATTGATTTAGAAAATATAAAAAATGAAAATACAAAAATTCAATTTGAATTGTCTGAAGATGAAATTGAAGATAACGCGATTAATTACATCATAAGTGAACACACCCACGACGTTTACTACACTGGAAACAATAATAGGGGTTATCAAAAAACATGTATACCAAAAAAGAGAGATATCTCAATAAAACAGGTTTTACCGGTTTATATACCCAATTGGAGAAGTCAAATAAGTTTAATGAAGATGGATTATTCTCAGAGATTCTACATAAAAGGCGAGAAATGGATGTATCTGGAAGATGAATTAAAAAAGTGCAAGATTTGTGGTGAAGAAAATAATTACAAAAAACTAAGTTTATGCCCTGACTGTGGAAGGGTTGTTTGTGAAAATCATAGGATAATAGATTACTTAGATAAAAAAACTCCAGTCTGTGAACTCCACATTAAGCCATTTAGATTATGGATACAGAAAAGAAATTTTGCCAAAAAAGAAAATTTAGAAGAGTATAAAAAATGGTGGATGTCAAGAAATTTTCTTCAAAAGTTATATGAAGATAAGATTGCTTTAGGTTTTGCAATAGGTATAACCACACTCTTAATCCTTTGGTTAATTTAAAATTATAAAAATAAAAAGAATTTAAAAATCAAATAATTTTCACAAACTCAGCAATTGAATCTTCTCGCTCGTCGCGCTGAAATTTGAAGCCATTATTGCCTGAATTCCAATTTCCTCGGCAGCGTCTATCAGCGAACCGGTTACAGAGCCGTCCATTACAATCGCCATCGGATTTCCTTCAATCCTTTTCAAAGACGAAGACACTGCGCGAGCGGAAACTTCCTTAATCATCTTGAAATTAGAATCAAGAATCAATGCTTTTCCAGAATCTTTGACTTCAGAGGAAAACTTTCTCAATCCTTCTTTTGTTTCTTCTGGAGAAAGTTTTGAAGAATTTGAAGTTGAAACTCTTGCAGTTTCTCCGGGGGCAATGCGTGGCTCTGAGCGTGTAGCATCGCCTTTCTCAAACCTGTCAAAACTCTTTCCCCTGAAAAACTCGTCGCTTGAGATTTTTTTCCTCAAAGCCATCCAGATTTCCTTTCCCATCAATTCCTCGACTTCCTTTCCATCGGGGGCAATCGCTATATCCTTTATTTTTGCATTGTCAAGAACGTTTCTGGCTATGAGTTTTCCTCCTCGATCTCCGTCGACAAACAAGGTAATGTCTTTTTCCCTGCTCAATGCCTTTATTGAATCCGGAAGCTTTGTTCCGTTCATTGCAATGACGTTTCTGATTCCGTTCCTCAAAAGATTCATCACATCGGCGCGTCCTTCAACGACGATTATTTCCTTTCCAGATAAATCTCCGGAAGGAAGTTTTTCATCTCCGTATTCCGCAATGTCAGATGTCCTTGAATGTTCCTTGATTTCCCTGGAAATTTCTCTGGAATCCGTGGAACCGTGAATTTCCTGCATTAATTTTTTCGCTCTTTCAATTATGTAATCCCTTTTGCTTCCTCTCACGTCTTCTATTCTTTCGATTTCTATCTGCGCATCAGTGGGACCGATTCTTTCAATCGTCTCGACGGCGGCTGCAATCAAAGTTGTTTCACTTTGATCCAAGGCAGTCGGAATTTTTATCTTTCCCGTTGTTTTCTTGTCCTTTCTTTCCAGTTCAACCTCGATTCTGCCGATTTTTCCCTCTTTTTGAAGCTCGCGCATTTCCAAATCCGCGCCAAGCAAACCTTCGGTTTGCCCGAATATTGCTCCGATTACGTCTGGTTTTTCCAAGGCTCCTTCTGCCGAAAAAATCGCATGTATCATGTATTTTATGGATACAGGACTTATTTTTGCCATTTTGTTATTTTATATGTTTAATTCAAATAGAAAAATATCTGCTTGTTTCAGCTTCGCTGTCTTTCAAAGGCATAAGCCCGAATAAAGTGAACGTGATAATGATATCTATGGTGAAATGTGATAGATATTTTTCTACTTCTGAAAAGAAAGAGGAAGCGGGTTTTTAAATGTTTTTGGATAATAAGATAATCAAAAAGATTATTATTTATTCAATTTTCAAAACTTCTATTCTGTCAAGAAAGAGACTCGAAGGATTCCACTCCGGATTGACAAGTTTGACGAACTTTAATTTTGTGCCGGTGCAACGTATTATTTTGATTGTTTTGCCTTTTATTGTGTCAACATTTCCGCAGTGCGTCCATTCGTCGGGAAGATTGTCATTGTTATGGTCTTCTGCAGTCAGAATTTGAAGGGCAAGATAGTTGTTTTCATAATTCAATATCGTTAAAGAGATTTGTAATGTGCCCGTATGACTTAATATTGTCTGGTTGTGCTGTTTGAATGCGAATTGCATGTCCGAAGTTGGAGGCATCTCGCATTCATCTATTAAGCCGTTTGCATTCCACCAGTTGTCAACATAGTCTGATGAAAGATAAGGGGCATTTGAGCATCGTTTCTTGTCTGTTCCTTCTTTTAGCAGAAGCCTGTTTACAGGAACGTCTTCACACAACCCCTCTGGATTGCACATATTGGAGGTTTGCGCACTTGGCTGAATGACTTCCGTTACGGCAATCATGTTGCATACACCTTCTGTGTTACAGAATTCATATTCATATTTGTCAGAAGATTTAATTATACCGCGTTCCAAAAATAAATTGCCGAAAAATTCCTTTATTTTTTCGAAGAAACTTTTTTCTTTTATTTCTTCAGCATAAACCAAGGGAATAACTGAGAAAATCAAAACAAGCAAAATTATCACGCTCTTTTTCATCAAATAACTAGAAAACAACAAGTTATAATTTTTCCGATTGGAAGGTTTTCCCCTTGAATCCGTAAGGACAGTGCCTGCAATTGCTCTCGCAGCAATATCCCCTGTCTTTGTGGTATTTTTCCGTGAAGACAATCATTCCGTTTTCTTCATAATAATCAATTCCCTCTATCAATTCCGAATCTGTGTTTTGTTTGTTCATGTTAAACTTAGAATCCATTCCCATCCGTAAATTCCCGCAAATGCAACTATTGTGCTGAAGACAATGTTTCCCAAAACCAAGGGAATCACGACTTTCATGTAAGGATATCTTGCCAATCCCAATGGAATCACGATGACATCGTTCGGAGCAGGGAAAAAGGCGCCGTAGAAAAACAGCAAAGTCGGCATAACCCATTTTGGTTTTTGCGAAGCCCATGAATGTATCTTATTGAAGATTCCAACAATTCTGCCGGATATGATTTCTCTTCCCTTGTAACCAAGATAATATGTTGTCGAGTCCCCCAAAACCAATCCAATTCCTGAAGCGATTCCAAGCAAAAAAGGATTCAATCCTCCCGCGCCCAAGGTAAAAACAACGAGATAATATGGAAATGGAAAAAGAACAGAAGTTCCTCCGAGAAGCGCGGATAAAAAAGTCAGCAAATATCCGTTTTCAACCCCTATCAAAGCCACGATTTCCGTGGGAGGATAATTGTAAAGCAAGATGCTCCAAAGAACAAATACCAAAACCACGACAAAAGCAATCAGGAAATTCTTTTCTTTGTTCGTAAAAGCCATTACAGGAAATCTTCTCGGAAGTTTATATAATTATTGAGAAATATGACGCTCGCCATCGGCTCGCTTTAATTGATGCCGTTCCAAATCGGCGTCCCGCACGATTTTCCACTCGTTCCTGTTATCTTCCAAGATTATTTTAAAGCAATTTATCAGTTGAAAAAATTTATGAAATTTTTTGTACATTAGCAATTTTTTAGCGGAGAAATATGACGGGGTCTATTTCGTAGCCAAAGAAATATCGCGAGCCGAAGGCGAGCACATTACTAAATCAATGATTCAGCACGAGAACGATTGTAAAAGAAACAGAAAATAAAAACAAACTCCAAAGCGAAACAGCAAGTTGGTTTATGTCCCCTGCATTTTTCGCGAAGACGAAAAATGCGAGCAATCCGAGAAAAAAGAAAAATCCCGTGAGCATTCGGCGGAGGAGTTTATGCATTTCAAGATAAACATCAACAGCTTTTTAAATTAATTTATAGATATAAGGTTAAGCCCTGTTCGTCTAGAGGCCAAGGATACCACCCTCTCAATGCCGAAGTTTAATCGATGAGGTGATAACTTCTGTCTTGAATGACAGGCAAAATTTGAGAAATTTTTATTTCTCAATAGGGAACGGTGGCGACCCGGGTTCGAATCCCGGACAGGGCGTCGATTAATTATTTTCACAAACTTTTTTAAATAGGATTTTCCAATTTAATGAATGAACAAATTAACAGTCATAATTGTCGCACTACTTGTAATTGTCGGAGGTTTTTTGTTTTACAATCTTTCACAATCAAATAATTCCGACATAGTTTCCCTAGATGACGGCATAAGCGCCGGAAATTCCGGAGAAGTTTTCGGAGAAAGTGAAATGATTGCAGAAACTCCTGAACAAACAACAAATCCGAAAACTTACGCCATTGAAATAAAAAGTTTTTCTTTTCAGAATCAAGAATTGACAATAAATTCCGGAGACACTGTTATATGGACGAACATGGATTCTGTGTCGCATACCATAACTTCTGATTCCGGAAGCGAATTGAATTCAAATTATCTTTCAAAAAGCCAAAGCTATTCCCATACTTTCACGCAAGCAGGAACTTATGATTATCATTGCGCGCCTCATCCTTACATGAAGGGAAAAATAATCGTGAATTGATAATAAAATGGACAAGAACAAACTTCCTGTTTTCTTTTTGAGGCTCGGGATTGCATTCGCATTTTTTTACGCCGCAACATCGAGTTTTCTTAATCCGGAAGCATGGTTTGGATTTTTTCCGGAGTTCATAAGAACTCTCCTCCCTGGAAATCTGATGCTGAATTTTTTTTCAGTCGGCGAGATTTTTTTGGGACTGTGGCTTTTTTCAAACCACAAGATTTTTTACGCCGCAATCCTAAGCGCATTCATCATGGTTGGGATAATTGCGTTCAATTTAAATGCGATGTACATTGTTTTTAGGGACATCACGATTTTTTTTGCCTGCGTGGCTTTGGCTTTGATGACGAGGGGGAATTAATTTTTGTATCTGATGTCTTTGCGTGAGTTTTTCCCATCATATTCATTAGAGTCATTTTTTGAGAAGTGGCGGTAAAATTCAATTGCAAATCCCGTAGCAATAAAACCTATTACCGTTTCCAATTGCAATATCGCTTCCAATGTTTCATTCATTTTGTTTCAGGATATCTGAATATTTCACCATTTTTTTCAGCTTCTTCTCTGCTGAAGCCATAGTAATCTCTTTTTCTTTGCTCGTCGTCAGATTTTCTTTTTGCATATATTGATACTCCAAGAAATCCTAAAGATATTGAAAATACACTAATTAATAATAAAGTATCTTTTACAATCTCAACTAAATCTGTCATGATTTTTTATAGACATTCACTTCTTAAATTTTATGATAATGAGCCTACGAGGATTTGAACCTCGGACCCCCGCCTCTCTTCGAGTTCTCGAGAGAGAATCATCCGCCGTCGAATGAGCTCCTATAAGAGCGGTGCTCTAACCAGGCTGAGCTATAGGCTCCTCGAATTTCAAATTAATAATGATATTTAAAATTACCCATTTAATCCCACAAAATATTTATAAATTGAAACTGGCGTTTCTGCAAAATAAAATTTCTTTCGGAAATATTTATAAACGATAAAACGATTGTTAATAAATGCAAAAAGTTTTGGTGTTGATATTCCTGTGCTTTATTATATCTGGATATACCATCATGCCTGTGGTTCTTGCAGACAATAAAGGCAAGGGAAATTCGGGAAATTCCATTACAGGTTCTGTAAGCGGTCCTAATTCTGGTTCTGGAAGTGATGATTCTGATGATGAAGATAGGAATGAAATAAGAGAAAGAATAAGAGAAAAAACCGGAAAAATCGTTCGGGAAGTTGAAGGAAGATTCATTGACGCCGAAGGAAACGAGATTAAATTCAAGAGAAAAATAACAATAAAAAATGGGGAAGTTGAGATTGAAACAAAATTGAAAATCGAGGGCAACGGATCAAATTTATCCATTCTGGATTCAGAAGGAATAAGGCACAGAATAAGAGTCACGCCCGAAAGATTAAGGGCCTTGTTGCAAGAAAGATTGAATGCAAACAACATAACAAATTTTTCATTGGAGGAAGTAAAGCACAAGAACATTCCGAGAGTTGTTTATAAGATTAACTCTGAGCATCCAGGAAGATTCCTTGGGATTTTTAAAATAGCCTTGAGGGCTGAAACACAAGTAGACCCTGAAACAGGAGAAATTCTTGCCATTAACGGGCCTTGGTGGGCTTTCCTTGTCGCGGAGCAATTACCCGACGAAGACGCGGTTGTAGGAAATGAAACCCTTGCAGAAGAAGTTGTTGCCGACGACGATGAATTGGAAGACGAATTTGAAGACGTTGAAGTCGAGGTAGAGATTGAAGACAATGAAGACGAATTAGAAGACGAAGATGAGAACGAAACCGAGGATGAAGACGAGGAAGAAAATGAAACTCTCATAACAGGAGAGGTTGTTGAAACACAGGAAGTTGAACCGATTGTTTTGAATTGATAAAAGATTTCTAATAAAAATTTTCGTGGATTTGATTTAAGGTTGGTTTGTGTGTGATTAAATAAAATTATTGTTCACTAATTTCACTTCTAGAAGTACTTTCCGCGAGGGCATAAGCAAATGTTGTTGTTGCGAAACTTCCAAATGCCCACAAAGCCCCATTAATATAATTTCCTCTAGCTAACTCGTCTATGGATTCATATCCACAAAATCCTGAAAGGAATTCGTTGATGAGAACGTTGTTAAAATCCCAATCTATACTTTTCATAAATTCTCTTATTAAAATCTTTTTTTAAAATTATGTATTCTCCACAATCCAATTTTCTTTTGCATTATATCCCCCAACACACTAATCCTTTTAAATTATTTTTGATTATTTGAATCATGCCTGTGAAAATAGGGATTATCGGAGGCTCTGGTTTGGAAAAAGGCGATGTGCTTGAAAATTTAGAGGAAATTGAAGTTGAAACTCCTTACGGAAAGCCGAGCGGCAAAATAAAAAGGGGAATGATTTACAACTCCGAAGTTTACATCGTTTCCCGGCACGGACTGAATCATGAAATCACGCCGACGAATGTAAACAATCGCGCGAACATTTACGCTTTGTTCAAACTTGGCTGCCGGTTTATTTTGGCAACAACAGCCGTGGGGAGTTTAAGGGAAAATATAATGCCCGGAGATTTTGTCGTTGCAAACCAGTTCATAGATTTCACAAAAAACAGAAAAACCACTTTCTTCGAGGATTTCAAAAACGGAATCAAGCATGCGAGTTTGGCGGAACCGTTTTCGGAATATTTAAGGCAGCATATAATTGATTCTTGCGGGGAATTGAAATTGAGGCATCACAAACTCGGAACAATAATCACGATAGAAGGTCCAAGATTTTCCACGCGAGCAGAGAGTTTCATGTTCCGTGAATTCGCACATGTGGTAAACATGTCAACAACTCCCGAGGCGATTCTCGCGAAGGAAATGGGAATTGATTACGCAGTCATTGCAATGTCAACAGATTATGATTGCTGGAAAAGAACAGAGATTCCAGTCACATGGGAGCAAATCGAGAGAATCATGAACAAAAACTCCGAGAACGTCAAGAGGGTTTTGCTGAAAACAATATGGAAAATTTCAGAGAATGAAATCGCGAGAAGGGACGCTGAAATAATAAAAGGCAAAATAAGAACAATTCCGAATTTTCCAAAGCAAGGAGTGATGTTTCGGGACATAACGACTTTGTTCAAAGACAGTGAAGGAATGAAAAAGATTGCGGAAATTTTTCACAATAGATACAAGGACAGGAAAATCGACATTGTCGCGGGAGTTGAATCCCGAGGATTCATCATCGCCGGAATAGTCGCGGAGAAATTGAATGCGGGCTTTGTTCCAATCAGAAAAAAAGGGAAGTTGCCGCATGAAAAAGAATCGCAGGAATATCTTCTTGAATACGGCGCGGACACGATAGAAATTCACAAGGATTCGATTAAAAAAGGACAAAAAGTTTTGCTTATAGACGACTTGATTGCAACAGGTGGCACGGCTTCCGCCTCATGCCAGTTGATTGAAAAACTCGGGGGAGAAATTGTTGAATGCGGCTTCATAATCGAGTTGCCCGATTTGAACGGAAGAAAAAAACTCGGAAAATACAATGTTTTTTCTATCGTGAGGTTTGAAGGAGAGTGAATTATTATTTTAATATTTATATCCAGAACCGACTAAATTTTCCCCATCAAAATGATAAATCCCATCTGCTATGAGACCCATTAACTTTCCTTCAATGCTCCAAAATTCAAAATAAGTTGTGCCGTTTTCAGACTTGTAATCTATTCTTAATATTGGTGTTGGTGTGTCATGTGTCATAAGTATTTTTTTCATTTGCCAATTTCTATAATTTTTATCGACGCTGCAGGGAATTTTTTCAGTTATATCCTTATTAAATTTTCCATCTTTATCAATTTGAACACTCAAATCCCATTTACATTCAGGTAGATTTTCTGCTTCTATTATTTTTGGAGAAACAAACGGCAGAACCAAGAGAGAACCATAAAAGGCAATTTTTCCAAGATTCATTCATTTTTTGAATTAATAGCATATTTAAGAATTATTGTTCTGGGGGTGTTATTAATATTATTAATTATACTGGAAAAATTTTTAAATCATTGTTTTTTGTTTTTGTGATGGTGAAAATAGACGAGGAAACTGTTTATGAGTCTCTTACAACAGAGTGGCAAAGCGGGGCGGACATTTATGTTAAATTAGTGGATAGTCTTGGATTGGGGAAATTAAGGTGGAGGGGCAAACTGAATTATTTATTTAATTTTCAAACATGGTATGTCAGTGTTAATAAAATGCATGAGTGTCTTGAAAATTTAAGAGAGGAAGGTTTTGCAGCAAGAAGAATTATGACAATAGAATTATACGGCAAAAAGAGACCGCGGGCGGAATATAAAAAAACCGGGAGGATTAAAGGAGTTAAAGTTAGAATTGGAAAGTTAGAGGAATCTTTGTCTGCCGCTTAAAATTTAATTCATCTCTCAATGAAAGTTTTCCTGAAAGTTTTCACGCCTTTTATGTAAGATTCGTCTCTTTCGTCATAAATGTTTTTTGTATATTGCCAGTTCCAGCACAATTTTTCAATGACTTTGAATCCGAAAGATTCAAAGACGCCTTTTTGTATTCTTATAACGTCTCTTCCATTCCAATTTTGTCCGACTAGAATTATTCCGGCGTCGATGTTTCCGACAAGATTTCCTTCCCCTAAAGTTGAACGATGATTTTCAATCCACGTTAATCTTTCAATAAGCCTTTGATAAACCGCGTTCGCCTGCCCCCAGCGAACGCTTCCGAAGAAAACAATGCAATCCGATTTGAAAAGTTCTTTTGATATTCTCCAGAGTTCATCGTCCTTGTTGTTTATGCTTGCCCAGCATTTGTGGAATCCCGATGGGTTCTTGAATTTGTTTTTTAACAACGCCTTTGCAACACCGCAATTGTTTCCAGTTGCAATTGAAACATTTCCCTCGCACATGTAAATTTTCAGCCCGGGAACATTTATCATTCTGACTTTTTTGCCAAGCTTTTTTTTCATCAAAAATGCCAGCTGCGTGCTCTTAGGGATTTCATGTTGTCCAATCCAGCGGTTTGACGTCGTGAGAAATAAAATCCTCTCTTTTGTTTTAAGATAATTCAAAGTTTCGTTGAATTTTTTCCTGTCTCTTTCCAGCCTCTTTTTCATTGCTGAACAAATGAAAAGTGTTTTAAATTACTTTCTTTGTTTCAAATAATAGAAAGAATATCCGCCAATCATTCCGATAATCAAATCATAAATTATGTCCAATGTTTTTTCTTCTTTTATCAAAGGCGAGAAAATTTCAAAAATTTCCCAAAAGAACAATATCAAAAACAGAATGATGAATTTTTCAGAAGTTTTTGTTTTTTTGAAAAAAGAGTACATGAGAAAAATTCCGAAAAATCCCGCTGCAAAATGAAGAAATGTCCAGTAATCAATGAAAAGATAATTTGTATCAATCAACTTTGTTCCGAGAAATTCCGCGATTCTCAATCTGATTTCATTTATCATTTCTTTTTCATCACATTTATTATGTCAAGCAACGACTTTTTTTCAAAATCCAGAATTTTCATTTCCGAAATTTCAATGTTGATTTTTATCAATCCGAGCATTGATATGAAAACAGTTCCGGCAAGAAATTCCCTTCCATTGGCTTTTTGAAGAGAAAGAATTATTTTCTGGATTTTGTTTTTTATGCTTTCCCTTTCCATTTTTTCAGAAATCAAAGTTTCAATTTCATTGAAATCCATTTTAATGTCAGAGAGTTCTTCCGGAGTTTTGTCATCGTATTTTTCCAACGGAATTTTTCTTATTTCCTCGTTCATCTGGAAACTTGTTATTCCTTTTGTTTCGGGAAGAAAAAAATCAAAGTGCACCTCGTTTTGATTTTTTTCCTTGTCTATTGAAATAAATACAGAGCACAAATATGCCTTCGGATTTTCCTTTTTGAATTTCTTGAAATCCTCGTGGTTTCGGAGTTTTTCAAGATAAAATTGGAGGTTCATTTTAATTGAAGCATTTGTCCAAATCTTCTTTATTTAATTGTCTAAAAGAATCGCATTCTTGTCTTAAATGCCACGAGAACTTATTTTTAAAACCTATGTTTCTCACTTTTTTGCCTTTTTCCTGCACCGCTTTTATTGCAGGCACAAAATCCCCATCACTTGATACAAGAATTGCAGTATCATAGCCATCGTTATATGCCAATTTTACCAAATCAACAGCCAGATGAATGTCATCTTCTTTGACCACATAAATGGTTTTCCCGCCGATTGTTTCTTTTTGCATTCTGCATAAAACCAGCTTGAAATTCTGGATATTCTTTATTTTTTGGAAGAATTTTTGCTGTTTTGAATAGGTTTTTTCATCTTTCTTTCTGTCTAAAGGCGCCGTATAATAATATGTTCTAATATTCTTTCCTTTATCAGCAATTAATTCAATAAATTTCTCAAAATTAAAATTTATCAATGTTTTCGATTGTCCGTACATTTCTTTTAAGATATGGTACAAATTGCTTCCATCAATAAAAACCATGAGTTTTTCTTTATTATTCATCAATAAACAACGAAAACAATTATTAATAAAATTAACCCAGAGTTGCCGAAGCAATTCTGGGGGATATATGATTATAAGAAATATGATTCATTTATAAATATTTCTGAATTTCAAGATAAAATTGGAGGTTCATCTTTTGTAACCCGATTTTAATAATTCCCATAAATAACCATCTTTCTTTTTTCCATTTTTGATAAAATCTTCTTTTAATAATCCAACTTTCCTAAACTTAAATTTTTTAAATAATTTATTTGAACCCATATTCTCTGGCATTGCTTTTCCAAAAATCTTGTTTAATTTTAATTTGTTAAAACCAAAATCTAAAACTGTTTTTTCTGCTTCTGAAACAATACCTTGTTTTCTATATTTCTTTCCAATCCAATATCCTATTTCCGCTTTTTTATTATTTTTATCAATATTGGCTAAACCAATTACCCCAATAATCTTATTTTTGTCTTTTATTGTTATCCCAAAAGCATAAGTCTCCCTTGGTTTTTTCTTTTTATCCAATATCTTTTTTTTAATAAATTCTCCTGCATTTTTAATTGAATAAGGATAAGGAACCGTTGTAAAATTTCCTATTTCTTTATCATTGGCATTTTCAGCGATATCTTTTGCATCTTTCATTGAAACTTCTCTGAGAACAAGTCTTTTTTTCAGCGATATCTTTTGCATCTTTCATTGAAACTTCTCTGAGAACAAGTCTTTTTGTAACTAATCTCATCATTTCCTCTCTCCGATTTCCTTTTTCAATCTTATGCAGAATTCGTCAACTGTGAAATTCTCGATTTTTTTGTTTTCCCTGATTCTTACAGCCAAACTTTTTTCCTTTTCTTCCCTATCACCCAAAACCACGATATAAGGAATTTTTATCATTTCTGCATCTTTCACTTTTCCTTGTACGGGAGTATTGCGAAAGTCTGCGTCGATTCTTGCATTTGGAATTGCTTCCCCAATTTGCTTTATTACTTTTTTTGCATAAGGAATATTTCTGTCTGTGAAACTTAGAATGCGAACCTGAATCGGGGAGAGCCATGTTTTCAAATTTCCCTGTGTTAGTTCAAGAATGTGCGCAATCACCCTTTCTGTCGTGCCTGTTGATGAGCGATGTATAACCATTGCTTGCTGTTTTTTTCCGCGTTCATCCATGTAAGACAAATCAAATTTCTCCGGAAGCGCAAAGTCTATTTGAATTGTGAACAACGTGTCTTCCTTTCCGTAAACATCTTTGTATTGTATGTCCAATTTCGGCCCGTAATAAGCAGCCTCGTTCTCGGCTTCCGTGTATTTTAATTTCAACTTGTCAAGAATTTTTTTCATCATTTTTTGGGTTGCAATCCAGGCTTTCGGATTGTCAACATATTTTCCCCTTTTGTCTTTTGAATCCCATTTGGAAAATCTGTAGTATATATCATTGATGCCGAGTTTTTCAGCTGCGAATTTAATCAATTCAAGAACTTTTGCAAATTCTTCTTCAATTTGTTTCGGCATGCAGATTATATGCGCGTCTGCGAGAGTCATTTGCCTTACTCTTGTCAATCCGCGAAGTTCGCCGGATTTCTCATTTCTGAACAGGGTTGAAATTTCCGCATATCTTATCGGGAGCTCCTTGTAGCTTCTCGGCTTGCTCTTGTAAAGAACAAAGTGAAACGGGCATGTCATCGGACGCAGTGCGAATTTCTCTTTTCCCTCGTCTATGACAAACATTCCATCTCTGTAATGCTGCCAATGTCCTGAGATTTTGTACAAATCGCTTTTCGCCATGAACGGGGTTGAAACATGCGAGTAACCGCGTTTGATTTCCTCGTCGACAATGAATCTTTCAATTTCTCTTTTTATTGTTGTTCCCCTTTCTGTCAATAAAGGAAGTCCGGAGCCGACAACTTCAGAAACAATGTACAAATCCAAATCCCTTCCGAGTTCGACATTGCTTTTCAATCCGTTTTTTCCTCGGGGAGCGGACATTTTCACTTTCGTGAGTTTGTCCTTAAGTTGCTTGATTTCAGAATCTGAGATTTTTTCTTCCTTTTTTTTTGAGGATTGTTTCATAGCGAGAAAAAGCGAAAGGTATTTATAAAATTGATGGGAAAGAATTAAAAGTATATTTATCTTAAAATTTTAATGAAGAAGAATATTGATTTAAAGGAGCTTTTTAATGATAAAGAAATAATTTCTAAAATTAAAGAAAAATTGCCAAGATTATTTAGAATCGCTGAAATTGAAACTTCAAGAGCTGGAAAAATCGGAATGGAAGTCGGTTCTGTTAGAGAAAAAATTGTCAGTGCTTTGCTAATCTATAAATTTGGTGAAGAGAACGTTGATACTGAGATTCCGATAACTGAACCAGAAACAGATATTGTTGTCGGAGAGAAAAATGTTTCAATTAAAACAATAACTAAAGACGGCGGAGTAAAAGCAGTATGGACAGTTGATGCGCAAAGTTCCAAAAAATTTATTGAAAGTTACAAACCACGATGTGATATAATTCTTGTTCAAATTTGGTGGAGTTTGGAAAAAGACAGTTTCTTTTGGATTCCTATTTCTGTTCAGGAAGAAGTTTTTAGAAAACTCGGAAAGAATGAATATCTTAAATTGCCAAAAGAAGGAACAAATCCCCGCGGCGTGGAATTTAGCAAAGAAGCTATTAACTTAATGATAGAAAATTCTAAAACTTTAAAGATAAAAATAAAATGGGATAGGGGCGATTTAAAATATGATGTTTATAAGAGGTGGGTTGAATATTGGAAAGAATAGTTTAATTTTTTTGGCTAATTAAATCCTGTATTCTTTTTTCAGCCAATTCACAATACTTCTTGTCAATTTCGTACCCAACAAAATTTCTGTTGGATTTTAATGATGCAATCGCCGTTTGTCCGCTTCCCATGAATGGGTCTAGAATTACATCCCCTTCAAAAGAATATAATTGTATTAATCTATTTGGCAGTTCTTCAGGAAAAGGTGCAGGATGTCCTATTTTTCTCGCAGAAGTTGCAGGAAATGTCCAAATACTTTTAGTAAACTCCATAAACTCTTCTTTAGAAATACTATCCTTCTTTTTTGTGTTATCTCTTGAATAATTATCTTTTGAAAAAATCAAAATATATTCATGAACATCTCTTAGTGTTGGATTTTTAGCGCTCTTCCAACTTCCCCATGCCGTTGAACTTCCCGCGCTTGAAGACTTATTCCAAATTATTTCCCCCCTCATTAAAAAACCCAACTCAGACATAATTTGGATTATATGCGAATGCAATGGTATGTAAGGTTTTCTTCCGAGATTGGCCACATTAATGCAAACTCTTCCGCCAGTTACCAAAACTCTTTTTGTTTCTTTAAAAACATCTCTTAAAAGATTAAGATATTCCTTTAAACTTAAATCTTCATCGTAATCTTTGCCTACATTATATGGTGGGGAAGTAATCATCAAATGAACTGATTTGTCCGGTAATTCTTTCATCTTTTCGCTAGATGAACAAAATATTTTATTGACATATTTTTGTGGGATAAAATTTTCTTTTTCAAATGTTTTATCTCCGTTTAAATTAATTTCTTTGTACATCTTGGAGTTATAAAATTTAGAAGAATCATGATTCAATCTTCCTGATGTCCCAAAAGAACTGGTTTGTGTGCCGTTTGTCATTTTCTCTTTTATAGAAAATTGTATAATCCTCTACTTAAATACTTTATTAATTACTATAATAAGATGAACTATTTAATCAAAAACCTCATCAATCTTCGCTGCAAGAATAAAATCATTTTCAGACAATCCTTCAATAGCATGAGTTAAAAGGGAAATTTTTACTTTTCTATAATCATAAATATAAATGTTTGGATGATGTCCTTCTGATTCCGCAATTTCTGCAACTTTATTTGTAAATTTAACGGCTTCTTTAAAATCCCTAAATGAGAAATCTTTTTCTATCATTTTATTATTAACAATTTTCCAGTTATTGATTTCTTTTAAAAGTTTTCTGGATTTTTCTTTGGTTAATGGTTTTTCTGTTCTTTCACAAGGGATAGATTTTTTATTTTTTAAATCCATTTAACTTCACCAAAAACTTCCCCACACTTTTCTCCGCAAGTTTTCTTTTCTTTTGATGTTCCTTCAGAAATTTATTGATTTTTTCAATCAGAATTTGTTTTAATTCGCTTGTCAAAAGCCTGCCTGATTTGTAATCATCGTGGATTTTTTGCAACTTTTTGTCGTCGGGCTCGAAGAAAAATTTCAAGTATTGATATGAAACATCTTTATCCGGATTTCCCCCGTGCTTTCTGTGCTCTTCCAAAGTGTCTTTTCCTCCTGAGAAAGCGTATTTCTTGATTTTTGTTTCTACTTCCTTTGGAGAATCCGTGGTGAAAATTGCACTGCTTTTTTCAGAAGAGCTCATTTTTCCCTGCGTGCCTTGAAGCGGAGGCAAAAAAATGCTGTGGATAATCGCCGGTTTTGGAAAGCCGAGTTTTGGATAAACATCCCTTGCAACGCGAAAATGAGGATCCTGGTCTATTGCCAGAGGAATAAGGCAGGGGATTTTCTTTTTTTTCAAAACACTCGGAAGAATTACAGGAGCCGCCTGCATGCTCGTGTAAAAAATCGCCCCGATATTTAAATCGTTGGTGAAACCGAATGCGGCCTTGACCGTTGAAAACGAAATTTTTTTCGCGATTTTCACGGCTTCGGGATAAAGCAGGTTTGCATTTTTTGTATTGACAAGAAAATGCGTTTTCTTCGGGTTAAATCCCAATGCAGCCACGTCAAGCATGTTTTCATGCGTCCATTTTTGCACTTCATCAAAACCCAAGTTTTTTTTGAAAAGAAACTTTTCCTCGTCGGGAAATTGGAACCACAGTTCAACATTGAATTTGTCCTGCAGCCATTTTGTAAAAATCCACGGCATCAGATGCCCTATGTGAATCGGGCCCGAGGGGCTTCTTCCGGTATAGAGAAAAAACCTATTGCCCTTTTCATATTCATCAAGCAGCCAATTCATGTCCCTGTGCGCAAAAAAAACACCGCGCCTCAGCATTGGATGCAGTTCTCCGGCGTGTTTTTTTATTCTTGCAAGAATTTTATCATTAAGTTTCTCAACCCCGAACTTCTTGATCAATTTTTCATAATCAATATTTCCTCTGACTTCCCACGGAGTAACACTGAATTCATCATGTTCTCGAGACTCTTTTTTCATCAAGGAAACAAGGGGAAAGATATTTTTAAAGTTTACAGAAGAAAGAGCAGAAAGATTATTAAAGGACAATTGTTGGAATTTTCAATGCAAGAATCAATACCAAAACAAGAACCAAGATTGCAACTTTTTAATTTGGAAGGTTTGATTGAGAATTTAAATTTGTCTTTAAGAAATAAAGAAGATGTTATTGAATTGGGAGAATACAAGCCCAGAGAAATAAAAAGAAATTCTTTGCTTTACAGATTAAGAGGCAGGAAAATTGAAATGGGAGGTATATATCCTTTAACTCAAAGAGGAGACGGAAGGGGTATGAATGGAATTTTTAACTATGATTCTGAAATAAAAATCGGGCGCATTTCCTTAGAAACCGGTTTTGTTGATTTGGATGAAGGAGATGATTGTGAAGTGTATGAACTCTTGGAATTGAGATTAAATTCCCCTGTTGAATTGGCAAACGAAAACGAAATCCCAAAATGCAAGATTAGATTATACAGGGAAACATGCGAGTGGGCAGAGCCTTCTTTGGAAAGAGAGGATTCTGTAATGTACGGTTTTTTTCCCGTCAGGGACGACTTGAGCAGATTTTTGCCTTCCATCCATTTTTGAATCGTTTGTTTTTGCAATGGTTTTAACAGAATAATCTTTATAAATAACTGATGTCAATATATGATGAGGGTTTATTAAAAAGAGAATGAAAAACAAATTGATTTTTGCGCTGTTTTTTCTTCTGTTGGCGCCTTTTCTGTCCGCGGAAATAATAGTCACGCAGCAGCCGAACGCGATTTACAATTACGGAGATGCAATACAAATTCCCATGATTGTGAAATCAAACACGCAGATCGCCGGAACGTTCAACACCGATTTAATTTGCAACGGAATCTCGGGAAATTTCTACAAGAACGGGCTTTTTCTCAATGCGGGAGAGGAAAAAAACATTGACGCCGTCGTCATTTTGGACAGGCAAATCATCGGAAACGCGTCTGTGTTTTGCATCGTAAGAGCTTATTTTGCCTCGGATTCCGTCCTTACGAATGAATTCAAGGTTTCCGACAAAATAAATATTGAACTGCTGACAAACAAAACGGATTTCAATCCGCAGGAAAATATAATCATCGAAGGAAAGGCGACGAGGGAAAACGGAATTCAAGCCAACGGATTCATAGACATGATTTTCCTTCCAGAAAACGCGAGCCAGAACATGACATACTCAAACACAGTCAACAACGGATTTTTCTCGTTCAATTTCATTCTTCCAAAGGAAACAAAAGCGGGGAAATACCTTTTGAAATTAAGCGCATATGAAAAAGATTTTTCAGGGGCTTTGACGAATTTCGGCAATCTTGACGCGGACATTAGAATAAACCAGGTTCCGACAAGCCTTGAAATCCTGTTTGATGAAAATGAAGTCGAGCCCGGAACTTCAATAAATGTGAGGGCAATTCTTCGCGACCAAACAGGGAAGAAAGTAAGTTCAAGCGCAATCATTTCCTTGAAAGACACTTACAATGAATTAAGGGCGCAAACGGAAAAGCCGACGGATGAATTGTGGGAATTTCCCGTCGTGTACAATGAAAAACCGGGAACATGGACGGCTGTTGCAATTTCGGAAGCGATTACAAGCGAATTGAAATTTGAAATAAAGCAAAAAGAAATCGCGGAAATAAACATAATCAACAACACGCTTATAATCACGAACAAGGGAAACGTGCCTTACAACAATTCGCTTCTTGTTAAAATCGGGCATGAAACAGTTGAATTGAAAGTTTTGCTTAAAATTGATGAAACAAGGAGATACACCCTAAATGCACCGGACGGAGAGTATTACATAGAAGTCATCCACGACGGCGAAACAAAAATTTCCGAGACTTCCTTCCTTACCGGAAAGGCAATCGGCGTCAGAGAAGCCTCGGCCGTTTTGGCATTGACCCGATACCCTCTGGCATGGATTTTTGTCATTCTTGTCCTTGGTTTTGTGTTTGCAATGATTTTGAGAAAAGGATACAAGGGAAGCTTCATAGGATACATGACTTCGCCGAGAAAAGACAATATTGCAAATCCAATCAACGTTGAAAATGAACTTCCTTTCCTGAGAAAAAGAGGAATAACCTTGAAATCAAAGAACAAGGCGGAAATTTCATTGTCTCTGAAAGGAGAAAAACAGGGCACGAGCCTTGTGATGCTGAGAATAAAAAATCCCGGAGACGTCACAAATTTCCCCGCCGCCGAACAAGTGCTGCAGGAAATAATCAATTTTGCCGAGGGGAACAAGGCGATTGTTTACCTCTCTGAAAATACATTAAGCAGCATACTTTTCATCCTTGCTCCCGTCATGACTAAAACTTATCAGAATGAAAAGAATGCGATAGCGATAGCGCAAAAATTCAGGGAAATTCTTGAAAGATACAACAAGATTGCAAAGCAAAAAATAGATTTCGGCATTTCGTTAAGTTACGGAGACATGGTTTTGAAAAAAGAAGGAAGCCTTTTGAAATTCATGAGCTTTGGAAACATTTTGAACGTCCTGAAAAAAATTGCATCGCTTGCAAATTCAGAAGTCTTGCTTGCGGAGGACATAAAGAACAGGATTTTGAAAGACATGAGCGTCGAGAAACTGACAAGAAGCGGGATTGATGTTTACACCTTGAAAGAACCGAGATTCAAGGGCGATGCAAGCAAGTTCATAAATGATTTCGTGAGAAGAATGAAGAAGGAAGAAAGGTTTTGAATGATTCTAAATACAATAAAACTTATAAACAATTTCTACAACTTATTTTTTATGTCCGAAGAAAATTTAAGTTGGTGTATTACTAACAGATATTCTAATAAAGAAGAAGCCGAGGAAAGCATGAGAGAACATTGGCGAGGATATTATGCTGAATATGGCACTCTTGCAGGAATGTTGATTTCTGCAGCCGGTTTGGCGGGGACTTTGGTTGTTAAAACCTTTGCTCCTGAAATTGAAGCAGTGCCAGAGATTTTGGGTTCTGGAAGTGCGGGTTTGTTTTTATTGAGTTTCTTTGGATATTGTTTTCAAGGCTTGACTATAAATAATGGAAATAATCATCCAAATAGTTATAGTTCTTCTGATTTTTACCACGCAGCGAAAAAATTTTTGAGAACAGGAAAAAATCATTGGTGATTAATTATTCATTTCCCCTTTCTTGTTCGATTTCTTGTCAGATTTTTTGGAAAACATTTCCGAAATCTTGTATCCCAATTTGAAGAATTTTATTCCGAATCCCAAAATCAACAAAGCAATTCCAACGCTCAGCATCAGAAGAAATACAAAATAAGACTGCGAGAACAAGATTGAAACAGGCTTCAAAAATGAAATCCTAAAAGCCGGAAGAATGAAATTAATCACGAAAAACGGAACAGAGGAAATCAAAACTAAAATTCCCAGGGAAATCGGCAGGGACAATTTTTCCTCGACAATAAAAAACATTATTCCGACAAGAATCAATGAAGCAAACAGGGAAAAATAAAACATCTTGTTCCAGTAATTTCTTGCTTCTTCCGAGAACAAAAGATTCTTGTATTTCGCAAAACAGTTTATTGCATTGTCGCACTCGACATTTTCATTTGATTCCTGTTCAAAAACCATATCATTGACGCTTTCTTCAATCACGGCGTCGGAGCCTTCGGAGATTTTCTCGCATGGAATTCTTATTTCTGTTCCTTCGGATTCCAAGGTAAATTCAGTATTGTTTTTGTTTTCACAATACTCGTCTGCATTTTGCAAACTAATATTAAGCTGCTCATCGTTGCCTGTTTCTTCTGAAATCACAGATGCTATATTTTTTATCAAATCTTCCCTGAAATTTTCCTGTCCTATCGACAACGACAAAGTCAAAGCAAGGTTTCCGAAAGTCAGCGAAATCAGAAGCAATACAGACAAAATCCAAATCAAAATCCCGCGAATCATTCCCATTTTGCATTAAAGGGAAACTTCTTTATAAAATTATCAATCCCTTTCAAGGATTTTTTGCTCTTTTTTTCTCGGCTTGAATGCCTTAATGACTTCTTTATAGATTTTTTTTGCATTTTTTGTGTTGTCCTTGTTCAAATTGCAAACAAATATGTCGAATGAAAGATAATTGTCCCTTTCTGGCCAAGTATGAATTGAAACATGGGATTCCGCAAGGAGAAGATACCCTGTAATTCCGTCGTCCTTGCCGAATTTATGAAAATATTCCTTTAATATTGTGAGTTTGTTTTTCCTGACAGAATTAGTGAGAAACTTTTTTAATTTTTTTTCATTGACAAGCAATTCTCCGTTCCTGCAACCAAAAAAATTTGAAATAATATGTATGCCCTTCTTCATCGTACCTACATAAACACCATCTCCTTTTTACACGAATTTTAAATTCGCTTTTTTAACAAATGATTTTTTATTTAAAAAGGTATGCCTGTGAAAAATTTGAAAGGAAATTAATATTGGAAATTTGGATAGATTTTTATATGTGTTTTTTATGAATTAGATATGAAGAAAAAGGCAGAATTTGAACGGAACGAAGATAGCGAGAATGATTCTGAAGAACAATATAAGAAGACGGGAGATTTAAATGTTAAGCACTTTTCAAGATACGGCGAGTTTTTGGTTTCCTTTGAACTTTCTAAACACGGCTGGAATGTTTATAGTCCGATGTATGATGAGTATATTGACATTATCGCCCATAAATATGCGTGCGCCAAATGCGGCAAAAATTGGGCAATAACACCTTCTTTAGTTTGTAGTAATTGTCATAAGGATTTTTCTAAAACACAAAAAAGCAATATAATTCCTATCAAGATTTGCAATAAGTGTAAAACGAAATATAAAGGCAATGTAATCAAATGTAAAAAATGCAACAACTCTGGTTCTGAAAATTTCATTAATATTCCAACTTGCGATAAATGTCATGGAGAAGTAAAATTAGTTAATTTCGTTTGTTCTTGCGGCTCTAAAGAATACAAGACAAAATTCAGAACAATACAAGTTAAATCATCAAGAATAGAATATAAAAATGAAAAATCAAAAAACACTTTCGCAATAGACCACAAACCGAGAGATATAATTTCTTGTGAACACCATTATTTCATCTGGTGTTTAATAGACGACCTCGATAAACCGCATTTTTTGATTATGTCCGTTAATGATTTTGTTAAGACTATGGGTGGTTCAATGAAAGGCATTTCATTCCTAAAAGACCAGGACAGACAGCATTTTAGTTCTAAAGACTTTGGGAAATGGAAAGGTTTTGCAAATCGGTTTGATTTATTGGAGTAACACCTCGCTTTTGTTTTGTTCTAATATAGTTTTCTTTATCAAATACTTTAGATTTTTGAATTTTTATCCTGTCCAAATTTTTTTTATCTAACAAAATAATATCATGTTTCTCATTGTTATCTAATCTTGTCTGTTTTGTGTAATTCCTTAATCTTTTCTCTCCAATTTTAACATATTCTGGCATTACTTCTATTCCTATGCTATGTCTCCCGTTTTTCATGGCGACCAATGAAGTTGTAAAACTCCCTGCAAAAGGGTCTAAAATTGTATCTCCTTTATATGAGTAAAATTTAATAGCCATTTCCGGAATATCCTCAGGAAAAGGAGCGGTATGCCCTGCAATATTTTTATCACCAAATATTTTAATCACAGGACTAAACGAAACAATATCTTTTCTCCACTTCTTTTTTAAATTTTCTTCAATAATATTTTCTTCTTTTTGTCCTTTTTGCATCATTATTGAACGAGCAGAAAATCTTTTACCCCTGTTTCCTTCACTTCTTTCAATGCAATTTTCATTATTGCATTCCCAACTTTGCACGCCTATTTCTGATTGACTATTATTCTGAACATGGGGCGAACCGCAAACAGGACAAGGCAGTCTGGTTTGGTCCAAAATATGTTTATGGAATATTAAGATATGTTCGTATGAGTTAATTGGATATTGATAAAAAGGGAATTTAGTAACTCCGTTCATATGCCTGTAACTTTGTGGCTCTCCCTTATCCCAAATATAATTATCAACATATTCAAAACCTATTTCTTGGCACATGGTGGTGAACAATGCCCCTAAAGGAATCCTCCTCAATGTCCATGGTTGGGCGCCTAATTTACATTGCACATCGCCAACATTTAAAACAAAAACCCGATGATTATTCAAAATCCTAAAAATTTCTTTAAATATATTCCTCATATCATTTAGATAATCGTCTAATTTTTCCCACTGCGAATATTCTCTTGCGTTAAAATAAGGGGGAGATGTAACAACTAAATGAATAGAATTATTTGAAAGATTTTTTAATATCTCTTTACTGTCTCCTTTAATAAGATAATTATTTGCCATTTTTTTTCTTTTCTCCATTATTCTTTGGAAATTTTGTTTTTGGTTTTTTCCAATAAGGCGATTTACAAGAAGGACAAATTTCTGGGATTTCCATTCTTTCTCTCGGAACCCATTCATGGTCGCACCTGTAGCATTTATGGCCTAAAATAAAAATATTTGCACCGAATTCATTGCCTCTTTTCATAGCATTATCTTATTTTATGAAATATATAAATCTTTTGTCATTATATTAATAAACATACCTTAATTGGTATATAATAATGAATTATTAAAAATGCTTCACATCCTCTCCAAAACTTCAATTCTCTTTTCAATAGGTGGATGCGTTGATGCAAGATTCTTTAACGGATTTGAAAAGAACAAAGGAGCAACCGCTTTCGTGACTTTTTTCTCGACGTATTTTTCCTTCTGGATTTTTTTCAGCGCGCCGATTAATCCCTGTGGATAACGGGTAAATTTAACCGCTGTCGCATCCGCGCCGAATTCTCTTTTACGCGAAATTGCCATTTGAATGAGCCGGACGATTATTGGAGCAAGAATCGCCATTAAAATCCCAGCCATAATAAAAATCCAATTCTTGTTATTGTTGCTGTTGTGGAACCACAAACTTCTCAAAAAAATTTCTGAAGCGATTGCAATCATACCAACCATACCGACGACGAGAGTCATGTATCTTATGTCAAAGTTTGCCACATGAGAAAGTTCATGGGCGAGAACGCCTTCAAGTTCTCTTTTGTCAAGTTTATCCAGCGCGCCTGTTGTGGCGCAAACAACTGCGTTTTTCGGATTTCTTCCGGAGGCAAATGCATTTATCTGCTCTGAATTCATAATGTAAAGTTTCGGCATCGGCAAACCGCTTGCTATGGTAAGTCCTTCAACCAAATCATAAAATTGCTTGTGACTTTGTCTTGACGCTTCCTTTGCTCCGACGCTGGCGATTGCAATTTTTCCGGAATTGTAATAGGAAAACCAGATGTAGAGAAGAGAAATCATAATTGATATAATCATTATTATAAAAAAGAAACCAGGTTCAAATGCGAATGAAATCACATATCCAAATAGAACAATCACGGAGAATATAACGAGCATGAGGAAAAAAGATTTCCATTTGTTCCTTGAAATCTGGTCGTGAAATGAGATTCGTTCCATGAAAGGAAAAGAGAAGAAGAGTTTTTAAGTTTTGGTGATGGATAACTTATTCCCACCAGCCCACCCTAAAAACCTTATTAACACTAAAACAAAATTTATTATGGTAATTAAGAGTTTTTTACATTAACCTTTTTTAAAATAATTCCTGTAAAGTGGCTCGCCCATCAAAAGAAATTAAGGTTAATTATAATTCAAATTCTTTAGCTATCTCATCTAATCTTGTTGATTTGAAATCATCATCTGTACTTACAAATAAGAGACCGTCTCTAATTATCCCCATATCTCCTCCAAGAGGAACCTTAGGGTCATGTAATGATAGACATTTCATGGGGGGCGTTAAATTATCTAATGTAAAATCAATATTCCCAGAGGTATATCCCTTTACTCGTGCAAAAGCGAGAAATCTTCGTACATTTTCTTCGGTCCTTAAATAATAAATTCTATATGCTTCATCCATTCACATCTATACAAAAAATCCTTTATAATAATTTATATCCTAAAAATCAACCTTAACAACTTTTCTTTCGGCTTCTGCTATTTTGAGATATTCCTTTGATTTTCTTCCATACAAACTTGCAAAGAATTTTCCCGGCAGAGTTGTGCACAAAGTGTTGTAGCTTAGGATTGAATCGTTGTAGCTTTGCCTTGCATATGCAACCCTGTCCTCTGTCGTTGACAACTCCCTTTGCAATTCAAGGAAATTTGTGTTTGCCTTCAAATCAGGATACGCTTCCGCTATTGCGAATAATTTTCCGAGCGCCGCCTCCAATATTCCGTCGGCGCGCACTTTCCCCTCAAATCCTTTCGCGGAAATCATTGCCTTTCTCGCGTCGGAAACCGCTTTTATCGCGGTTTTTTCGTGCTTTACAAAACCCTGAACCGTTTCAATCAAATTTGGAATTAAATCGGCGCGTCGTTTCAATTGAACATCTATCTGGCTTAATGAATTTTCAATCCTGTTTACAAGGACCGCGAATCTGTTGTAATACCAGAAAAATATTATCACAACAAATGCAATAATCCCTATGACTATCCAAATCCATGCTGCCATGATTGAAAACAGGGAAAAGAATTTATAAAGTTAATGGAGAAATGAAATTAAATATGGATTTTGGGATATTTTTTGAAAATAATACGTCTCATTTATTGTTAAGTTAAAGACTCTTTTTGGAAAGATTTAAAGATTTCTTTTTATTGTTTTTTTCATGACCGATTTAGTAAGGATTGGCTCGGAAACAGCAAAGGGCGGATTTGCTAATGAAAAAGAAATAGCCAAAAAATTTGAACACTGGAAAAAAGATAAAGAAGCTCAAAAGTGGCTGAAAATTATGGGTTATGAATTAAAAAAGATTAAAAAAGTTAAGGCAGAAGTATTACATGGGCATAAAACAGACGTTCAGATTAAAGTGACTATCACATTAAAAAAATTTATTTCTGTCCAAAATTTATCTATTAAAAAGACTAATTCAGATGCGGATTATAACCAAATTGATAAAAGACTGGTAAAAAATTATATAGACATGTGGGAAATTCCAGAAAATATTGTAACTCTTCTAAAAATATTCTGCGGTGAAATATCTCCAAATAATTTATTAAAAGAAAATAAAATAACAAAACAAAAATATAATAGTTTAAGAGATAAAAGAAGATTTTTTATGGATGAATTTGAAAATAAGCATAAAAAAGCATTAATAGATTTTTTCAAGAAAAATAAAATACTTGTTTTAACAGACATAATAAAGGGCAGGGATAAATTCTCTGCTTCTTGGATGTTAGTTACAAGATATAATCAAGATGAAGATGAAACCACTTGGATTTTAGCAGATATAAATAAAGCCTTGAATATCTTTGGCGACGGTGAAGTTGAGATAAGTCCAAAAGGAAGCTTATCTATCGGCAGAGTTACTTTACAAAGAAAAGGTGGGGATGGTGGCAGGCCAACAGGTAACATGCTACAATTTAAAATAAGACCCTGTGATTTATTTAGATATTAACTTCCCTGTGTTTTCTTCTAAATGTAGAATTTCAAAAATATGTTCATTTTTTAAAGTTTTTTGTTTAATTCCTACTTTATCTTCTATTATCTTAAGAAACCCGGGATTAATATCAATACCTACTGAATTTCTATTTAAATCCTTAGACGCTTTTATCGTTGTTCCAGAACCGACGAATGGATCTAAAACTAAATCGCCAACAAAAGTAAACATCTTAATAAACCTCGCCGGCAAATCAATGGGATAAGCTGCAGCATGCTTATCATTTACACCATTAATATCCCATATTGCATCTCTAAATTCTCTGAATTCTTTTAATGATATTTTTGATTTTTCCTTTATATCTTGTGACACTTCTCTTTTTCCAATTTTCCTGAATATATGAATTGGCTCAACAGCAGAGGAAATCATAAAATTAGATGGATAAGGATAACTGCCAAATAAAACTGCTCCACTTCTTGATGTTGTTTTTCTCCAATAAATAGTTCCCATAAATCTTAATTCTTTAAAATCATTAAGCTGTTTCCATAAAAGATAAGATAAATTAGCTGTTGTTCTTCTTTTCTCGTCTGGCTCTGTATAATATATATTACCTATGTTAAGAGCTATTTTTCCATCAGGCATTAAAGTTCTGACAACTTCTTTCCATACCCTCTTTAATTTAGTTAAATATTCTTGCAAACTATCATTAAGTCCTATTTGACTTGGATGTCCGTAATCTCTAACATTCCAATATGGTGGGGAAGTTACCATTAATTGAAAAGTATTATCTGGAAATGTCTTTAAGACTTTTGCGCTATCTCCAAATATTATTTTATGATTTGTCTTTTCCGTCTTTCTTTTATAAGTTATGTTTATTTTCTTCATATCTTGAACAGAAATTTTTTCTTCTTGGTCCGCGATAGACACAAAATCTTCTCTTGTTGTGATACTTACCATTAAAAGTTTAATACAAACTAAAATTTATAAAGTTTCCTGAATTTCATTCTTCATGCCGAAAAAAAGGGAAAAGAATTCTGAAGAAGACGAGGAATACGATGATGTCGGAAAGATTGATTTTGTCGCATGGTTTTCAGAACTGAACAAGAAATCGATAAACATCGCGGGAGGCAAAGGCGCGAATCTTGGAGAGATGTACAACGCGAAAATTCCAGTGCCCCCCGGATTTGTCATTACAGCCCAGGCTTACCAATATTTTATCCGAGAAGCTGGAATAGGAGAAGAGATAAAAAAACTTCTCTCGGGTTTGGATTACGAAAACACAAAACAACTTGATGAAATCACGGAGAAAATTCGCGAGTTGATTGTCAATTCAGAAATGCCGAGGAAAATGGAAACCGAGATTTTGGAGGCTTATGAAAATCTCAGCGTTGAACCAAGCACAGTCACGGCTCACGAATTCCTGAAAAGATTTCCAGAGAGCATTTTCGTGGCCGTCAGGAGCAGCGCAACAGCAGAGGATTTGGAAGACGCGAGTTTTGCAGGGCAGCAGGATTCTTATTTGAACATAAAAGGAAACGAGAGTTTGCTGAAAACGATAAAAAAATGTTTTGCTTCGCTTTTTACATCAAGGGCGACTTATTATCGGCATAAAAAAGGATTTCAGCACGAGAAAACAAGCCTTGCAGTCGTGATTCAAAAAATGGTTGATGCAGACAAGTCAGGGGTTGTTTTTTCCAAAGACCCGAGTTTCAATAATGATTACGTGATTGTCGAGGCTGTTTTTGGATTGGGAACAGGAATTGTTTCCGGAATGATAACTCCTGATAAATATCTCGTTTCAGAAGACCTGGAAATTCTTGAAAAGAAAATCTCCGAGAAGAAAATTGCGGTGACAAGAAACGCGGGAGGCGAGGACATAACTGTTAAGCTGACAAGGGAAAAATCCTTGTCGCAGGTTTTGAAAGACAGCGAGATAAAAAAAATTGCGGAGATTTCCCTGAAATTGGAAAGGCATTACAAAAAGCCGCAGGACATTGAATTCGCGCTTGAAAACGGGGAGATTTACGTCGTGCAGACAAGGGCGATAACGACAATGGAAAAAAGAATTACAGGGGTGGCGAAGGAAATCAAAGGAGAAATTGTTTTAGAAGGATTGGCAGCGAGCCCAGGAATCGGTTCGGGAACAGTCAAGATTGTAAAAACGCTTGAGGATTTGCAGAAAATAAATCTTGGAGATGTTCTTGTGACAAAGATGACAAATCCCGACATGGTTGTCACGATGCAGAAATCCGCGGCAATCGTAACAGACGAGGGAGGCTTGACGGCGCACGCCGCGATTGTTTCAAGGGAAATGGGAATCCCCTGCATTGTCGGAACACAGGAAGCGACAAAAAAATTAAAAGACGGAGAAATCATAACCGTCGACGGATTCAACGGAAAAGTCTACAGGGGAAAAGTGGCTGAATCAGAGAAGAAAGAAATTCATAGGGTAATTCACAACACGAAAACCAAACTGAAAGTCATGGTCGACCTTCCAAGCTACGCGGAAAGGGCTTCAAAGACGGGAATAAAAAGCGTCGGGCTCCTTAGAATCGAGGGAATCATTGCAGAATCGGGAAAGCATCCGAATTATTTTCTTTCAAATAAAAAATTCAAGGAATATGAAGAAGTTGTTTTCAACGGCGTGGATTCCATTGCAAAATACTTTCACCAGCTTTGGGTCAGGACTTCTGACATAAGAAGCGACGAGTTTCAGAATTTGCTTGGATCCCCCAAGGAAATAGAAGCGAATCCGATGCTGGGGATGCACGGAATAAGATACAGTTTGAAATATCCCGAGCTTTTGAAATCTGAACTTAGAGCATTGAAAAGAGTTTCTGAAAACGGCAAGGAAATCGGCGTTCTATTGCCCCAGATTATTTCCGTCGAAGAAGTGCAGGAAACAAAAAAATATCTGAAGGAAATCGGATTTTCAGAGGCAAAAATCGGAGTGATGATTGAAACTCCCGCCGCAGTGCAATTGATAAAGGATTTTTGCGAGGAAGGAATTGATTTCGTTTCATTCGGAACAAACGATTTGACTCAATACATGCTCGCGATTGACAGGGGAAACAAGGAAGTCCAGCATTTGTACAATGAAATGCATCCGGCGATTTTGTATCAACTCGAATATGTAATTAGGGTTGCGAAAAAATACAATGTCGAGACAAGCATCTGCGGGCAGGCGGGAAGCAGAAAGGAAATGGTGAAGTTTCTCGTAGAGAGAAAAATAGACAGCATTTCCGTGAATGCCGACGCTGCAAAGGAAATCTCCGACTACATTTTGGAGCTTGAGGGAAACCATCTTGGAAAAAGGGAAATCGAGCATTTGAAAAGCGAAGAAATTCTCCCGATTCCGGAAGAGCCTGTGGGAGCAGAAGAACTTCAGGAAGGAGAAGTCACGGAGCAGGAAGAAAGACAGCAAAAACACAAAAGGGAAGAGAAAAAACTGGATATTTTTTGAATGTTTTTGGGAAGAGGGATAGATGTTCAACAATCAGACCAACAACTATTTTTGTTTTCAGGATAATCACAATAGCCATCCCCACAATAAGTATCTGTTGCCCTGCATGTTCCATGTAAACAGATATTACTTACACACTCGTTATCATAAGAACAATAATAACCATTAT
>JACOYL010000008.1 GCA_016181895.1 Candidatus Pacearchaeota archaeon
CAAAGGTTTTTCACGTCGGAAAAGAAAGGATTGTTTTTATAAAATCCAGATTAAATGAAATAAAAGAAGCGATTACAAAACAGGACATAAGGGATTTGAAAAACGACGGCGCGATTCTCATCAGGGGAATAAAGGGAAGAAAAACGGCCAAGAAAAGGGCAAGAAAAAGATTTGTCGGAAAAATCAAAAAAAGAGTGAACAAGAGAAAAAAAATTTACATGGTTCTTACAAGAAAGCTCAGGCAATATATTGAAATCTTGAAAGCCCAGGGAAAATTGCCGGTTGAAGAATACAGGGATTTAAGAAAAAAAGTCAGGAACAGTTTTTTCAGAAGCAAGGCTCATCTTAAAGAATATCTGGAGGAAAAATAAGCGAAAAATGAAAACCATAAAAAGGCGAAGAAAAGAAAGCAAAACAGACTACATGAAAAGGCTCAGACTTTTGAAAAGCGAGAAGCCGAGAATCGTTTTCAGAAAGACAAACAAGTATGTCATCGCGCAATATGTCACAAGCAAGGAAACCCAAGACAAAGTTGAATTTGGCGCAAGCTCGAAATCATTGCTGAAACGCGGATGGCCCGGGGAATTTAAAAACAGTTTGAAATCAATTCCGGCGTCGTATTTGACTGGATTGCTCATGGGAAAAATGATCATAAAAAACAAAAAAGAAACGCCGATTGCGGATTTCGGGATGGCAAGAGGAATTCACGGAAGCAAAATTTTCGCCTTTCTCAAGGGGATTGTCGATTCAGGTTTGAAAATAAAACATGAATCAAAGATTTTCCCCTCCGAAGAAAGGATAAAAGGAACGCACTTGAAAAAGGATTTTTCAAAAATTTTCGACAAAATTAAATCAGGCATAGAAAAATAAAAACCTCCAGCGGGTTTTTATGAATCCAGCAACCAAAAACAAAAGAAAATGAAAAATAAAATTTCGGAGGAAAAAAAATTTGACAGGAAAAGCAGGGAAGCCGAAGAAAAGGAAAGGTCCATCGGAGGATGGAAGCCGAAAACAAAACTCGGACAGGAAGTAAGAGACGGAAAAATAAAGGACATCGACGAAATTCTGGAAAGCAAAAGGAAAATTCTCGAGAGCGAAATAATCGACACTCTTCTTAACGTGCAATCGGACCTGATTTCAGTTGGACAATCAAAGGGGAAATTCGGCGGAGGAAAAAGAAGGGCTTGGAGACAAACCCAGAGAAAAACTCAGGAGGGAAACATTCCGACATTTTCCGCGTTTGCCGTCGTGGGGGACGAGAAGGGGCATGTCGGCGTCGGATACGGAAAAGCGGCTGAAACGCTTCCTGCAAGGGAAAAGGCGGTAAGAAAAGCAAAACTCAACGTGATAAAAGTCAGAAGAGTTTGCGGGGCCTTTGATTGTTCCTGTTCCGAAGAGCACACGATTCCATTTGAAGTTCGCGGAAAGGCGGGAAGCGTGAAAATAATACTCACGCCGGCGCCGCAAGGAACCGGCTTGGTTGCCGGAAGCGAAATAAAAAAAGTTTTGAAACTCGCGGGAATAAAGGATATTTACAGCAAATCATTCGGACAAAAAAGAACGTCTTTCAATCTCGTGAAGGCTTGCATTGAAGCGCTGAAAAAAACAAACAGGAAAATAAAATGATATGCATAATAAGAATCAAGGGAGAAATCGGATTGGACAGAGACGTAGTTGAAACACTAAACAGGCTCAGATTGAAAAGAAAATATTCCTGTGTTGTGATAAAGCCGGATGCAGAGAAGATGGGAATGATAAAAAAAGTTAAAAATTTTGTCGCCTACGGAAACATAAACGGGGAAACTTTTGAAAAGCTTGTTGAAAAAAGAGGGCAGTTGCTTGACAAAAAGAAAACAATCGACGCGAAAAAAATCGTTTCAAATTTAAAGGAAGGAAAAACATACGAGGAAAACAATTTGAAGCCGTTTTTCAGATTGCATCCTCCAAGAAAAGGAATTGATTCAAAAATTCATTTCGGAAAGAAGAAAGGGGTTTTGGGAAACAACAAGGAAAAAATAAATGATTTAGTCGAGAGGATGCTGTGAGTGAAGGACAATTGGAACAAAGAGCATTGAATATTGGAGAAAAATATAACTGTAGAGTTATTAGCTCTTATGGTCATGAAAGACAAATGAAAGGAATTTATCTTGGACGAACAATAGGAAGCAAGAAACAATTACATGGTGTGGTTTTTCCAACTGGAAATCCAAATATGGTAGAATTAATTAAATTTTCAAAAGTCAGGCTTGATGGAGATATTTTAGAGATAGAAAGTCCGATAAGGGTTTATCATATAGAACCCGCCGAAGAAGAACACTATTTAAAATTGCTAAAACAAAACGGATTGTAAAAAAATGAAAACCAAGAAAAGAAAAAAATCAAAGAAGATGCACGGGCATGGAATGGGAACACACGGCCGTGGATCCAGAAAAAAGGCAAAGAAGTCGGGACATCGCGGAGGACCGGGAATGTCGGGAAGCGGAAAAAGGGCTGACCAGAAAAAAACACTCGTCTTAAAATTATACGGGCACGGATATTTCGGAAAGCAGGGAATTACAAGCAGGGGAACAAAAAGAGACAAGAGAAAAAGAATAAATCTCCAAACCATAGAAGAAAACATCGACAATTACTTGAGAAAAGGGACGGCGAAAAAAACAAAAGACGGATTTGAAATAAATCTTCCGGGATTTAAAATTCTCGGCGACGGAGATGTCAAGGAAAAGCTGACGATAAAAGTTAAGGAAGCTTCAAAATCCGCAATTGAAAAAGTCAAGAAAGCGGGCGGGGAGATCAAATTTGAATAGGAAGTTTAGCTTTCGAGGTTTCTATAAAATTTAAAATTTCTTCCTGTGAAATTTTAGGAGGCTCCCGAATTCCTCCGAGGGATTCCAACCTGTCAATTCTTTCCATAGCTATTTTTTGTTCTTCAGTTATTTGTCCACCGTATTTTAATACCACCCTTGCAAGCTCGGCGCTACCGAGTGTCATGTCATAATCAAAAGGGCTGACAAAAACGCCCCTGTAAGTAAATTCATATCGAGGCCAACATCCCATATCTTAATTTAGTATAATCTCTTTATATAAATTTCCGTGGAGAATTGCACATTCCCAAAAACCTTTAAAAACAGTTTTAAGCAATAATTAAAATGGACATGCGAAACATCTTCAGTTACATTCCAGAGGTAAAAAAACCAGAGGAAAAAAAGGTTGACTTCAAAATCAAACTTAGATGGACGCTTACTATTCTGGTTTCCTTTTTTGTTCTCGCGAACATTTCCCTCTTTGGATTGACGAACAACGCGCTTGAAAGATTTGAATATCTTGCAATAGTTCTGGGAACTGATTTCGGAAGCATCATCTCTCTTGGAGTCGGTCCCATCGTCATGGCTTCGATAATTCTGCAATTGTTAAGCGGTTCCGGAATTCTTAGCATCGATGTAACAACCGTCGAGGGAAAGAAATTTTTTCAGGGACTTCAAAAATTGATGGTTTTGTTTTTCATAGTTTTCACCTCGTTGGTTTATGTTTTAATGCAGGGGCTTCAGGCGGAAGTTGGACTTGCATGGCTTGTGATTTTGCAGTTGATTCTCGGAGGCTTGGCGATTTTCTACATGGCAGAGGTTACCGATAAGTGGGGTTTTGGTTCCGGAGTTTCTTTGTTCATCGGCGCCGGCGTTAGTTGGAGGCTCATTACAAGCGCATTCCAATTCGTGAACCAGCAAGGAAGAAACTGCCTTCTTGAATTTTCAACTGTTCCCTGTTCTGGAAAAGTTCTTGTTTTGATACAATCCATAATAAACCGTTATCCGATAGAATTCGTTTCCGCGTTTGCCGCAATCGTTTCCACGATTTTGGTTTTTCTTCTTGTTGTTTGGGCGCAATCGCTGAAAGTTGAAATTCCGTTGAGTTTCGGAAGAATAAGGGGATATGCAATCAAATGGCCGTTGTCATTTTTTTACGCTTCTGTTATTCCTGTTATTTTGACCGCGGCGCTGATTGCAAATCTTCAATTGTTTGGAGGAATCATGGAAAACGCGGCATCTCCCTGCTATACTGGAAACATTGAACAGTGTACGGGAAGCGCAAAATTTGCATCATACTTTGGATTTCTCGGAAAATTCGTGCAAGGACAACCGGTTTCCGGTTTCGCGTTCTGGCTCGGCTCCACGAATTTGCTTGAATTGATTATAAGGGGCGGTTTCCGTTATTTATATCTGATTCAGGGATTTACCCATACTTTATTTTTCATGCTTTTCTCGACGGTGTTTGCGGTTTTCTGGGTTAAAACTTCTGGAATGGATGCGAAAAACCAGGCGCACAAAATCGCGGCTTCCGGCTTGCAAGTTGCCGGTTTCAGGCAGGATGAAAGAGTTTTGGAAAGCATACTTGACAGGTACATAATGCCGCTCACCGTAATGGGCGGACTTGCGATAGGACTTCTGGCTTCGATAACAGACTTGCTCGGAGCATTGGTTTCCGGAACCGCGATACTTCTTGTAATCATGATCATGTTCCAATTCTACCAAAACATCGCTTCTCAACATCAAACAGACATGAACCCCATGATGAAAAAATTCATGGGGGGATAGTTTAAAAATTAATTTTCACTTGTAATAAAATGATAAAATTAAATCAAAGATTTTGCATAAATCATTTTTACAGATAAAAATGCTTAACGAGTTGATGATTTCATATCCTAAAGAGAGCGTGATTCTTGTTTCCATAGCAGTCACCCTGATAATGACTCTTGTGTCAAAATATTTCACAAACCAGGACAGGATGCGGGAGTTGAAGGAAGTGCAAAAAACCTGCCAAATCAAATTAAAGGAAAGCAGGGACAACGCCAAAAAAATGGCTGAATTGCAAAAGCAAATTCTCGAATGCAATATGGAATTGATGAAACATTCGATGAAACCGCTTTTGTTCACATTCATTCCTTTGATTCTTCTTATTGGATGGCTGAAGGGGGTTTACGCTGAAACAGAGATTGCGAAATCATGGCTTTGGTGGTACATCGGTTCCGGAATTTTTTCAAGCCTGATTTTCAGAAGATTGCTTAAGGTTGTTTGACGCTTGCTTCGCTCGCAAAGATTAATGCCGTTTTGAACCCCCCTTTATGAATTCGACAAGGAATTCTTCACTCAGAGATTGTTAACATCAAAAATAATTTTAAGCGGGGTGCAACCATTGAACAAAGTTAGAAAGTCTTTTATTATTAACCTTGTTTTGGGGGCGAGCGACTTCGCGAAAATTTTATTTGAATTATGTTAATGTGCAAATTCTTTATCGCTAGATGAATAATTAATGATGTTGGTTAAAGTCTGGTTTATCAGTTAACATTGATTCTTGGATTTTTAGGGGTGGGCGAGCGGGAATAACTTTAAAACCTCTTTTTCTCTCATCAAAAAATGGAAAACGAACAGCAGGAACTACTTTTCAAGCTAAGCGTTTTTGAACAGCAAATAAGGCAGTTGCAGCAGCAGATAAATGCGATTGAGCAGGGAGTTTTGGAACTGGAATCTTTGAATGTCGGCTTGGATGAAATCAAAAATTCAATTGGAAAAGAAATTTTTGCGCCGATAGGAAGGGGAATTTTTGTGAAGTCAAAAATTCTCTCAAATGATTTGACTGTCGATATCGGAGGAAAAAACTTCGTCAAGAAAACAGTCGAAGAAACAAAAGAAATGATAAAAAAACAAATTGAGAAACTGGAAGAAATCAAAAAGGAATTGAACAACAATTTGTTTGAAATCGGGAAGGAAGCGGAGAGGATGATTGGGAAAGCGGGGGATTAGTTTTTCATTTTTTATGTTTAAATTGTTCGCACAATCCTTATTACGACATATTGCTATATAGATTATAGGATTGAGAAAAAACCTTAATTCCCGAACAGATGATTTAAACGCTTAATGTGTTTAATGATGTCGGGAATTTTGATAAAGGTTGATTGAAACCTTTTGTCTTTTCTTATTCCTTGTCGCTATTGTTTAATATTTTAAGAATTATGCAAAATTTCTTTTATTATTACATTTTTGCATATAAGTTATAACTACGAAAAGGAATTTCTAAAAAATGTCAAAGATTTTTAAAAAATATTGTAAATTATGTGAAAAAGAAAGTTTATTTGTTCAACATGAAAGAGATAAAGATACTTTTATTTGTACCATATGCGGATTTATAACTGATTTTGGGAAATTCAAGTTAGTAATAAATCGATTTGGATTTTATTGGATTAAAAATTAATGAAGTAATTAAGTATAGAAATTTATAATATAATTTTAAAAAGAAAAAGATATTTAAATGATTATTATGAGAAAAATAAAATTTTTAGTAATATTCTTAATAGTATTATTTTTAATTGTTCCAATTAGTGCTAGTTTTTTAGATTCTTTTGGGAAATTATTTAAACCTGCAGAAAAGATTACAAGTAAAACTATTGAAAAACGAACAAATGAAAATGTCTTATCCAATAAACAAAATCAAATTAGCATTAATAGACAAATTGGTAAAGAAATAGAGGATATCTTTAAGAGAGAGTGGTGTAAAAGAAACAAATGTGTAATTTATAACAAAGATATAAAACCTAATTATGTTCCAACAAATTTCTATATAACAGACCCATATGAAGCACAAAGATATATCAAAGAAAATTATGATTTTTCATTTAATAGATTACCAGATATGCTTAAAATCAGAAGCGATAAACAAAGTGTTACAACAATTACAATATATGATATTAAATCATCAACTGAAGCTATTAATGTTAGAATAGGGCAAAAAAATGATTATATAAATTTGTGTAATAAACTAAACAAAATAAAAACGGCAACTTTTTGTAATGTACAATATATCTTACCATCTCAAGAAGCGAAAAAATTAACAAATGAGCAACTTGTTTGTTTAGCGGTCGGATTATTAACAGTACCAGACCCAACAGATTTATTATGTTTTGTAGATATTAAATAATTAATTCTTCATCTTCCCCACAAACTCCCCGTAACTCAAAATCCCGTGCTCTGAAATTATTTTCGTGAGGTATTTTTTCGGCACGAATTCAAACGCGGGGTTTTTTATCTTTATGTTTTTTGGTGCTTTGTTCCAAACTTCGTTCAATTTTCTTTCTTCTATCGGAACGTTTTTCGACGAGAATTTCCAAGAATCCGCGATAATATAAACAGGGACTTTTTCCATTCTTCCGATTTTTGCGATGAGATTGCTTCCGATTTTGTTTATTATTCCTTTTCTCAAAAGAGGATCGGCGCCGAGAAAAATTTTGTTTGAATAAATCTTGTCTTTCCTGTTTTCCTTTTCTATTGCAACGCTTAAAGCAGAATCAATGAACATCGTGACTTTTATTCCCGCTTTTCTTAATTCCCTTGCCGTTCTTCTTCCCTGATACAACGGACGCGTTTCGGTGTTGTAAACCTGGAATTTTTTCCCTTTCTTTTTCGCGTAAATCAAGGCGTTGGAAACATTTGTCGAATGGCAATGAGTAAAAATAATGTCTCCGCTTTTTATGATTTTCAGGACATCTTTGTTTATTTTTGCCTGCGCAGAATCAAAGTGTTTTAGAATTTTCCCGTAGTTTTCCTTCTTTGCTTTTTTTAAAACATTTACAAGCATCGGCTCTGTCTCTCTGGCTTTGATTAATTTTTTCATCGAGCTTTTTCCAGGGTTCAAATGATACGCGTAAAGCGCGGCTTTCGCGATGTTTCTCGCCCCCTGAATCTTAACTGATTTTATGTCCGCAAGGATTTTGTTGAATTTTTTCTCGTTTATTTTTT
This sequence comes from Candidatus Pacearchaeota archaeon, assembly GCA_016181895.1. Classification (GTDB taxonomy): domain Archaea; phylum Nanobdellota; class Nanobdellia; order Pacearchaeales; family GW2011-AR1; genus JACQLK01. The sequence goes on from JACOYL010000008.1 coordinate 7,785, forward strand.
GCATGAAACTTTAAGGCTAAGAACATTTAAAAAATATCTTCTTCTTTTCTTGTCATGCTTGAGTCACTGATTAATCCAGCACGGCTTGAAAAAGGACCGCTGAAGATGTTTTTCATAGGAATTGTTTACGCCTCGCTTTCAATTCTTTTGGTCAATTGGTTTTTTTCAAGGGACGCTGTTCTTTACAATTACGCGGGAATGATTGTCGTGACTTTCTGCGTCATGTTTTCATTGCCATTCATGTACTATATAATAAAAATAGAAGAGAAAGAGGACGAGGAAGCCAGCGGTTTTTTCGGGGTATGGAAGGTGCACAGCGACGCAATCTACGCGTTCATGTGGCTTTTCTTCGGGTTTGTTTTGGCTTTTTCATTTTGGTACATTATCCTCCAGGATCAAAATCTTTTCAATGCGCAGATTGAAACCTATTGCATGATAAATTCTCCGGACAACATAGAAAACTGCGTTCAGAGATATGCTTTCGGTTCCATAAGCACCACGGGAGCCGCGACAAAAGAAGCCAGATTTTTGTCAATAATCAGCAACAACATTTATGTGATGATTTTCACTTTGATTTTTTCCCTGATTTTCGGGGCGGGCGCGATTTTCATTCTTGCGTGGAATGCAAGCGTGATTTCAACGGCAATAGGGGTTTTTACAAGATACCAAATAAATGAAATTCCGATAGGATTGGCAAGATACATGATTCACGGATTTCCTGAAATCGCGGCATATTTCATCACGGCTCTTGCAGGAGGAATTTTCGGAGTCGACATAATAAGAAACGGATTCATGAACCTCAAATCATTGAGGGTGATTGAAAATGTTTTCATCCTTTTGTTCATCGCGATATTGCTTCTCGTTCTTGCCGGAGTTATCGAGGTTTATTTGACGCCGATTTTGTTCAATTAGTTAAGAAATCTTTATATACAATTATCTTTTCAGGTTTTGATGCCTGAAGATTCAATAAATTTTGAAATAGAAGAAAGAAAGAAAAAGGTTTTCGGTTTTTTAAAGGAAAAAAAAGAATGGATTACTTATCTTATCCTGGCTTTTATCATTTTTATCAGCCTTTACATAAGAACTAGGAACATTCCGCTTTTAAAAGACATAACGACAAATGATTGGACTCTTGCTCCCGACTTGGATCCTTTTTTGTTTTTGCGCTGGGCGAAATACATAGTTGAAAACGGAACTCTTTTTGCCGTTGATACAATGAGGTATGTTCCTTTGGGATACGACGTTGCGGGCGAACTTAAAACGCTTTCATATCTTATTGCATGGTTTTATCACGGATTTTCATTTTTCAATTCCGAAATCACGGTAACTTATGCTGCAATATTGTTCCCTGTTTTCATGTTCGGGCTTACGGGAATTGCATTTTTTCTTTTTGCGAGAAAAATATTTTACAAGGAAAAAAAAGGGGTAAAGAATACGATTGCACTAATAGCCACTGCGTTTTTTGTCCTTATTCCTTCCTTGCTTCCAAGAACGATTGCCGGAATTCCCGAAAAGGAGTCCGCAGCATTTTTTTTCATGTTCATCTCCTTCTACTTTTTTCTTGAAGCCTTCACTTCTGAGAAATTCAGAAACAGAATAATTTTCGGATTTCTTTCCGGATTTGCAACCGCAATGATGGCTCTTGTTTGGGGCGGCGTGATTTATGTTTTCTTTTCAATAGGACTTGCAACACTGCTTGCGTTCTTGCTTGGGAAAGTGAAAAAAGAAGAAATAATAATTTACGGAACGTGGCTTTTTACATCATTCGTTTTTATGATTCCATTCTCAACAAGGTATGCTCCTTACAATCTTCTGGTTTCAGACTCAACAGGCTCTGCCATAGGAGTTTTTGGGATAATTTGTTTAAGTTTATTTTTTATGAAAATTGGAAAATTTGAAGAAACAAGAAAAAAAACAGGAATTCCAAAAGAATTGTTTTATTTTTTTGTCTCTGGAATTATAATTTTTGTTCTTGTAATTGTTTTTCTCGGACTTGATTTTGTTGTAAACCAGGCAATTAATGTAAAAAACTCGCTTGTGAATCCGCAAACAAGCAGATTCGGGCTTACAGTAGCGGAAAACAAGCAGCCGTTTTTCATAAACGATTGGAAGCAAAATTTCGGGCCTGTTTTCAGGGAAATCCCGCTGTATTTTTGGCTTTTTTTTACTGGAGCTGTAGTTTTATTCAACAATTTGATTGAAAAAATGGGTAAAAAAGAAAAAATGTTTTTGACTTTCAGTTATTTCGTTTTCCTTGTTTGTTTGATATTCAGCAAATATTCCCCCGGAACAATTCTAAACGGAACCTCGGGGCTTAGTATTTTGATTTATTTTTTCGGCTGGATTTATTTCATAGGAACATTCGGATATTTTTATTACAAAAGGCACAAGGAAAATACGGATTCAATATTTCATGAATTCAATTTTTCGTATATTCTTTATTTTATGGTCCTAACATTAGGCATCATAGGTTCAAGGGCGGGAATAAGATTGCTCATGGTTCTTGGAGCGGTAAGCCCGATAGCTGTTTCATTTTTGATTGTAAAAAGCTCTGAAAAATACTTGAATCAAAAAGAGGATTTCAGCAAATTTTTCTTCGGGGCGATTTTAATTCTTATTTTAATTTCCTCTATATTCACTTTATGGGTTTATTACAAATCTGATTTTGCGACAGGAAGTTCTTATGCTCCAGGAGCATATCAGCAACAATGGCAGAAGGCGATGTCATGGGTTCGTGAAAATACAAATGAAAATGCTGTTTTTGCACACTGGTGGGATTATGGATACTGGATTCAAAGCATAGGGGAAAGAGCGACAATTTTAGATGGAGGAAATGCAATGGGGCAATGGAATTATTTAATGGGGCGTTTGGTTTTGACTGGAACAAATGAAAAAGACGCACTGGAATTTTTGTACACTCATAACGGAACTCATTTGCTTATTGATTCCACAGAAATAGGAAAATATGCCGCCTTTTCCAGCATAGGCTCTGATGAAAATTACGACAGGATTTCATACATCCCAAATCTGTTAATGGATAATTCGCAGACAAAAAGTTTGGAAAACATAACAGCATATGTTTACCCTTCCGGTTTCAGCCTTGATGAAGACATAATAATAAATCAGGAAGGCAAAGAAATTCTCCTTCCAAGAAAAGTTGCGGGAATAGGTGCGATAATCCTTAAAGTTAATTCATCAGGAGAAATTTTACAACCCGAGATGATTTTTGTACACAACTCAAATCAATATACTCAAAAAATGAGATATGTGTTTGTGAATGGAAATTTGCGCGATTTCGGCTCTGGAATTGACGCGGGCATTTTCATTTTTCCCAGAATTGACACTGCGTCAAACGGACAAACTTCCTTGAACAATCTTGGCGCTGCATTTTATCTAAGTCCGAGAGTAGTGCATTCAAATCTTGCAAATTTATATCTTTTTGGAAAGGAATCGGAAAATTTCAAACTCGTTCATACTGAGAGCAATTTGTTTGTTGAAAATTTGAAGCAACAAGGATTGAACTTCGGAGAATTTGTCTATTTCCAAGGATTCCAGGGACCCATAAAAATCTGGGAAATAAAATATCCTTCGGACATAAAATTCAATGAAGAATATTTAAGCATAGAATACCCTAGTGAAGAATTGGATGTGGCGAAACCCGGAGAATATTAAAATGGAACCTTTGTTGATTTTACCGTTGCTTGTAGGATTTTTTCTGACTTTATTTTTTGTTCCAATCTGGATGAAAAGGGCCAAGAATGTCAATTTTGTGGGAAAAGACATTCATAAAATCCAGAAAAAAGACGTGGCTGAAATTGGCGGGATTTCCACGCTGATTGGATTTGTTCTAGGAACCCTTGTTTATATTGCAATAAAAACATTTTATTTTAAATCAACGGAAAACTTGATTGAAATTTTTTCCTTGCTGAATGTCATCTTAATGGTTTCTTTCATAGGTTTGTTTGACGACCTTCTAGGGTGGAAAATCGGACTGAACAAAAAAATCAGGATTTTTCTCTTGATTTTTGCGTCAATTCCTCTTGTTGTGATAAATGCAGGGGAATCTGAAATGATTGGAATTGAATTCGGATTGCTTTATCCGTTGTTTTTCATCCCGCTTGGAATCGTGGGCGCGAGCGCAACATATAATTTTCTTGCAGGATACAATGGATTGGAAGCAAGCCAGGGAATTTTGATTCTTTCCGCTTTGTCGTTGGCAACTTGGCTTTCAGGAAACAGCTGGCTCAGCCTTGTTTCATTGATAATGGTTTTCTGCCTCGCTGCATTTTATATTTACAACAAATATCCTTCGGAAATTTTTCCCGGAGACATTTTAACATATTCCGTAGGAGCTATAATTGCATGCATTGCAATTCTGGGAAATATTGAAAAAATCGCTGTTTTCTTTTTTATTCCGTATATAATTGAAACAATTTTAAAAACAAGAGGGAAATTGAAAAAGGAAAGCTTTGCGAAATTGAACAAAGATGAAACTCTTGAAATGCCGTATGAAAAAATTTACAGTTTAACGCATCTTTCATTGTTCATCCTGAAAAAAATAAAACCAAGCAAAAAGATTTATGAAAAAGAGGTTGTTTACCTGATAAACTTTTTCCAGATTATCATAATAATCTTGGGATTTGTTTTATTCGGAAACGAATTAATATAGATGAAAATAAAAAAATATCTTCCATTAATAGGAATAGGAATTTTCGTTTTTTTGTTGTTTAAACTTAATATTTCAAAGATATTTAATGAAATATTAAATGCAGATGTAAGATTTTTAGTTGTTGCATTATTCCTTGTCTTTGTCGCTTTCTTCACCACAACATTAAAATGGTTCATAATTGCAAGGAAACAAAAAATTAATGTTCCTTTTTATGATGCATTCAAAATAAACATGATTTCGGGATTTTATGGTTTTATCACGCCTTCCAGAATCGGAAGCATAATAAGAGTGGAGTATTTAAAAAAATTTAGCAAAAACAGATTCGGGAAAGGAATAAGCAATTATGTTCTTGAAAAAATTCTCGACCTTGGTTCTTTATTCTTCATGGTTTTGATTTCTTCTTTCGTGTTAAAAGACGTGCTTTCGATAACATATTTCCATTATGCGCTTGCCGGATTTCTGATAATTTTAACAATGATTTTAATTTTCAGGGACGAGAAAAGAAGCAAGGATATATTAAGATTTTTCTATCTTAAATTTTTGCCGAAAAAAATCAAAGAGATGGCAAAAGACGGATTTTATTCATTCTATGAAGACATGCCTGAAAAAAAATATTTTGCTCTTTTTTTTATTTTCAATATTCTTAACTGGATTATCCTTTATTCAATTTTCTTTTTCATAGCCCTTTCCGTAGGGATAAAAGTTTCATTCATTTATTTTCTTCTTTTCATGCCGATTGCAACTTTTGTCGGACAAATACCAATAACAATTAACGGATTGGGAACACGAGAGGCGGTATTGATAAGCCTTTTCGGATTTCTTGGAATTGAAGCGACAAAAATCTTTTCAATGTCTCTAATAAATCTCGTGATAAACGGGATTTTCCCTGCATTGATAGGAATGGTCTTGGCTTTGAAATATAAGAATGTTAAATAGAGGTTTAAGAACCATAATGCTTTTAATGAAAATCCATGAAAGAGGTTGATGGGGGAAAAGGGGAAAGTCAGCCTCGTGATTCCAGCGCATAATGAAGAAAAGAGGATTGGAAAAACTCTTAGTATTTATCTGAAATATTTTCTTGATCTAAAAAATAAAAACGAAAATGATTTTGAAATCATCGTTGTTTTGAACAATTGTTCAGATAATACCTTGTCAATTGTCGAGAAATTCAAATACAATGAACTGAAGATTTTAAATTTCAAACAAGGAGGAAAGGGGTTCGCGATAACAGAGGGATTCAAGGAATCATTGAAAGGAAATTCAACATTGATAGGATTTGTAGACGCAGATGCCGCAACACCACCCAATGCATTTCATGGATTGATTAGGCATATCGGAAACGCAGACGGAATAATTGCAAATCGCTGGGACAAGAGGAGCAAAATCCAACCAGAACATACTTTTATGAGAAAAATTACAAGCGCAGGATACAACACGATTATAAGAAGTTTGTTCTTTTTTCCATTTCAAGACACGCAATGCGGCGCAAAGTTGTTCAAACGCGGGATTCTGGAAAAAAATATTCACAAAATTGCTTCAAGCCAATGGAATTTTGATGTCGCGCTTTTGTTTTGCTTGAGAAGAGAAAGCAAAGCAAGAATAAAATCAATCCCGACAATGTGGAGCGACATAAAGGGTTCAAAAATAAACTTGAGAAGCGCGCCGACAAGAATGTTTCTTTCGGCAATAAGACTTAGAATAATGCATTCGCCTTTCAAAAGTTTTTTAAGAATTTATTGGAAACTCATTCCTGAAAAATGGAAGATAAGACAGCACAATAATCTTTAAAAATGAAAATAAAAGAGGTACTTTATGATTATAGATGACTTGTTCAAAGATTTAACAGATTATAGTGGAAAATTAGAATATGTTGAAGTAAATGGAAGAAGGTACAGGACAAAAACTGACGCAAATCCTTCTATAATTTTGGGGCAAGCTTTTGGAGCAAATTATGATAAGAATTCTTATAATCAAGTTCTTGCCGAATCTGTCATAGATGCAAGACAATTTTTTGGCGATGAATTAGCCGTGATTGTACAATCTGAAATCGGAAAATGTTTGGATGAGTATGGAGAATTTTCGTATCATTCTATTGGGGAAGTTTACGAGGATGATGAAATCTCGAAAATAGGAGTCTTTTCCAAAATAGATACTCAAGGAGTCTTGAAATTATCTGAAGAAGTCTTGAAAAAATTAGGATTAGAAAAAGAAGAAATAGTTTATGTCGCACATCCAGCACATGTTTATAGAGTTATGAAAATTGGAAATAAGATTGGATTTAATGGTTTTCCTTTTATCTCAAAAGATGTTGAATGGGCTTCTGGAGAAATTCAGCCCTGGACTCGTTCAAAATATTTTTGGATTCCAAGGGAAATAGCCACACGAATTCATCATAAAATAAAAGGAATTATGTGAATGTTTACAATAATCTTTAAAACTTCATTCTCCTGTTTGATTTATGAAATTTTCGCTTATTATCCCCCTTGCTCCAGAAAGAGATGCACCGATATTGGAATCAATAAAGCAATTGGATTATCCGAAAAAAGATTTTCATGTAGTGGTTGTCGCGGGAAGAAATCCAAGCGAGAACAGGAACAAAGGAGCTGAAAAAGCAAAGGGGGAGATTCTGGTTTTTCTTGATGATGACGCAATAATTCATAAAGATTATTTGAGAAAAGCCGACGAATTTTTAAAAAAATATCCATGGATTGACATTGTCGGCGGACCGCAATTGAGTCCTTTTGAAGAGAAAGGTTTTGCAAAAATCTCAGGCTACGGATTGACATCAAAATTCGGCGCATGGAGCGTTGCACACAGATATTCAATGAGAAAGGAAAATTTCAATGCCGATGAGAGCATGCTTACAAGCGCAAATCTCATCTGCAGAAAAGATGTTTTGAAAACAATAAAGTTTGACACAAATCTTTTTCCGGGCGAGGATCCGAAATTCATTGACGATGCTAAAAAGGCTGGATTCAAAATTGCCTACAGTCCCGAATTTATTGTCTATCACAAAAGAAGGCCAACAATCAAAGCCTTCATGAAGCAAATGTTCAATTACGGAAAAACAAGGCCGTTCAAGGAAAATCTTAGGGAAACTTTGAAAAAGCCGTATTTTCTCATTCCTAGCCTGTTCCTTGTTTATCTTGTTGCATTTCTTATAATAATCATATCCAATCTGACGATAACGGGAAATGCCGTCGGCAGTTATTGGATTTTCGCGAAGATTCCTTTTTTCAACGTGCTTAATTTGCTTCCTGCAACGGCGTATTTCATACTTTCAATAATCTTTGCAATACACGACTCGATAAAAAATCACAATCTTGGAGCAGCCATATTCCTGCCTTTTATTTATTTGCTAATCCATATGTCTTACGGGGCGGGAATGATTTACGGATTTTTCAAGAAAAATTTCACAGACAAATCTGTCAACAGCGAGTTTGGCAAAAAAAGCAAATCAGCGACAAAAATAGCAATGGTTGAAAAAACAATCTTTTAAAAGATAATAAATGAATAAACAAAATGGTTAAGCAAAATTTTTATAGATGCCCGAAATGCGGGAGATTTTACGAGAGTTTGAGATACTGCACGGAGCACGAAAACGACCCGAGCGTGAACATGAGCGAATGGAAATGCTTTGAGTGCGAGATAAATGTTATAAAAGAGATTGAGAAGAAGGGATAATTTTATAAGGCAGGATGTTTCTGAATTTTAATGACTGAAAGAATGATAGCAAGAAGGAATGAAAATTATGGGGTATTTAGAGAGATGGGAAGAGATGTCTCAGATATTGTTTATGGGATTGGAAAATTTTTTGGAGGAAACTTTGTAATGCCTACTTGGTTTAGAAATCATGGTCCTCAAGGCGGCGGAGGCACGTGTGGAGGAGATGATGTGGAAGGATCTGCTCAAATAATGCTTGGACTTTTTGGTAATTTAACCAGTATGTCAACAATAGCAATATTAACTAATAAAGGAGATTCTTCCAACTATTGGGCTTGGGCTGTTCCCTCTTCAGTTTGGTTAACAACAAACATCGCAAGCGCGGGATACGAATGGTATAGAAGTGCAAGAATTAGGAAGAGAGAAATTAGATATTCATCCCTGTTTTCAGACAGAGAGATAGATTCTCTAAGTGTTGATGAACTTGCTCAAAAATATTTTGAAATGGATGGAAAGAGAAATAATCATTAGCGCTGGAGTTAGGACACAAGGTCTACAAAACCGAAGTTTTGCCTCCAGCAAAAATATATGATTTAAATCATATATAAAAGTTTTGGTTGTGGTTTATTGAACATGAAAAAATGCCTTGTTTGTATGGACAAATGTAATGATGATGGAAGCCAGAGTTTTCCAACACCATATAAAAATTGGCGTCTTTGTAGTCCTGAGTGTACAAGAAAGTATTACAAGAATCCGAAAAAATACAAACCTAAGAAGAAAAATTAATTCAGAACCTTTATAAATAAAAGATTTTAACTGTTCCAATGTCATTATCTAATAGACGAGGAAGATTTGCCCTATACACATCTGTTTTTATTTCGGGGACTTTATCAGGCATTGTTACGGAAGATTTTTTGCACCCCTATCTGCCTGATTTTATTGCAGGTGAACCTAAAAAGATAGTGCATCTTATAGATATCAACGGGGATGGTGTGAGTGATTCCATAGAAAAAAGGGGAAATATCATTCCTTCCTTTATAGTCTATCTCAGTGATGTAAAGGATAACAGAGTAACTTTTAATCGTTCACCAGAGGTATATTTCTTTAGTCTTCCTTCATCAGAATAATTTATCATAATACTTTTAAAGTCCTTAATCCTAGGTTAACAATGGTTAAGAAAGGGGCGTCAAAGAGTTTGAAATCCAAAAAGGCGATTGAGGAAAAAAATCCTCCTGTGAAAATTTTCAAGGTTCTTGTAGGTTATCCTCCTGTTGAATCTGCAAAAGGGACAGCATTGCTTTCCCAAAATCGACAGTTCCAGTATTTCCAGGTTGCCTCGTTTTTGTTTCCCGTTGCGATGGGAACCGCTGCAACAATGGCAAGAGACAAGGGATACAATGTGATTTGGCATGATGCCGTTGCAGAGTATATAACTACAGAAATGTTTGACAAAATGCTTGAACACGAAAAGCCGGATATTTTCTTTTTTGAAACAAAAGCCCCTGTCGTGAAAAAACACTGGGCTTCAATAAAACATTTGAAACAAAAATTTCCAAACATGAAAATAGTGATTTGCGGGGATCATGTTTCATATGATGCGAGGGAAACAATGGAAAATTCTCCCGTTGATTTTGTAATAAAAGGAGGGTATTACGATTTTGCATTCTGCGAACTGCTTGACGCCTTGAAAGAAGGAAGAAAAATTCCGCAAGGAATTTGGTACAGGAATTCAAAGAATGAAATTGTTGACAACGGAAGATACAATTTCACGGGAAAACTTGATGATGCTCCAATCATTGACAGGAAACTCACGAAGAATCAAAATTACCAGATTGAATTCAATTTGAAGGGGAGGCCTCTTGCATATATAATGTCCGGAAGGGATTGCTGGTACGGGAAATGCACATTCTGCGTTTGGGATCATACTCTTTATCCGAAGGGAACATTCAAGGTAAGAACTCCTGAAAATGTTATGAAGGAAGTTAAATACCTTGTTGATGAAATCGGAGTAAAGGAGATATTTGACGATTGCGGGACAATAACTGTGGGACCTTGGCTGGAAAAATTTTGCAAAATGATGATTGAATCGGGATACAACAAGAAAGTTATGTATTCATGTAATATGAGATTCGGCGCTGTGAACTTGAAAGAATATCAGATGATGAAAGCCGCTGGATTTAGATTGTTGAAATACGGATTGGAATCCGGATGCCAGAAGACAATTGACAAGCTGGACAAGGGAACAAAAATTCCAGAAGTCGTAAGTTCCTGCAGGGATGCGAAGCAAGCCGGACTTACAGTACATTTGACAATGATGGTTGGCTATCCATGGGAAACAAGGAATGACGCAATGCACACAATAAAACTTGCCAAGGTTTTGATGACAAAAGGATATGCAGATGTTCTTCAATCGACAGTTATAGTTCCTTATCCTGGAACTCCTTTGTATGAAGAAGGAAAGGAAAAGGGATGGTTCAGGTTCAATCCGAAAGATTATGAAAGATTTGACATGACAGAGCCTGTTTTTAAAACCCAAGATATGACCCCGGATGAAGTCCAGAAATTATGCCAGAAAAATTACAGCATTTATCTGGATCCAAGATATATTTTCCAGCACGCGAAAAGAATCAAGGACATGCAGGATGTCATTTACACATTGAACGGAGTGAAAGCTGTGATTGGACATCTCGTGCAATTCGCGGGGACGAAGTATGCGGGGGCGGATGAGAAAGTGGCGGCGTGAAATTACTTACAAATCATGTTTGTGTAATAAATAATTTAATTTTTTATTTATAGACTGAAAATTAGTATATATCTTACATCTGTAATAAAAAAGAGTTAAGAAAAAGATATCAAAAAGTATTATTTTTATTATCAATTGCGTTCTTTCTAAAAATAAATTATATCCTAACATTATAACAAAATTACCAGAAAGCCCAAGTATTATTGCATAAAGTAGGGCTTGTAAATATATCTTATCGCTTTTTAAAAATTGAAGAAGTATTTTATCTTTTTCTTCATTGTTCATAAAAAAAATTATTTTAGAGTCTTATAACTATTTTCGTTCTAGAATTCAACAGTCAATTCCCCGCAAACTTCAAAACTTCCAGTCCGCCTTTAAGAGTCAGTTTCACGTCTTTGGCCGTGCGAATTCTTAAAAAGCGGCGGAAAATAAATTCAGGGCGGAGATAAAATTCCTTGTATGCGCGTTTTTGCATTTCGCTCATAAGTTCTGGAGTTACAGAGCCATGCTTGAAAGCGCCCTCGGAATAAGCAGTGTATTTGTCCCAAGAAACATCAAGCAATTGCCCCTCGCGCTTTATTATGTTCCAGTATTCTGTTTTTGGCATTGGAATGCAAACATGGAATGTTGCAGTGTCAAGAGGAAGGGATTTTGCAAATCTTATTGTATCGAGCATTGTTTTTCTGTTTTCTCCAAGCAAACCAAAAATAAACAATCCTCTTGATTCTATTCCCGCTTCCCTGCACCACTTGGCAGCGTTTTGAATATCTTCAAGCTTTTCAGCTTTTCTCATCTTATTAAGAATTTCCTGATTCCCTGATTCAATTCCAAGAGACAACATATAACAGCCAGCTTTTTTCATGTGTTTAAGCATTGGTAGAGATAATTTATCACAGCGAACTCCGTTGGCGACTTTCCAAATGATTTTTTTGTTCAATCCTGTTTTAATCATCAAGTCGCAGAATTTCCTAACACGTTCAGGATACAATGTGAAATTGTCATCTTGAAAATCTATTTCCTGCGTTCCATAAGTATCAACAAGATGTTTTATTTCAGCAATGATATTTTCTGCACTACGGGCGCGCATTTTTCTTCCCGAAGTTATGAAATCCGCACAGAAAATGCAACGATAGGGACATCCGCGTCCAGAGACGATGTAATCAATCGGATATCTTCTGGCTTCAAAGCTGAAATATTTGTGCATTGGCAATAAATCTCGTGCTGGAAAAGGCAATGAATCCAAGTCCTCAATAAACGGCGCGTCCTTATTATGAATTATTTTTCCCTTTTTGTCGCGATAAGAAACTCCCAAAATATCTTTCAGCGGTTTTCCCAAAATAATTCTGATAATTGCTTCTTCGCCTTCGCCACGAACAAGAACGTCAATTCTCTGATAATCTCTTAAAACTTCGTCAGGCATTGAACTCGCATGAATTCCCCCAAAAATAACTTTTACATTTTCCGGCAGAAAAGCGCAAAGTTTTGTGATTTCGTCCATCATGCTTGATGTTCCAGTCATCGCGACGAAATCCGGATTATATTTTATAATTGCTTCTTTTATCTGTTCATGATTCAAATCAAACGCATTTGCCTCTAAAATCTTGACTTCGTACCCTTTCTCGCGGACAACAGCGGCAATATAAGCCAAGCCAAGGGGTGGATAAATCGGCGTGGCCGTCTTGCTCCCTGCATAAGAATAAATATTTCTGTAATTAGGCTGAATCAAAAGCAGTTTCACCATCTTAAAAGTATTGGAAAATTGTTTATATAGTTTTGGAATCCAAGGTTTCACAAACCTTAAAACCCCTTTTTTCTTTTTACAAATCATGTCGGAAGAAAATAGAGAAGTGAAAAGCCTTGGAAAATACGACGCAAAGGGTTTCAAGGAAATAACAATGGAGAAGCCGAGAGAAATTGATGCTTCAGGAATAAAACGCCCTTGGAAGCCCGATATGAAAGGATATTTCCTGATAAGAATAAACAAGGATTTGAACAAAATCGAAGCCGCGTTCTGCGATTACAGGGAAAACAAAGTAAGAATAATAATTCGCGGAGATATACCTATGGAAGTTTATACCGCGATTTTAAAAGAAAATCTCGTCGGAGAATTGGACCATGCAATGGACCTCGGCGTTGAGTTGGAAAAAGCGTACAGGGCTTTGAAAACAGGAAAAAAATACACGCAGGACAAGGTTGACTTGGAAGATTAACTGAATCACAACTAATTTTATAAATAAACATTATTAGATTTAATAATGACTCCAGAACCTTTTGTAGAAAATGTGCATTTCGACGGAAAACATTGGATTGGAAAGAAAAGACCTGATGAAAGATTGCAAATTCACAGTTACAAGCATGTTGCGCAACAAGCGAGAAGAATGCTCGGTAGAAACGGGATTGTTGCAATTCCAAATGCAAGGCAGAACGAATACAGATTTGAAGAACTAATCCTAATGGGAGAAGGATATGGTCTACTTGATTTAAGTGATGAAAAAAAATTTTTCTATGATCCTGTTAATGCAATTTATATAATAAAAGCACAAGAAGTTAGAACAAGAATTGATAGTATCCCAATTGTCCTCTTAGCTTACAATCTCCCTTTTGGAACAAATCTTAGCAACAAAAACGGAAATCAAACATTGGAAGAAGCGGCAAAATACAATTGCATTCTTGGAATAAATATGCCGTCTTGTATTGATGATATTGATGCCGGTCTCTTGGTTCTTAAACATAATATTGAGAATAAATTAGGACATTTTGATTTTGTCGTCGGTTATGCTGGAGGGGCGGCATTAAGGAAATTTGGCGGCGCAAATAATGGTTCGCAAAATCTTTACAGAGATGAAATCAAAGACAAAGATTTTGAAAACCCGTTTACAAAAGAAAAACACAAAATAGGGATTATTGCGGTCAGCGGAGGGCACAGAACCCCTTATGGAAGATTGGAAAATGCATTGAATGGAGGACAAACAATCGGAAGCAGTTACACCGAAATCCCAGAACCAAACCAAAATAATTTCATGAACGATTTAAGACAGAGTTTGAGAAATTCAAATGAAGCAAGCATGCATTGTGAACCAATAATAATTGAATCTGTTAAATCACAATTATCAATAAAAGTCGGCGACAGAATAAGAAACCTGTTTTTTAGATAGATATAATCTCTTTACATAAACGTTAAATAACCTGCTTTTAATTTTTTTAAATGCAAAAATACACTGATTACAACGAGAAAATCGACGATTACATAAAGAAAAATTATCTTGACAAAATCATTACGAGTTTTGTTCGCGATTGCAATCCAATCGCGATAATTCTTTTTGGTGGTTTTGGAAGGGGGGAAGGGAGCATAAGAGCAATCGATGGAAAACCGGTACCTTTCAACGATTTTGACTTTTACATCGTGACGAAAAAAAAACTTTCCGACGAAGAACTGGATATAATTTCAAAAAACGCCTCGGCGGAAATAGGAATGGGAGGATTGGAAATCGCGTATTTTCCAGAGCAGGGATATGATTCAAAAAAATTTTTCCATGTGGATGCGAGATGCATTCCTTATTCTGAATTGGGAAACCTGATGAAAATACAAAGATACTATGAACTGAAGTACGGAAGCCAAGTTATTTACGGGGATGAAACAATCCTTGACAGAATAAAGGAAATAAAACCAGGGGAAATTCCCGTTTCAGAGGGTTTGAGGAATTTGTTCAACAAACTTCATACCATGCTTCTTGGTTTGCGACAGGAATATAACGAAGAGCAGAAAAAAATCAGGGTTTTTTGGAGTTACAAAAGCTACATGTCCATTTGCGAAGCGCTTTTGATTTTAGACAGGAAATTTGCGCCGACATCAAAGGAAAGGGCAAGAATTTTTTCAGAGATTTACGAGAAAGATTTTCCAGACTTGCACAAAAAAATCCCGAATCTTGCAAAAAAAGTCGGGAAAGCAACGAAATTCAAATTAAAACTTGATTTTAATGTCAATCACGAATGGCTTTGGAACGAGACATTAAAAGATATTCTGATTGTTTTTGAATATTACATAAAAAAAATAACCAAAGTTGAAAACGTTGCTATTGCAATAAACAATGTTCTTCCTTACAATTATTTCAAGCCTTATCTAAAGCACAAAATCGGTTTCAATTTTTTTCCGGCGCAATACAGATTAAACATAGGATATTTTAATATATTAAAAAAACAGGACGAGACTTATTTTTCTCCGTTATTAACGTGGAAAGATGTCGGATTGAGGATGATTTTACCGATTTATTTTCTTTTAAAATACAAACAAAGCAACAACGAATCTTATCTCGAACTTGCATATTGGGAATTGAAGAAATTCATCAAAGTTGAAAACCGCGATTTTTGGCATTTGAAGGAGAGGGCTTTAAAGGCATATGGTTTATATTATGAACAAAGATTATTATAAATAAAACATGTTAACAAAATTAAATTAATTTTAACCAACGATTAATGGGATATTACAAAAAAAACCTTTTTAAGAATATGCTCTCAGATTAGTTTAGAGTTGACCTTAAAGATTTAAACCATTAATCACATATTAAAAAATGAAAACAGTAATCATGCTTGACAGTTTCAAGCCGGAATATTTGAAGTACACGGCATATTTAAAGAAAAAAACAAAAGAATTGCAGCACGGGGAATTGGAAACCCCTCTCGGTTTTTGGGGTGGAATGGACACTTTTTTTCATGGCAGTTCGGACAAACTGGCATTTTATTATTACAGCGAAAAAAGTTCGTGGAAATGGATAAAATATTTTACATGGCTTGGAAGATTTCCCGTAGATGTTTTGATAAATTTGTGGAATGTTTTTTGGGGAAATGAAATGTTCAGGACAAATAACATTCCTTTGAACAAATTTTACAAATTCGACACAGATGTGAAAATTCCGCTGCACAAAAGGACAAATACAAGATACATTACTTTTCACGAACTTGATGGGATTGCGCATAAATACGGAACAAAATCCGAAGAAGTCAGGAAAGAAGTTGAAAGGTTTGACAAAATCCTAGAAAAAATGAAATGGGACATCATAATGAGCGATCATGGAATGCTTGAGATAAAGGAATTCATCAAAGTTCCTGAAACAGAGAAATGCTTTATTGATTCAACATTGGCAAGATATTGGGGGGAAAAACCAAAAGGAATGCCAGCCAGCAAATGCAAATTTATCAAATGGAAGAACAAAAAATACGGAGATTATATTTACCTTGCAAATCCCGGCGTTTGTTTTTTTCCTAATTACTGGCAGACAAACAAAGTCAAAGCCATGCACGGCTACAATCCAAAGCTGAAAGATATGAAGGCCTTTTACATGATAAATAGAAAGGGAAAAAAGAAGAATTTGACGATGGAGGAATTGCATGAAGAAATTACATAAAGTAAAATTTATAATGTCATTCCTTATTTTAATATGAAATATTTCATGAATTATTTATAGAAAAAATAATAGGAGAAATTGGTATGGAATCTAAAATAGATATAACTTCAGATAGACTACAGAATAAAATAGCAATAGAATTTATTGAACAACATATTTCTAAAGGCAAAAAACTTAAATTATTAGATGTAGGTAGTGCTGATAACATAATAAAACATTATTTACCTAAAAATATAGAATATTATTCTTTGGATTTGTCAAAAGAAGAACAAGATGAAGAGCTAAGAGAATACAAACATGAATTTGTGTTAAATTTAGATAAAGAAAAAATTCCTGTTAAAGACGAATTTTTTGACATAATTGTTTGTTTAGATGTACTTGAACATACAATATATCCTGAAAAGGTTCTAGAAGAATTTAAAAGGATTACAAAAAAAGATGGTATCTTTATAATCTCAATTCCTAATGAATATAATTTTGTCCATAGAATTTATTATTTATTTGCAATAAAAACTAGGGGTGAAACGCCATGGAAAGTTGTGGAAATGCACCAACATATACAAAAACCAAGAGTGAAAGATATTATTAATTTACTTTCTGATAATTTTGAAATATCTAAAATACAATATCTTTTTATGTCAAGAACAAGCTATAAAAATAAAGCTTTTGTATTTGTGGATAAATTCTTTAATATATTAGCGCAGATACATCCAAGTTTATTCGCTGTAAATGTTATAACAATATGCAAAAACAAAAAAATGTTAAAACAAAAAAACAAAGTTGATGATTTTGCTATAAAGAACAGACCAAAATATTATTAACCATTTATTTTTAATAAATTCTAATTAGAATTTAGGTATTTTATTTATAAAAAGAGATATAAATGCAAATTTGTTTTTCCTGAAATGAAAAGATTCGAGGACAACAGGCTTGAAAACACTTATGAAAGCGAGAATTTGCTTGTTAGGATGTATTTTAGATGGAAAATCAATATTACTGTTTGGCTTGCAAATTTAAAAAAAGATGATGTTATTTTAGATTTTGGATGCGGCGGAGGCTGGCTTGAAAAAAAATTGAAAAATTATAAGATTTTTGGATATGATACAAATCCAAAGAAAACTTTCATAAAAGACTACAGAAAAATAAAACCGACAAAAATTTTCGCATTGGATGTTTTTGAGCATATTCCGATAAAAGAAACGAAAAAAATTCTTGCCAATTTCAAAAAAATGAGCAAGAATTTTTATTTGATTGTTTCGCAGCCGACTGAAAACTGGCTCTCGAGAAAAATCAGGAAACTCGTCGGCAAAGAGGAAGTTCCAAAAGAGCATATTACAAGATATGAAGAAATTATAAAACTTTTAAAAAAAGAATTTGAGTTCAGAAGAAAAATTAATTTTTTTACAATTACACACATATTTAAATTCAGGCATAAAAAAATTAATATTTGAATTCATAAATTATCAGAACAGATTGTTCGCCTTGATTGTAGACTTTAATCGGGATCAATAATTCTGGATTTGTTTGTGGCAATATCTGTGCCCAATCAGGCGTGGATTCAAATATTGAAAGTATCATAAATCTTGGTTTGTAATCTTCAGCGAATTTCAAGAAACCTTCATAATCGTTTGAGTACTTCAAAAAATCCGGATTTCCGAGTTTTGTCCCGTAATAAAATCCGGGGTCAAATGGGTATGTTGAACGTTCGGAATAGTAAATTGTTTGTGGAACAGAAGCCGAAATAATTATCTCATCTGGATTTGAATTCTCTTTTATCCATAATCCCGCTTGTTTCACTTCAAGGTAAGATGTTTTCTTTTCTTCAATCATGTTATTGGCAAGATTAAAATTAGGAATAAGAAGCAAAAGCAAAATTCCAACAATAATTATATTGGATGTTTTTTTATTTAAGTTGTGTTTTTTTTCCAAGATTTCTCCGAACTTAACAAGAGGGTAGACTATTATCAAAAATAGGAAAGGAAGGGCTGCTGTTACATATCTCTGTTCAACATAAGAAACCGAACCGACATATCCCATGATTAAAAATATGCATGCTGGAAAGAAGAAAATAAAAAATTTCTTTTGCAGTTCTTCATTCTTGAAGATTTTATCAAATCCAAGAATCAAATCAAAAAAGAAAAGAACAAATCCTATAAAAAAAAAGTAATATACCCAATCTCCTAGAATATAAGGTATATTGAGAATGTAATTGAAAACTGCAGATGAAAAAACTCTTTCGTTTCCGGTCTCGACCGCTTTTTCCCCTATTCCAAGATAATAAGATGTTATATCTGAAAAAGGATTTCCATAATGGGACGAATAAAGATAAAATTGAGGGATCATTAAAACCAGAAAAATAAAGAGTGCAATCCAAAGTTTCTTGTTTAATATAAATTTATATTTCTCTTTTAAAATCGCAAGCATTAAAAATGCTGGTGCAATCATAAACGACTGCATTCTTGTTAAAACCGCCATAACAAAAATTATAGCAGAGAGATAAAGAAATTTATTTCCTTTCTTAAGATAATAACCGTCCCAGAAGAATAAAAACGAAAGTATTATTAAAAATGCGGCAGGAATATCTGTTAAAATTCTGCCGCTAAAAAATAGCAAGAGCCATGAAAAAGATAAACAAATTGAAACCAGCAGGGCTACTTTTTTATCAACAAGCCTTGTCAAAAACAAATAAGAAACAAAAACAAACCCTGTTGAAAACAAAACTTCAAGAAATCTTACTCCTATCTCACTAAGACCAAACATGAAAAATGGAGCAGAAATTAACGGAAATAAAAATCCACGCCTGTAATACCAAATATCTTGTATATCCAATCCAAGACCGAGTCTTTTTGCTGCAGACATGTAATCTGCCCCATCCCACCACAATGGCTGATTCATCGTTTTTATGAAAATCCAAATTCTTAAAATAAATGCTAAGGCTAGAATGACCAAAAAATATTTATCATAATTGTCTTTTACCCAAGAAAAGAGAAATTTCTGTATTTTTGATTTTCGCTTGTTTATTAATAAAGATGATTCTTCCATAAAAATACACATAAGATTTGCTTTTATTTGTTTGTGTTATTCATCTCAATTATCATATCAAGAACCTCATCGGCAGAAATGCTTTTTACAAGCTCTTCATCATATTCATCCATTTTCTCGGGAAAAAAATTGTAAAGCATCGGAGAAACAATTTTTTTCAAAAATTCATAAGATTCTACTTCGTTTGGGGATGTGCAAAAAAATAATCCTATAGTTGGTTTTTTCAAAGCCAATGAAATATGAAGCGAAAAACTGTCAGAACAAACCATAAAATTGCATCTATCAACCAAAGAAGCAAATTCCATAATTGAATTATTTGGGTTATTTGTTTTAATTCCAGTTTCTTTTCTTAATTCTTCAATTTCTTTGATTTCATTAGGACCTCCGAAGAGTATTATCTCAAAATCATTTGACATGGCTTTTTTCACGAACTCTTTCAAATTTTCTTTGTGCCAGACTTTTGAAGGCCATCTTGGACTTGCTCCAAGATGTATTCCTATTATTTTTTCCGGATTTATTTGATTTTCTCTAAAAAATATTTTGGCGTATTTTACATCCTTGTCTGATAAAAAAACAGGATGATGCTGTTTTTTATAGGACAATTCCGCGGTCATGAACATCATTTCCTGATAGGTTTTTTTGTTTGTTTTTTTTGTTTCATCATCAAACAAGGTATTCAGATAATATTCTGCTCCAATATTAAAAGCCAAGACAAATCCGTTGTCAGAATAAAAGCCATATTTTTGCCCTGCTTGAAGTTTTTTTGCCAAAGAAGTTGCTTCGTCATCAATATCAAAATTGTACAAAATGTCAAAAAATTCAGTAATATCGTCAGGAAGCGTATAAATTTTTCTGACATATGGGCTTGAATTGATTATTTCCGACGATTCTTTTTTCGTAATCCATGAAATTTCAGAATCAGGATATTTCTCTTTTATGCCAATTAGGATGGGCAAAGTCCTGACAACATCCCCAAATGCACCAAGTTTTATGATGCAAATTTTCATAGTTAAATTTAAAATAGGGATGCTTTTTTAAGGATTATGAATAGAAAAGCGATTACGCATACGCATCGCGAAACATTGAATAGAAAAACCAAAAAAGTTTATATTGCCGGAAAAATAGGTACCGACAGTGAAAGGGAAATGCTTGAAAAAATCGACTTGTTGTGCAAAGAACTCGGATTTGAAACGTTTCTTCCCCATAGGGACGTAGGGATTGCCCAAAGTATAGAAGATGTCAAAAAAATTTTTGAAGGAGACATAAACAATGGGTTAAAAAATACGGACTTGATCATTGCAATTCTTGATGGTTTGTATGTTGGTGCTGGAACCGCCTGGGAACTTGGATATGCCTACGCCAAAGGAATTCCCGCAATAGGATTGAAAACAGACGAATCTGTTGAAGAAGCTCTTGAGCAATTGAGCTCAATTCTCATAGGTTCCATGCCAATAGTAAAATCCGCGGATGAACTTAGAGAAAAAATTGAGAAACTCTTTTAATCAAGCGGTTTGGTTGAAGGAGTTTCAATTTCCCTCCATCCATCTTTATATGATTTTTTTTGTTTTATTTCTTGGAATGCTTTCAGATAAATGTAAAGTCTGGCAAAATAAAGATGCAAAAGCCAGTAAAATTCCAAGACATTTCGTGGATGCATCAAACTGAAAAAAAGCCCTTCCTTTATTTCATTGAAAAATGATTTTGTCCGCGGCATGTCTGGAAAAAGTTCACCGAGATTCTCATGTCCTTTTATGTTTCTTATTTTTTGGTTTTTCCAATCTTTCCAATTAAAGGGATTTTTTACATATACTTCTACATTATCTGCATAAAAAATTTTATAGCCTTTTTTCCAAAAAAGATAAGATATGACTGAATCCTCGCAAGCCCCCAACGGAAAATCCATTATTACTCCGTTGCGAACTGCAAATAAATAACCAGAGCACTCAAAAAATTGTCCTTTTTGATTATATTTTTTTCTTACATTGTGAATTCCATCAAACAACAAATGTGACCAATAACCGTATTTTGTACTTCTAGAATCTACAGATACCGGCTTGCCGGTTACGCAACCAACTTCTTGTTTTTTAAATGCCTTAAAAAATTCAGAAACGGCATTTTCAGAAACATAAACATCTCCGTCGCTTAGAATTATTATATCGTTTTTATTTTTGGAATAAATTTCCTGGAAAAGAATATTTAAGGCATAACTTTTCCCTTCTCCGGGATCCAAGAAGAAACCCACTCTCTTGTCATTTATTTCCTTTCTCAAAAATTCTTCTGTTTCCGGAAACGGATCAACAACAATTATTTTAAAATCCTCTTTTATTTTTTGATTTAAAAAAGATTTTACGGCCCTTAGAGTCGCTTTAGGTTCATTAAAAGAAGTAATAATTATGTGTATCATTTTATTCCAATTCAAACGGATAATCTTCTGGGCGTATAAGAACTATTTTTTCGCCCGTTTCCTCGGAAGCAACTATCCTTACTTTTCTTTTCCCCTGTTTTCCTATGTCTGAAATCTCAAACTCAGTTATCAAAAAAGATTTGCCGGCAATTTTTATCTTCTCGCCTTTTTTCAAATCTTTTGCCTGTTTCTTCATACTCGTATTTGAGTGGTTAGACTTATAAAGATTATCAAACGAGATTGCATATGAAAAACGCGATGATTCTTTGTTCAGGAGGAATTGACAGCATCACGACGGCGCATTACGTCAAAAAAAGGCTGAAGTACGATAAAATTCTTATTCTTTTTTTTAACTACGGGCAGAAATCGCTGCACATGGAAAGGAAATTTTCAAAGAAATGCGCCAAAATAATAAATGCGGAATTTGTTGAAATAAAATTAAAATGGTTAAATGAAATTTCAAATTCATTAATCAACAAGATTGGAAAAGTCAAAAAAATAAACAGAAAAGATCTGAGGAACACCAAAAAAGAATCTGAAAAATTTTATGTTCCATGCAGGAACACGATATTTTTAATTCATGCTTTGGCTTTGGCAGAATCAAAATTTATCAAAGAAAAAAGAAAATTTGATATTTTTGTCGGATTTAAGAATGAGGGAAAAGAAAGTTATCCAGATACAACAAAAGAATTTGTAAAACAAATAAATAAGCTTTCTAAAATTTCTTGTCAAAAAAAATTCAAAATAATCGCACCGCTTATAGAAAAAGATAAGGAGGATATAATTGTTCTTGGAAAAAAACTGGGGGTTGATTTTAAAGACACGTTCAGTTGTTACATAGGAAAAAAAGAACATTGTGGTTATTGTCTTTCATGTAGATTAAGGCAGGAGGGATTTTATTGGGCAAACTTGAAAGATCCAACCAGGTACAAAATTAAAATGAAGGATTTCAGATCTGCAAAAAAATAATTATGCCTTATACCTTACTTTGTCATACCAAACTTTGAAAGAAACAGGCATTGAGCGATAAACCGGCTTGACGAGTTTTTCCCTTACATCATCCATAACATCAACAACTTCTCCGACGATGTATGTCGGCTTTTCATTTTTCACGTTGTATTCAACAATTTTTTGCCTTGTCAAGTAATTAACAAAAGATGCAGGAAGCATCCCATATCTTCTGTTTGTGCAAGGGCCGCGCATCATGTTCAAAACCAAATTCAAGTACGGATTTTTTTTCTTTAACTTGATATGCTTCCATCTGTCCCAATAGTTAAGATTGCTGGCAACATCATTGTAAGTTTGAATGTATCCATCTTCAAGCGCTTTTTTGTAAAGAGGGGTTCCTTCAAAGAAAATCAAGTTGTTGACGCTTAGATAATAAGGTTTTGGTATCTTCTGCAAAAGCCTTATTGTTGCAAGAATGTCTTCATTTGTTTCATAAGGATTGCAGGAAATTATATCGTACATAACGGTAAGCTTGTCCTTGTATTTGTTCAGAATTTGAGCGCATTTCAAAACCTGTTCGGCAGTTATGAACCGGTTATAAACTTCTTTGTTCAGCCTGTCACTTCCGCTTTGTATCCCTATAATTATATCCGTACAACCTGCTTCCACTAAAAGCCGGATTTTTTCATCGCTTAAATCGCCAAAAGCCATTGTTGCGGGTTCTGCAAGGCATTTGAATCTTATTCCAATTTCCTCTTTGTATTTCTTTGAGAATTCCCTTAACCAATCCAATTTTCTTACAGTTATTGTTTCATCTCTTATATCAAAAACTTTTATTGAAGGGAATTTGTTTTTCAGCCTTTTGAATTCCTCGATGACGTAATAAACGCTGTGTGTTCTCAGCAAATCCCCCTTGCCTTTGTACAACGCCCTCAAAATATTGTTTGTGCAATAAGAGCACGCCTGGGGGCAACCGCGCTCTGTTTGGAAGAAAATCATTCCTGAAAGATGCCTTTCTTCAAAAGGAATTAGTTTGCCATTTTCCAAAATCAATTGGTCTTCTATCTCATAATCTGGGTGCGCCAAAACATCAAGATTGTTTGCAGGAGCCCTCACGGGATTTTTATATTCTTTACCATCTTTTCTTATCCATAAATTCAAAATCTTTGTCAAGTCTTCCATTTTGCTCATTTTGTTTGCAATTTCAATTATTGTTTCCTCTGCTTCACCGACAACAATCATGTCCCCTATTTCAAAGCATTTTTCTGGAAAAAAAGTTGCATGAGGACCGCCCCAAAGAACAGGAACGTTTTTTTTCTGGAACAAATCAATAAGTTGTTTCGCCCTCCCCGTTGTGCTTTCCATGGAACCTATTCCGACAAGTCCGCTGTCTTTTGCCTTTTCCATTATTTGAGCAAGCTCGGATTCAGAATACTTTCTGGTGTAATCTTCGGCCAAAGGCAGAAAAATCAATAAAACCTCGTGTCCTTCCCTTTCCAAGCACGCCGAGAGCGTTCTCAGTCCTTGGTCGGAAGGAAAAGTGGACGTGGAAATTAAAGTCACCTTCATCACTTATGTAAAAAATTAAAGTTTATAAGTATTATGAATTATTTCAGCAGATTGTAATACTCCGCCATATATCTCTTGTAAATCAAATCCCAGTCGTAATTTTTGGATTTTTTAATGTTGTTTTCGGAGATTTTTTTACTTAAAACAGAATCATTTAATATTTTTAAAATTGTTCCCCCCATTTTTTCAATATCCCCATACTCCACAAAAAAACCGTTTTCAGGTTCTGTCATTTCGTAAGGAATTCCGTTTACAGGAGAGGCAACAATAGGAAGACCAGAAGCCATTGCCTCAAATAAAGTCAATGGCAAACCTTCTCTGTAACTTGGAATAACATAAACATCTGCAGATTGGTACATTTCGGCGACATTTTCCTTTCCCCTTATCGGGCCAAAGTAATACATATTGTTATAAGGCATTATCATTTCCTGCACCTTTGAAGCCATTCCTTCATCAGGACCAATCCAAACAAATGCAATATCTTTTGCTTTTCCTGTTTTTGTAAGATTTATTGCGGTTTCCGCGAGTTTTTCAGGACCCTTTGTCGGATTCAATCTCCCGAAAAATAAAACTATTTTTTGCTCTTTTATTTTATACTTTTGTTTGAATTTGTTTTTCTCTATTTTTCTGAACAAAATCTTGTCTGTTCCGTTTGGAATAACTTTTATTTTTTGCTCATTTGAAAATTTATTTAAAATTTCCAGTTCCCAAGGTGTTATTGCAATTATCTTATCGATAAATTTGAAAGAAAATTTATTCAGAAATAAATCATTGAGGAATATAAACGGTCTCAACATTTTGGGCCTGAAAGAAGCGTCTGCCCAAGAACAATGAGTTGTATGAATATGCTTGAATTTTTTTATTCTTGACAAGATTCCAATTATTAAAATGTACGCATGTCCTGAAACGTGGCTGTGAACTATATCAAAGTCTCCTTTAAATTTCCATAGCAAAGAGGGCCATATGAATGTGCTTAAAGAAAGCCTGAACCAATAAGGAAGACGATGAATGTGAACGCCGTCAATTTTTTCCTCCTTTATCTTTATTCTGTTATTTTTGTCGGAATCGCAACAAAAAACATGAACCTCGTGTCCTTCAGAAACCTGCCTTTTTGCAAGTTCATACATCACCTGTTCAACACCTCCAAATGTCGGAAGATAAAACATATTCACATGAGCTATTTTCATTTCAAATTTTTCCATTGTTTATTTTTTTAGAATAAGTGCAAGTCTCAGGGCAACCAGATTCTTTGTAATAAAGACACCATGTTCTTATTCTTCCCAGACTTTCATCACATATTCCTTGTCTGATTAGTTCCTTTACTTCCTCGTGAATTTTATCATCTAAATTGTTCATTGTATATTATTTCTTTTATTTTCTCCGCAATCATTTCAGCTTTCTCGTTTTTCAATAAGGGATACATTGGAAGAGAAATTATCTCGGAAACAACTCTCTCTGTAATGGGAAGAATTGGAACATAAGTATTTTTTCTCGTTACCTCTTGAAGATGAACTGGCTTTGGATAGTGTATTCCAAGAAAAATCTTTTTTTCGCCCATTTCACGCCTTATTGCAATTTGTATAAAAAGATTGTGTAATCTCATTACATAGTATAAAGATATGGATTTACGCCGCATAAAACTTTTAAATTATTTCAAAAGTAATATTTTGTATAAAATGAAGGTGCTAATAACGGGCGGCTGCGGATTTATCGGAAGCAATTTTATAAAGTACATTCTTACCGACAAGGAAATCGGTAATGAAATTGATGTTGTCAATCTCGACAAAATAAGTTATGCTGGGAGCGGCAAAAATATAGAGTATATGAATCTTGCCGAGCACAAGAGATATAAATTTATAAAAGAAAACATATGCGATAAAAATACCGTAAACAGCGTCATTTTGCGTGAAAAGCCGGATGTAATATTTAATTTTGCCGCGGAAAGCCATGTTGACAGAAGCATTCAAGATTCCGATGAATTTGAAAAAACAAACTTTGTCGGGGCATGCAATATATTCAAATCTGCATTGGAAAACGGCATAAAAAAAGTTATCCAAATTTCAACAGACGAGGTTTACGGAAGCATAAATCAAGGAAGTTTCTCAGAAGAATCAAAGATAAATCCCACAAGCCCGTATTCGGCAAGCAAGGCGGCGGCAGACATCTACGCGCTCGCATATTTTAAAACTCATGGGCTTCCGATTATTATAACAAGAAGCGCGAACAATTTTGGGCCTTATCAGTTCCCTGAAAAAATTCTGCCGCTGTTCATCACAAATTTAATCGACGGCAAAAAGGTTCCTTTGATGTGGTCTGAAGAAAATCCAGGATTAAATGTAAGGGATTGGCTTCATGTAAAAGACAATTGCAGGGCAATTTGGTTTGCCTCGCAAAAAGGAGAAGACGGAGAGATTTACAATATTCAAGGAGAGAATGAGAAAACAAATATTCATACGACATATGTGCTTTTAAAACATCTTGGATTAAACGAAGATATGATTGAAAAAATTCCGCACAGAAAAGCCCATGATTTCAGGTATTCTGTTTCCGGAGAAAAATTGAAAAAACTCGGCTTCAAGCATTTGCACAATGATTTTGAAAACGAGATAAAAAAAACAATTGAATGGTACAAAGAAAATGCAAATTGGTGGAGGCCGTTAAAAAAAAATCAATAAGATGAAATCAAATCCAAGATTTTCATTCATTTGTCAGAGGAGTGTCAAATGAAGGGGGTAATTCTTGCGGGAGGAACGGGAAGCAGATTGATGCCTTGCACAAAAGTAACAAACAAGCACTTGCTTCCCGTTTACAACAAGCCAATGATTTATCATCCGCTAAAAACACTTGCCGATGCGGGAATAAAAGAAATATTGATTGTTTCAGGTCCAGGACACGCTGGACATTTTGTAAATCTCCTCGGTTCCGGAAGGGAGTTTGATATAAAACTTAGTTATGAAATTCAGGAAGAAGCAGGGGGAATTGCGCAGGCTTTGGGAATGGCTGAAAATTTTGTGGGAAACGATTCCGTCGCCGTGATTTTAGGCGACAATATATTCGAGGATAACATAAAAGATTACATAGATGAATTTGAAAGGCAGAGTTCAGGGGCGAGGATTTTTCTCAAGGAAGTCGGTTTAAAGGCTGCAAAAAGATTCGGTGTTGCAATTGTCGACGGAAACAGAGTTGGTTACGTCGAGGAAAAGCCTCAAAGCCCAAGGTCAAATCTTGCCATGACTGGTTTGTATATGTTTGATTCGAAAATTTTTGAAATAATAAAAACACTGAAACCATCGGGAAGGGGGGAGTTGGAAATAACAGACGCCATTGATTATTATGTTAAAAGAGGAAATTGTCATTATAACATCATCAAAGGATATTGGAGCGATGCAGGGACTTTTGAATCCCTGAACAGGGCGAGCAATCTTGCAAGAAAAAAAGAAGTGACAGAAGACGATTATTGGACCGACACTTATGATTTTGCCGAAACTTTCAAATTTCCTTCAAGGGAAGACGACCCTGAAACAGTCATTGAAAAACTTTCGCAACTTACAAAAAAACAGGCTGAAATCCTGGATTATTTTTTACAAAAACAAAAGAAAGATTAAGGAAAAATATTTATAGGGGTTTTTACATAAAAATTTTCATGGAAGGATGGAGAAAGAAACTGGAAGAATCAAAGTGGAAATCTTCTTATGAAGAAAATGACTATGGTTCTGTTTTTTACGGATTAGTTAGAGCACTAAAACCTAAATTAATTGTTGAATTAGGTACGAAAAATGGATATAGTGCTTTTCACATAGCAAGAGCTTTGAAAGAAAATGGATTTGGAAATATACATTGTTATGATTTATGGGAAAAATATCAATATAGTTCATGTCCAATATCTATAGCAAAGGAAAATTTAAAGGAATTCATTAATTCGGGAGCAGCCATATTGAAACTAAAAGATGCGAAAGATGTTCATAGAGATTTTGATTCAGTTGATATTTTGCATGTTGATTTAAGCAATCATGGCGAAATACTTGAACAAATTATTCCTTACTGGCTGCCAAAAGTTAAATCTTTAATAATCCTTGAGGGGGGATCTGAAGAAAGAGACAATATAGAATGGGTAAAAAAATACAACAAGCAACCAATAAGAAACTGGCTTAACAATAATAAAAATAAATTCCGCTATATTGTACTGAAAAGTTTTCCTTCTTTGACTTTAATAGAACCCATAAAATAAGTTTTTAGAGGTATCTTAAAATTCGGTTGGGAATTTGTATGCTCTTTCAAGGGACGTGTCATGTATCATTATTGATAGTCCATCACGATTAAGTCTATCCACAGTTTCTCTAACATCTAATTTCTCACCAGTTATTTTTTCATAACCCCACATCAATCCAACCAAACTTTCATCTAGCAAAGGGATATCTTGAGGACTCTCTGGTCTGTATCCTACAAGGTCAGCTTGTGACAATTGTGACAATTTTCCTTGATTATGAATTAACTCCTTAACATTTTCAAATGGAACAAAAACAAATTCTTTCCCTTTCAACAACTTCAAATCTTTTTGTTCTGCATTTATTTTTCCAGTGGTTGAGAAATACATCTCAAGTGTTCTCCATCCTGCCCCTAAAAAATCTTGAGCCAAATCATAATTGACCTGTTCTGGAGACAATCCGAAAGTTTCAGCAATTTCATTTTTTCGTGAATTTAGTTGAGTTTCTAAACTAAATAGTCTTGGGTCATGAGCATATTCCTCATCTTCAGGATTACTTTCCTCTGAAAGAAAATTTCTGGAAGCCATGTAACCGCATGGTTCATGAATTAATGTATTAGGATAATGAACATTTGGCGGCCTCCTTTGAAAAATAATTTTTGCGTCTTTCGTTGTGGTTAAAAATCCTACCGACAAAGAGTTGATGCATCGTTGTTTGGGGGCAAAATCCTTTCCTTCTTCAATTGAAGTAATCACGCCATTTATAACATGGTATCTCATTGCCCCAGCATCTACTTTAACACTATCATCAGAAAAAGAAACTTTATCAGCAAAAGCCACCCATGAACTTTTCCAACCTTCTTGCGCCCTAGGAACCCATAGTTCACTACAATAATCAGAAAGCTCTCGGTTTAAAGTGACTCTTGCTTTATTATCAGTCATTATTAAATTTCTTCCACTAAACGGATAAACATCAATCCATCTGCCTTGTCTTGTCATTTTACATACTAAAGTAGCATGTTTTTAAGATTTTTGGTATAAAACTCTTTCTTTTTTCCCTACGTTAAGCTCTACTTACATAAAATTCTTTTATCTTCTCACAAATATATTTTACGTTTTCCTTTGTTACTTTAGGATTAATGGGAAGATACAAGTATCGAGGTTCTATCCAATCCATATTTGGCATATTAAGTCTTTTTCCACCGAATATACTGAAGATATCATTTCTCAAATGAACCATGTTTGTTTCAATATTATTAATTTTTAGGAATTCGGCCAGCTCATCTCTTTCCTCTACTAAGATTCCAAATAACCAATATGATCCCCCCACTATGGTTAAAACTTTATGTAGTGGCTCAAGATTTTTTAAGTATTCTTCCGCCAACTCTCTTCTATATTCTATAACTTCATCTAAATTTGGAAGAGCCGCTAAACCAAAGCACGCATCAATATCGGTCGGCTGGTATTTATGGCCTGCCTCCTCAATATCAAAAGTCATTTCTCTTCTCTCCCAAGCCTGATAATTCTTTCTAGCTTTCAATTCTCTATCTATACCGAACCATCTTAAACGTTTTGCCCGATTATATTCCTCTTCATTTTTCAAACACAACATTCCCCCATCGCAAGTGGTGATATGTTTAATGGCCTGAAAAGAATAACAAATATAATCTCCTTCTAACTTTGTCGGCTCATGATGCTGGGCAGCATCGACGATTATCAAAATGTTATTTTTTTTTGCTACTTCAAATATCTTTCTGTTTACATGGATACCTCCAAGATGAACAGCAACCACAGCTTTAGTCTTAGGGGTAATTTTTTTTTCAAAGTCTTCTGGGTCTAGATTAAAAGTCTCTCTCTCTATGTCCGCAAAAACAATCTTCACCCCCCTTCTCATTAGCCCTGTTTGTCCGGCAGTGCAATTCAAAATTGGAACAATAACTTCATCTCCTTCTTTTAATCCAATCAGATGATAAGCCAACTCAAGAGCCGAAGTTCCAGAATTAACAAAGAGATTATATTGGTATCCAAATTTTTTTCCAAATTCTTTTTCAAATTTATCCACCTTTGGACCTTGACCTAACCAACGACTATTAAGAGTGTCTTTAATTTCCTCAAGTATTCCTTCATTTGGTATGTACGGCCAAAAAATAGGTATTATTTCCATATTAATAATTAATTTGATTGTGAGACTTATCTTGGAAATCAAAAATGGAAATCTCCTCCCCTAATTTTTTTATCTTAAGAAATTTTAAAGACATTTCGATAGCAATAAAAAATGATATTTAAACTTTATGAATAAAAACAACATTAAATAAATTAAGTTTTAGAACAGGCTAAAAATTTAATGGATTTAAATAATTTTCTTCTTTTGCTCTTCAAGAACTTCTGTATTTCTTTTGCTTTCCTTATCAAAGAAAAAACCTTCCCAAAAACCAAAGACGTTGATTACATGATTTATTGCCCCCACAGTTATTAAATAAAGTGGAAGCCATTTTAAGTGTGTTTCTATTGGATACCTATAAAGAATTGATGCAAACCCAAAAAATGGCAGTGCCCTAATTACTCTTTGCCAAAAAGCACCATTCTCCAATCCATATTTCTTAATCACTTTCCCATTACTTTTTGAATAATCATACAAAGTGGTAACTATTTTTCTGAAGTCAGGATATTTATGTAGATGATAAACATTAGTATTAGAACGAACTATTTTTCCCATTCTTCTTAAATTTAGGTAAAGGTCCATTTCTATAGCTATCACTTTCGGATCTTCATTAAACAATCCGGCTTTTTCCAAATCTTTTTTTCTAAATGCACAGCTCCTTGCATCCAAATCTGGTTTTCTTATTCTCCTGTCTGGAATCGTCAAAAGCCTTACTAAAAATGGATATTTTCCCCAATACCATTCCGGAAGAAGTAAATCAGAAACAACAGCAATAACTTTTTTATCTTTTAATAATGGTTTGGTAAGTTTTTCTAGCCATTTCTCGTCAGAAGGTAAACAATCCTGTGAAAGTGTAACAATAATTTCACCTTTTGCTTTTCTGATTCCGATGTTTGTTGACTTTGCTTCAGGCATATTCCAATTTTCAATCACTTCTGCTTTTATAGTCTGTTTCTTTATCATTTCCTTAATTTTTTTAAAAACTTCTTCTTCTGGTTTATAAACGGGAATGATAATGCTCACAATAGGGTACTTTGATTTTGACATTGATGTAAAATCTAATCATAAATTTATAAAGATTCTGTAAAAAAAGATTTATAATTTTATACTGAAAAAAGAATACATAAGCTTTTAAAAGGTTGGGATAAAAGATAATCTATGGAAAAAAAAGAGGATACAAAAGAAAGGGGTTTTTTTGAAGAGGATGAAGAAATTTTAAGTGAGGGGGATGAAGAAAAATTAAAGGAAAAATTAAGATATTATGGGTATATATAATATGAAGCCAAACATTGTAATGGTAATTGTTGATGGTTTGAGACCGAAAGATCTTAGTTTATACGGATATTCTTATGAAACAGATAAAAACATAAAAAAAATTGCTTCTGAATCAATAGTATTCAGGAAAAATTTTTCTGCGGCGAACGCGTCGGATGTTTCATTAACCGCTGTTTTTTCCGGACAATACCCAAAAACAAACGGTTTTATTCATCAAACCCCAAATACCGGAAAGGAAGAAATAGAAAAATTGAGCAGAAATAAATTTTGGCTTCCATTACACCTTCAAAATATGGGTTACAATACTATTTCTTTAACTCCACAATACATGTGGTTTAAAAAAGGATTTGATTATTATATAAACAAAGAAATTAGGGGAAGTGGAAAATACCTAAATATTCCTTTGATAAAAAGCGTATTATTAAAACTTCCTAATTGGGTGTATAAACTTGGGAAAAAAATAGTTAAAGTAAGAGCATCACCCCCATTTTTTTTTAGTAGGGATATTATTGATTCGGCCATTCTAAAAATAGATAAAATTGAAAAACCTTTTTTCTTGTTTATGCATTTTGTAGATACTCATTGTCCTTATGCGGGAGTCAAACCAAAAAAAATAAATGGAAAAAATACTATCCAAAAAATTTTACTTGGAATTGAATATAGTCAACAAAAAGAATATATAAAAAAAAGATTCTATGATTCTTCAACAAATAATCTTGAACAAATTAAGCAAAAATTGGATGACTCCATAATATATACTGACAAACAAATAGGGAGGTTATATAATTTTTTAAAAAAAAGAAGATTGTGGAAAAATACAATTTTTTTAATACTCTCTGACCATGGAGATAATTTTGGTGAACACAAAATATATTTTTGTCGTGGTGGGCTTTATGATTCTTCAATACACACACCATTAATAATGTATTTACCCGGGATAAAGCATAAAATAATTTCAGAAATTACATCTAGTGTAGACATTGCTCCAACAATTTTAGAATTTTTGAAAGAAGAGGAAATTAAAGTAGATGGTAAGTCTTTATTACCTTTAATAAAAAAAGGGGAGAAAATCAGAAATAAAGTTGTTGTAGTAGATGGTTTTTTTAAAAATAGAACTGCTGTAAGAACTGAAACAAAAAAGATAATAATCTCAGACGGAGAAAAATGTTACCTTTGTGGAGCTCAGCATGGCATGGGAAGAGAAGAATATGATTTGGAAAAAGACCCAGAGGAATTAAGGAATTTATATTTTAAGGAATAATCATCAATAAATAATACTACTTTAATATTGAAAATGAAGGTAATAATACTTGCTGCTGGAATTGGAAACAGATTAGCTGAAATTAATAAAATAATTCCAAAATGCTTAATTGAAATAGGAGAAAAAACTCTTTTAGAGAGACAATTAGGACTACTTAATGAATGTGGAATCAAAGAGGAAGATGTTTATGTAGTAATAGGCGGAAATGGAGAAGTTTGGAATAATGAAAATAAGAATAAAATAAAAAAAATACATAAAAATATTATAATAAATGAAAAAAATATAGAGTTAAGCAGCACATATTCTTTATGGTTAGGAGTCAAAGATATTAATGAGGATATTTTATGTTTAGATGGAGATCTCTTATTTAATAAAGAGGCTATAAATAAGGTTATTGATAGCGAATATGATTCTGCGATATTAACAAAAAAGGGAGAGGGTTTTAAAAATGGCAACAGAGTTTTAGTAAAAAAAGATAGGGTTCTTGGAATAAGCCCGAATATCCTATCAGATAGAATACATTCAGGGGTAGTTAAATTTGGAAAAGAATTTCTTAAAGCTTTTAAGAAAGAATGCATATCTGAAAAATACTTCAATACAACTTTGAATGCGCCAATCCACAATCTGTGTATAGATAATTTTATTTATAACATTAATTTAGACGATAATAATGATGAGGATTTGATTTTTTTAAATGGTGGATCTCATGCAATAACCAAAGAAATAATATCTTTTAATGATAAAAATTTAAAGGGAGATAATTTTGAAAAAATTATAAGAAAAGAAGCAATTGAAGGTAAGGAAAAACTTATTAATGAAGTGCAATGGATACTAAATCTTCCTGAAGATATTAAAAAACATTTTCCTAAAATAATAAAATATGATTTTAAAACAGATCCGGTTTATGTTGAAATGGAGAAGTATCCAATGAAAACATTAAGGAGATTATTAATGAAAGGAGAAATTACATCAAACGAAGCGCTTGAAATATTAGAAAATGTTTTTGATTTTATGTTCAATAAAGTATACCCTAAAAGCATAAAACCAACACCCAAGGAATTGATTAATAATATTTATTTTAGGCGAATTAATGACAGACTAGAAGAAGTAAAAAGAAAAGCCGCGATATTTAATGATATAATTGATGGAGAAGAAATCATAATAAATGGGAAAAAATTTCCAAATATTAAAAAAACTTTTGACGAATTAAAGGAAAATAGGGAACTAATTAAAATATTAAGTCTACCAACCGTGGGTTTGATTCATGGTGATCTTCATTTTGACAATATTCTTGTTGATAAAAAAGATTTTTCAAAATTTGTTTTAATTGACCCTAGAGGCAAGATGTATGGTAGTGATGTTGAAGGGGATTATGCTTACGATTTAGGAAAAATATGGCATTCTTTAAACGGCCTTTATGATTTTCTACATGATGGAAAATTTGATTTAGAGATAAAAATTAAAAATAAAACTATTTACGCTAATTTTAGTATATTTGAAGATGATTCATTAAAAGAGTACAAAAAAATATTTTCTAATATTCAAAGCCTACTTTACAGGTATGATATGATAAAAAAAGATCCCTACTGGATTACTAGAACAAAATTTAATGAGGTGGTTCATTTTTGCAGTATGATCCCTTTTCATATTAAGGGAGACGGCAAAGAAAATCTTGCATTGGCTCTTTATTTAAGGGGGGTAATGTTACTAAACAATTTCTTGAGTGAATTAGAATTCCATCCTATAAAACCAGAAATGATTAATATGAATACGCCCCAAGATTATTTTGAAGCAAAAAGAATTTTTGAGGAAAAGAACAGAACATAAGATAAATTATATCAGGCATATTTTTAAATAGGGGTTATTTATTAATTTTAACAAAATAAAATGAAAATAATAAGAAGAGAAGGAATAAAAGATAAAAATAGAGGGGGTTATCATGTTAAAGAACTTGGCACATTATTATTACATGCTTGTGTAAATGACGGGATTTTATTTGAAACACAACTTCCAAAGGGTAATGACTTCAAAGAACAATGGCATGAACAATCTACTGAAATGGTGTATTTTCTTGACAGAGGAATCGTAATAGTTAATGGAGACAAGTATGAACTGCAAAGAGGGGATATTCTTATATTGGAACCTAAAGAAAGACATAAAATAATTGCAGAATACAACAATGTTACAATGCTTGCTATAAGATTCCCAAATTTACCAGATGATAAATATACTTAAAAATGGAGATATTAATAACAGGAATAGATGGATTTCTTGGAAAAAAATTATTCGATATTCTTAAAAAGAAATATGATGTTTTTGGCATAAGCAGAAGAAATGCAGGAGAAAATATTTTTCTTGCAGATATATCAGAAAAAAATAGTATTGAAAAAGTTATAGAAAGTGTTAACCCAGACGTGTTAGTGCATTCTGCAGCATTAGTTGATGTTGAAACATGTGAGATTGAAAAAACAATCGCATATAAAACTAATGCTGAAGCAATGAAGATAATTGCCCAAATTTGTCAAAAAAAAAGAATAAAACTAGTTTATTTTTCTAGTGATTATGTTTTTGATGGAAATCCCGAGGTGGTTTATGAAATTGACTCTCCAAGAAATCCGATAAACTATTATGGTATTACAAAAAAGGCAGGAGAAGATTTTATTTTCAGATTAGTACAAAATCATCTAATAGTAAGACCAACAATTTTATATGGATTTAACAACATTAAAGATAGAAAAAATTTTGTAAAAGAGATTATAAAAAAATTGGAAAGAGGGAGTACTATAGAGTTGGATGACCAAAGAAAAAAGTATCCTTTATTAATTGATGATGTCGCCCATGGATTAGTCAGATTAATCAACACCGATAGCCGGGGGGTGTTCCATATGTCTGGTCCGGATGAAGTCACAAAATTCCAATTTGGTAAAATTGTAGCTAAAGTTTTTAGTTTGGATGAGGAATTAATTGTCGGTAAGGATTTAAGAGAAACTAACAGACCTTACAAAATAAGATTTTCAGATGAAAGTATGATGGGAATGCATAAATTAATTGAAGGGCTAGAAATTGTAAGAAGCCAAATGAACCTATAAAATTTATAAATGATGTTTAATGTTGTTTCTTATGCTATTAAAAGAAAAAGTCGCTGTAATCAATGGGGTAGGAGACCGATTCGGGAAAGCCACAGCTTATCTTTTTGCAAGAGAAGGAGCTACAGTAGTCTTAATTTCCAGAAAATCTGATTTAATTAAAATAATAGCTGAGGATATAATGAAACATGGTGGGAAAGCAGATTATTTAGTCATGGATACAACTAATCAAAAAGAAGTTGAAGTTGGAATGGAAAAAATATTTAAGAACTATGGAAAAATAAATATACTTTTCAATAATGCCGGTGGTTTTTATAGTAAAAAACAGAAATTAGAAGAAATGGAGGAAAAATTTTGGAATGAAGTAATAAAAAATAATTTAAAAAGTGTTTTCTTTATGTCCAAAACTGCAATAAAATATATGAAAGATAGAGAAAGTAATTCCATAATAAATATTTCTGCAGCAGCAAAAACATTACTTGATGGAAATTCTGCTTATGCAACTGCAAAAGGGGGTTTAATCTCCCTTACAAAAAATCTCGCGCGGGAAGTGAGGAATGACAACATAAGAGTTAATTGTATAAGGCCCGGTGTTATCAGAAATGATTATAACCAACAAAATTTGGATAACCCCAAAAAAAATGTCAAAAGGAAAGGTAATTCCGAAGATGTCGCCAATGCAGCGTTATTTTTTGCCTCAGATAATTCTTCATGGATTACAGGGCAGACATTAGTAGTTGACGGTGGAGAGGAATTATACCTGGAAATTGAATAACATGGCAACTAAAAAAAATTTTGTAGTTATTATGATGGGGTATACTGGCAGTGGCAAAAGTACTATTGCTAAAATGTTAGCTGAAAAAATTGGGGCAGATGTATTTCACTCTGCCGTCATCAGAAGGGAACTGGGATACAAATTTACAAAGGAGGAAGCGGCAAACGATTTCTTTTTAATGACTTCTAAAAAAAGAGAACCAATGGACAAAGCAGTTTATAGTATTCTTTCTCAAAAGGCCAAAGATAGTTTAAGGAATAAAAAAGATGTAATTGTGGATGCGGGACATTTTTTTAAATGGCAAAGAAAAAATTTATATAGAGATTTAAGAAAATTTGCCCCAGATTTTTTTATATTGATGACAGAATGTTCTGAAAGCAATATTTTAGAGAGGTTGAAAGACAGAGAGAATAAATTTTTTGATTCAGAGTTTAATGAAACTCCTTCTGTTAAAGCATATTATTCCTCTAAAAAAGTAATTGAATTTCCAGATAATGATTTTTTTAATGGAATAGCTCCGATAATTATAAAGTATAACACCGAAACATGCACAGTAAATATTGAAAAAAAGATTAAAAATAAAAACCTCGTTAGAATTCTTAAGGTGTTAAAATGAAGCTAATTAGGTATGTAGAATCAAAAATGCAGACTAGACCTGATGGAAGAACCGTTAGAAAGATGATTAATAAAGAACTAGGAGTAAATTTTTCAAATATCCAGTTTTTATATGTAGTTCATCCAGAAAGATTCATGGAAAAATTGCATTCTCATGAAAGGTCCTATGAAATACTATATTTTTTAGATAAAGCAAAATATAAAATAAATGGGAAGGATTATGATATTGATGAAAAAGACATGATTATTCTTGAACCAGGAGATATTCACGGAGCTATCTTTATAGAAAATCAGGTTAGAATACTTGTTGTGCAAGTGCCAGCGATAACTGAGGATAAAAAAATTCATGAATAATCTTATTGGATTAATAGAATTAGTATAAAGATTTTTATTGTAAGAATTCAAGAAACAGCCATAAAACCCATTCTGCCTTTTTGTTCTTCCCATCTAGCTCTAATCTCTAAAAGATTTTTAATGCCTAATTTTTCTCTTTCCTTAATATCTTCTATAAAAGCATTACGTACATATTCTTGCAAACCCCTTATTCTTTGAGCATAGCCTCTACCTTCTGCTAATTCAATTACAGGTAATAATGCTCTTGGACGACCAATATATAAACTAGCGTCATTACTTACCCAAGAAATATCATCGTAGGTTATTTTATCGATATTTAATTCAGGTCTGTATGAATCATCATCTTCAGAACGATTCGCTCTTGCAGTTGCAAAAGCTAGGTAAATCATATTCTGTAATTCCGGATAACCTTTAGCTAAACCCCTATCTTCGGCAAGTTCAATAACTGGCCACATGGCTTTTGTTGGGCTATACGCATAAATTCCAAAAAGTTTTCTTGTTGTAATTTGTTCTTCTTTAGAAGGATGTGTTATAAATTCTGAATTGGAAGGGTGCTCTATTATTTCATATTCTCCAGTTGTTTTGTTTCTTGCTATTATTTTACTCTTATGTAACCTTCCAGGTAAATTTAATACTGGTTCATGAAGAAAAGATTTGGATCCTCCTGTCAATTTAGGTCCCTCGCTAGACTTAGATATTTGGGGGGTGATATCTTCATAAGAGGGGTGTATAAAGCCACCAGCAACACAAAGGTCTCTTATCGGAGTTCCAGGATAAGGACTTAAATGCCTTACAGCATATCTGTCTGGTTTAATTCTCCATAGTTGATCTATTGTATCAAACATCATTTCCCTGGTTTCAAAAGGAAATCCTAAAATGTTATAGATGCTAACTTGAATCCCATTATCCATCAAAACCTTTGAAGCTGCTTCTAATATACCTTGTTTCATGGGTCTGTTTAGAACATTTGCACGAAGCCATTCATTTCCAGACTCCGCCCCTAAGGCAACCATTGCCACACCCATCTCCTTTAATATTTCTACTTTTCCGGAAGATACAAATCTCCCATCTTTTATCCTTCTTACTAAATACTCCGGTCTGCTCATTGTAAAAATAGTAACATCTTTATTTGGATTTATCTCTTCTGCCCATAATGTCGCAATCTCTTCCAAATTTTTACTATTCATAGTTGGTAGATTTTCATCAATTAATTGGATATGATTAAATCCATATTTTTGTTTGTATGATTTTACCCTATTTACTATTTCTCTGGCAGAATGAAATTTATAATTAGTTGCGTGACCTTCCCCCTCTTCATTTGGTATTTCATGCAATGCGGGTTGAATACAATAACTACACTTAAATGGACAGCCCCTACTTATTTCAAAATAACCATAATTTTTTAGTTTTCCTTCAAAAGGCCTTATTCTATGTCTTGAATCAAACATGTCCCAGTTTGGATAGGGAAGATCATCCATATGTTCAATTTGATTTCCTCTCGGATTTTTAGTTACCCTACCATCATGATCTTTAAACCAAAGACTGGGAATATTACTGACATCCTCTCCTAAATTCATCCTTTTTACAAGAGTATATAAAGATTTTTCACCATCACCAACACAAACAATATCAATTGCCTGATTTTGAATAGCTCTGTCAGGAGCAACAGTCGCATGGGGACCTCCAACAATAACAGGTATTCCAAACTCTCTCTTTGTTGGAAGTATGAATTTTGTAACGTTGTTAAATTCATAACTTGTTGATGTAAGTGCTATAAGATCAGGTCTAAATTTTTCAACTTCTTCTCTAAATCTCTCTTTTATATCAACTATTTCTCTTTGAGGATTATATCCTTCAACTTTTTTGTATTCTCCTAATTTTTCTAATACCTGCCTATCATTTTCAACTAGAGGTGAATTTATATCCCTCCAGAAACTTGTATCAAATAGTTTTGCTTCAATTCCATTTTGCACCATCATACCCCCCAAAACAGCAAGTGCGGGATGAATAAATCCCTCCTCTAAGTCATTATGATACACAAATAAAACTCTTGGATTTGAACCTTTACTTTTAAAGGTTATTCTAGGATGAACATTCTGTCTTGAAACTGGAAATAAATTCCTAAAATCTTCGCTTGTGTTATGCTTTGTCCTACCAAATTCTTCCTTTATCTCTTCAGTATTTTCCATTTTAAGTTTTACGTCGCACCATTTTTAAAAGTATGTAATTAACTATTGTTAATTGTTTTTATAAATATTTCGGCATTTTAAAAATTTGATGTTATTTAACATAAGTTATAAAAATCCCAGAAATTAGGATAGAAAACAAATGGGAAAAATATTTGTGTTGGGAATTGATGGTGCTTTTCCAGAATATATTTTTGGAGAATGGCTTGATGATTTACCGAACATTAAAAAAATGGTTAAAGAAGGATCTTATGCGAAACTTAACAGCACAATTCCCCCTTTATCTGTAACTGCTTGGTCATCTATCTACACTGGAAAATCTCCTGCTGATACAGGAATTTTTGAGTATATTTACAGAAAAAACAATTCCTATGATGATATTCATGTTGTTACTTCCAAAAACCTTAAAGAAAAATCAATTTGGGAAATCGCTTCTGAACATGGTAAAAAATCTATTGTTTGTTATCTTAATCTAACCTGGCCAATAAAACCATTTAATGGGTGGATGGTAAGCGATTCAATATTTGGAAGTGAAAAAGACAAAGACAGTTGTGTTTATCCTCATGAGTTAAAAAAAGAGTTGGAAAATTTTTTAGGGGAAATACCTCCGTTAGACATTGCAAGTTTTAGGGATTTTACAAAAGAAGAAATTGTAGAAGAAGTTTATAAATTAACAGAAAAGCATATTAATTTAATGAAGTATATGTTAAAAAATAAAACATGGGATTTGTTTTTTGGGGTTATTGGGATGAGTGATAGAATGAATCATACTTTTTGGAAGTATATGGATAAAAAACATCGAAAATATGATCCAAATTCAAAATTTAAGAATACCTTAATGGATTTTTATAAATTTTTAGATATAAAAATTGGGGAATTTATTGATTTATTAGATGAAAATGTTAAAATAATTGTTTTGTCTGATCATGGAATAACTAGAATGCATAATAGAATTAATTTAACAGATTGGCTTATCAAAAATAAATATATGGTTTTAAAAGAATCAGTAAAAGAAAAATGCAAATTTAATCCAAAAATGGTAGATTGGGAAAAAACAAGAGTTTTTGCAATCGGGGCTTATGAGGGGCAAATTTTTATAAATCTGGAGAATCGGGAACCAAAAGGCATTGTTAAAAAGGAGGAATATGGTAAATTAATTGAAGAACTCACAATAAAATTAAAAAAAATTTTAGGGGATGATGGTAAAGAACTTAATACTAAAGTTTTCATAAAGAAGATAAATTACGATGGAAAAATGATAGCTGAAGCTCCGGATATGATTATCTATTTTGATTCGCTTGAATACGGATGTAACACTTCTTTGATAGGAAATGAAACTCTTTGGAGCCCTTCAACTGCTAAAGGTAGTGATGATGCAA
The DNA here is from genome assembly GCA_016181895.1 of Candidatus Pacearchaeota archaeon. Lineage (GTDB taxonomy): Archaea > Nanobdellota > Nanobdellia > Pacearchaeales > GW2011-AR1 > JACQLK01. The sequence continues at coordinate 49,521 of JACOYL010000008.1, forward strand.
CACATTCGCAACAAGGGATATTTATTATGAAAGATAATAAAATTCGGAACAAAAATGTTGGGGAAGTTAATGTAATTGATGTTGCTCCAACCATTTTAAATAGTTTAGGTTTAGAAATTCCTAATGACTTAATGGGAAAAGTAATAGAATAAAATGAATGAAAAAATCGGCATTATTGCCATGTTCAATCTTAATTCTGGTGGAGGAGCTCCAAGAGTAACTGTCGACTTGGTTAATTCATTGAATGAGATTGGAAGAAAAGTTTTCCTTCTTACCCCATTTGAATTAGACTATGGAAAAATAAAAGATTTCTATGGGGATATAAAAATTGCCAAAGTTTATACTTTAGAAAAATGGAAGGGATTTTTTGCAAGAGGCAGAGCTATGCCCAGGAATTTATTGATAAAAAAATTTCAAGAGATGGCAAAAGAAGTCGATTTTATTATTGATATTGATGGAGGGATTTTTGAGAATTATCTGCCAGAAAGTTTTGACAATTTAAAATATATAATTTGGCGAATTTCTTGTGTTAAACCTGGTTTAGAAAGACCCTGGATAAAATATAATTTTAAAAGAAAAATTAAAGAAAAAATATTAAATTTTCTAGGTGATATTGATTGTAAGCCAAGTAATAATCATAAAATATATCCTGTAGACAAATGGACCGCAAAAGAACTAAAAGAATACTGGAACATTGACTCAGAAAAAGTTTTTCTTTATCCTGAAATAAAAGTCGATGAACTTTTATCAAGGGAAAAAGTTGTCAAAAAAAACCAGATTGTTGTTTTCGGAAGAATTGATCCAAACAAAAGCATTGAAACTTCAATAGAGATTTTCGCACTAGGAACAAAGAATTTCCTAGAATACAAATTAATAATAATGGGTGGAAAAACCGCAGACACCGAAGAGTATCTAAAAGTACTTAATGAACTTATCACAAATTTTAAGATTTCTGATAGGATTGAAATAATAAAAAATCCACCATTTGAAGAACTAAAAAAAATTCTTCAAGAATCAAAAATAATAATTGATTCGCAAAAAGAAATAAATCTAACAATGACTTCTATAGAGGCTATGGCGGCTGGAAATGTTGTCCTAGGTTATAAGAATAGCGGGGGATTTATAGATATTTTAGATAATGGAAAATTTGGCTATGGTTTTTTGACAGAGAAAGAAGGGGGGGAGAAATTAAAAGAAATAATTGAGAAAATGAATAAGGGGGAAATTAACATAAATGCCTCAATAAAAAGAGCGCGGAGTTTCGGGAAAAACAGGTTCATAAAAACGCTTAAGGAAATTATCTGGGAAGTAAACCAAAAATGACATACGACGAAAAATACGCAAAATATTACGACAGGTTTAACGAGGGAAAAGATTATGTAAAAGAAGTTGAATTTGTCTCGGAAGTTTTAAAGAAATTTGGGGCCAATGAAAGAAAGATTCTTGATTTGGGATGCGGAACAGGATTGCATGAAAAGGAATTTTCAAGAAGGGGTTACGATATGATGGGTTTGGATCTCTCTGGAGAGATGATTGAAATTGCAAGTGAAAGAAACCCTAAGTGTAAATTCGTCGTCGGAGACATGTCGGATTTTTGCTTGAACGAAAAATTTGATGCAATAATATCAATGTTTTCCGCAATGGGATACCTGACTGAAAATCAGCAAATTGAAGGATTTTTTAATTCTGTTAAAAAACATTTGAAAGAAAATGGTTTACTTGTATTGGACGTGTGGAACGGGCTTGGGGTAATGAATGAACTTCCAATTTCAAGAGAGAAAAGTGCAAAGATTGGAAATTTAAAGATTGTTAGAAGAAGTTTTCCAGATTTGGATTCCAAGAACCATATTAATAAGGTAAGGTTCAATGTAAAGATTTTTGACGGTGAAAAATTAATTGAAGAATATGATGAAAATCATAAAGTCAGATTTTTCTTTCCCCAAGAATTGAAAAAATATCTTGAAGATGCAGGATTTGAATTATTACATTTGTGTCCGTCTTATGATTTAAATTCTGAATTGACAGAAAAGCATTGGAATATGATTTTGGTTGCAAGATTGAAATAGTGTGGTTAAATTACATAATGATTTTAAAGCAATTATTTATAGGAAATTAATGAGATTAACAATAGCCAAGCCTGCTGTTGCTGCATTTGAAGGAGATTTGCAATCAAGTTTAATAGTTTTGGACTCAATCAAATCCGAATTTGGATTTTCAAATGGAGAATTGAAAATTAACTCCAATCTCATTTTGGATACAGGTTTTCAAGTTATTGTCAGAGGAAAAGATCTGGAAGATTTAGGAAAATTGGAGAAAAATCTCGCGGGTTTAGGAAGGCAAATACCTAGTGCTGTTCATGCACCTTATCAATATGATGACCCAGATTTATGGCATACTGCTGATTTGTCGCAAGGCAGGGAAGGTTATGAAAATTTATTGAAAGTAGCAGGATTCTCTGATAATATTGGGGCAGAATCAATTGCAATACATCCAAATGCGATAAGAGAAAAATCAATGTTTTCCGATCAAAGTTACAATCATGAAAGAAGAATCCAATGTTTAGATACGGTAATTAACAATGTATTAGAGGCGCAATCTCATACAAAAAAAGTTTCTGTTGACTTAGAAAACAAACCTTTTCCAACGACAAATGCTAATAATAGTTATGCAACATATACTATAACACTGGGACCTTTTGAAGACATTTCAAGATATATAGGGGCAGGGGGAAAATTAACTTTTGATACCTGCCATTATGGGATTACCCGAGAAACAATAAATGGGGCAATAGAAAGATTTGGAGAAGAATTAACTAATGAGAAATTGAGAAAATTTGAAATGCTGGGTTATTTTGCAAAAGATTATGTGAAGCAACCAAGGATTGATGAAGTAATGATAAGATTTGGAAAACAAATAAATAATATTCATTTAAATGATGGTAGTATTTACAGGCCTGTTCTTGAAACAGGAAGACCTGATTCAAATAAAAGGCTTCCTCCTGCAAATGGACTACAAATATGGTGGGAAGCGTATGTTCCAGGTTATGGGGAATTGTGTGACAGCAGAATAATTTTTCCGTGGTTGAAAGAAAATCAGAAAGATGACAGAAGGGTTTTTTTAACGTTGGAAGTCGGGGAATTCGATGGAAATTATAAAGACTCGCCAAGATTCATGGAAAGCGCGCGTTCTATGATTAAAGATTTGACTGAGCATTTTGGATAAAGAAATTTTATTAGAATAATTATTATTCCCATATTACATATCCAATCTTCATAAACTATTTAAGTGATTTTCATAAAAACTATTCATGGATGCTTATAAAAAAAGAGCGTTGATTACAGGAGTTACAGGACAGGATGGGGCGTTTCTTGCTAAATTACTTCTTGAAAAAAATTACGAAGTTTTTGGAGTAGTGAGGAGAATTTCGACACCAAACTTTTGGAGATTAAATCATCTTGGTATCCTCGATAAAATAACATTGGTTTCCGCAGACTTGACAGATGTGCCTTCCTTGTCGGAAGCTATAAGAAGAACAAATCCCGATGAGATATATAATATGGCTGCGCAAAGTTTTGTCGGCAGTTCATTTGACCAGCCTATTCATTCAGCCTTAACTAATGGACTCGGTGTTTTGAACATAATCGAAATTGTAAGAAATCTTAAAGAATCTGTTAAAATCTATCTAGCTTCTACAAGCGAATTGTATGGGGATTCAATAAATCTTGATGGTGTACAAAATGAGGAAACACCATTTAAACCAAACTCCCCTTATGCTTTATCAAAATTATATTCCCATGAACTTGCAAGAATTTACAGAAAAGCTTATGGCATGTTTGTTTCCGCAGGTATTTTGTTCAATCATGAATCTGAATTGCGAGGATTGGAATTTGTAACAAGAAAAATAACCAATTCAGTCGCAAAAATCAAATTTGGTTTACAAGATGAACTAAGGCTTGGTAATCTTGAAGCGAAAAGAGATTGGGGTTATGCTCCAGACTACATGGAAGTAGTATGGCAAATTCTTCAATACCACAAACCAGATGATTTTGTAATTGCAACAAATGAAAACCATTCAGTAAGAGAATTTGTAGAAGAAGCGTTTAAAATTGCAGGGCTTGATTGGAAACTTTATGTCAGAGTTCATGCACAACATAAAAGACCTTATGAAGTTCCTTATTTAAAAGGAGATTACTCCAAAGCAAAACGTGAATTAGGATGGAAACCAAAAACATCTTTCAAGGAACTTGTAAAATTAATGGTTGAATCTGATTTAAATAGGTGGGATAATCATCTCAAAGGAAAAATATTTTCTTGGGATGCACCAAACCATTCTGAAAATCTCAATTATTTGTACAGAGCTAAGGATTTATGATTTAAAATGCAAACTAATCTAGGTAGAAGAATAACAATGTGTAGAATGTGTGATTCAAAAGAGTTTTATGAATTTCTTGACTTAGGGTTTCTGCCTCCTGCCGACGGCATTCTTAAAAAAGAAGAATTAAACGAGCCGGAGATTTTTTTCCCGCTTAAAGTCGCTCAATGTTTGTCCTGTGGTTTGACTCAACTAACTTACGCTGTCAATCCTGAAATTCTATATAACGAAAAATATAGTTATGAATCCTCAATAACAGAAATCGGAAAAAAACATTTTTTTGACATGGCAGATTCCATATGTAGAAGATTCAATTTTAGAAATGAATTAGCTATTGATATTGGAAGCAATGTCGGCGTGCTTTTGGAAGGTTTTAAAAGAAACGGGTTAAAAGTTCTTGGAATAGATGCTGCGCCAAAAATAGTGGAAATTGCAAACAGAAGGGGGATAGAAACATGGAGAGCGTTTTTCAATTCTGAAACTGCAAAAAAGATATTGGAACAAAAAGGAAAAGCAAAAATTATCACAGGGACAAATGTTTTTGCACACATTGACGACAAAAAAGGATTAATGGATGGTGTAAATCTTCTTCTGGAAGATGACGGAATTTTTGTAATTGAAGCACCTTATTTTGTAGATCTTGTGGAAAATCTGGAATACGACACTATTTACCTTGACCATCTGGAATATCTTTCCGTAAAGCCATTGGTAAATTTTTTTGAAAAAAATGGGATGGATGTTTTTGATGTTGAAAGATATGAAATCCACGGAAAATCAATAAGAGTTTTTGTTGGAAGAAAAAATTCAAGAAGGGTTTCAGAAAATGTCGGAAAATTATTAAAATTAGAAGAAGATAGAGAAATTTACAGAAAAGAATTTTTGGATAATTTCTCTAAGAAAATTAATGAACATAGGAAAGAATTTCTTGATTTATTGATTGATTTGAAAAAACAGGGAAAGAAAGTAATAGGAATAAGCGCGCCAGCCAAAGCGAATACAATTTTAAATTATTGCAAAATCGATAGTAATATAATAGACTATATGACTGAAAAATCAAAATTAAAACCCGGACATTACACCCCTGGAATGCACATTCCAATTATTGAAGAGGAAACAGCGCTTAAAGAGAAAGTTGATTATGGAATAATTTTTGCCTGGAATTTTGCGAAAGAAATAATAGAAAATAGTATAGAATTTACAAGAAGAGGAGGAAAGTTTATAATACCTATTCCCAAACCAAAGATAATGGGAAACGAAGATAATTTATTCGGCGTTCAGATTAAAAAAATCGGAGTTGATTTTATGGATGAAAGAGGGATGATTTCTGATTTATTGAACAAGCAGATAAATCATGTCGGATTAATTACAACCGAAGTTGGAGCTCAAAGAGGTCCGCATTATCACAAACTCTCAATTCAAGACTCTTATATTTTATCTGGAAGATTTGAAGTTACGCTTGCTCCAGCAAATAATCCAAAAAATTCAAAAAAAATCATTTTAAACTCTGGAGAAATGATAACAATTCCTCCTCTTGTGATTCATGGATTCAAGGCCATGGATAGAGCAATAATGATTGACATGTCGCAAACGAGAGGAGAAACGGGATATGAAAGCGATGTGGTAAGAATAAGCTTGGAAGAAATGGAACAAAAATAATTTTGTCAATTAGGATTTTTTAAGCCGTCTGTTATCATAGCCGTTTTCTTCAAGAATTTAAAGAATTCTTGATAGTCTCCATTTTCATCGGGAGAACTTGGAAGATTTTTTTTAAATCTGTCCGGATTAAAAGGACCTTGTGTAACAAACCAAATTGCGGAATCCTTTTCAAGTGAAACAACTGTATAATAAGTCTCTGCGGGAAGGAACATATAAGGCGATTCACGAGTTAGAATTTGTCCTTTTCCAACGTTTGCAGATTCATCAAGAACAAGAGAGCACAATTTTCCAGAATACCAAATTATATGTTCATCGCTGTAACGGAAGTGAGGTCTTATGTAACTATCAGGCTGAATAACATTTAAACCAAGTTGAGGCCCGAAATAAGAATCTTCTTGAAAATTTTTTGCGGACCTTTTTCTTTTAGTGTTTTTAGAAGTCTCAAATAATTCCGTTAGTTCTTTTTTAGGAAGACTGAAAAGTGTCATATCCAAAAGAAAAAAATTGTATTTAAAAGAATTTATATTGTTGTAGATATAATATATATTATCCAAATATAATAATGCTTAAAAAAGAAATCACGATAGAGTTTTTATGGAACCTCAAAAACCAACGAAAAGAGATTATTCAGTTGGAATAATTCTAAGTCCCAGTAATGGTGTTCTGTTGCAAAAAAAAGGCGAAGGTTATCCTTGGAAAAACAGTGAAACTTGGTGGAGTGGAGGAAAGGGGCCTGGTCAGGGTTCATGGATTCCTTCTTCAAGTGGGGCATATTATTTCGGTCTTTTTGGTGGAGGAATGAAAGATGGGGAAACCTCAGAGCAAACATTTGCAAGAGAGAAAAGAGAAGAGGGATTGGAACTGTTATCTGGAAAAGCCAAAGATTTTTTGAGCCAGGAATTTGCAGAAAGAACCTCTGTAAGAATGAGAGAAGGCACATTAAATTATTTTGTTGTGAGATTTGATGGAAACATAAAAAATTTCAGGGATAAAGAAGCTGCAGGACTTGTACTTGCTTGTGAAGAAGAAGTTCGCGGTTATTTTGGCGGGATGATATTCAAGCCAAATCTTGATGCAATACTTACCCTTTATGATAGTTTGAAAGAAGGAATTTTCCAAGTTTGAAATGTCCGAAAGAAAAGTTTTTTTATTTGATATTGATGGGACTCTTATTTCAAGTCCTGAATTCTTGAAAGATTATTCAACCCAATTGAGAGAAGAACTTTCAAGTTATTTTGCGAGGCCGTTGGAGGTTGATTTTTCAGGATTGCACGGAAATACTGAAAGAAAAAATCTCAGAATAATTCTTGAAAGGCAGGGAATAAATCCTTCCGAAAATCAATTTGATGAATTTTTTAAAGAATTTGGAGATAATTATCTTGTTTCCAGCAAAAATTTAATTTTACTCCCGTGGGTTTCAGAAACAATAAAAGAACTGTCAGACAGACATTTGCTTGGATTGGTAACAGGAAATCAGGAAATTGTGGCAAGAAAAAGATTGGAATCGGTAAGATTAAATAAATATTTTCCTTTTGGAAGTTTTGGCAATGAAGATTATGAAAGGTCAAATTTGGTAAGAAATGCTTTGAACAGAGCAAGAGAATACGGATGGGAAAGGAATAAATCAAATGTTTATCTCGTGGGGGATACTACGAAAGATGTTGAGGCTGGAAAGATTGAAGGTGTTATAACCGTTGCCGTAGCGACCGGTTCCGCTTCAAAAGATGAATTAAGCGGTTTAAATCCAGATTATATTATCAGCAATTTATCAGAAATTAGACAGGTATTATATTCTTCTATTACATAATGTTTAAAAATTATTTTTGGGTTTCAAAAACATGATCCCAGTATGCAAGCCATGGCTTCCTGGAAACGAAAGAAAATACGTTATTGATGCTCTCGATACAAACTGGATAAGCAGTTCTGGAGAGTATATCACAAGATTTGAGGAGAGTTTAATTAAAATATAATCTAAAAAGATAAGATTAATAAAATCAAAAGTATCATTTAATGAAAATAATTTATAAATCAATATGAATAAAAAAAAAATAATTAAGGCAATACTCCCGAGTGGTATACTGAAAATTTATAGAGATTTCAAATTATTTGATTTTAAAATCAAGATGATAGAAGAACAAATTAAAAACAACTGGCTTCTAGACAGAATTCCTGAAATTGATAATCAGAAAGAAATGATGCGAAGGAAAGAATTCAAAATATACTCACAGACAGGAGAAGACGGTATAATTGATTACATTTTTAAAAAAATCGGTGTCATCAATAAAACTTTTATTGAAATAGGTATAGAAGAAGGAAAAGAATGTAATACTGCAAATTTATCTCTTAATTTTGGATGGAAAGGTGTTTTAATAGAAGCAAATCCTGATTATGTAAAAAAGGCTAAAGAATATTACAAAAACAAGCCAGTTAAAGTGGTTCAGTCCTTTGTTACTGCTGAAAATATAAATGATACTATAAAAAACAGCAATATCAAAGGAGAGATAGATCTGCTTTCAATTGATATCGATGGCAACGATTATTGGGTATGGAATGTTATCAATGTTATAAAGCCAAGGGTAGTTATTATAGAATACAATTCAATACTTGGAAAAGATCCGATTACGATAAAATATAAGCCTCAATTTGAAAGATTTAAAGAACATATAAATGGTTTTTACTATGGGGCGTCTTTATCTGCATTAAATAAATTAGGAGAATCAAAAGGTTATATTTTAGTTGGTTGTAATAGTTATGGTTTCAATGCTTTTTTTGTAAGGAAGGAAGAAGCGCAAAATATTTTTCACAAACTTTCTCCAGAAGAAGCAGATTATTTACCAGATGGAGAGAAAATAACAAAAAAAAGTTTTGAAAAGATTAAACATATGGAATTCGAAAGAGTATAAGATGATTCCCGTATGCAAACCTTGGCTTCCTGGAAACGAAAGAAAATACGTTATTGATGCTCTCGATACAAACTGGATAAGCAGTTCTGGAGAGTATATCACAAGATTTGAGGAAAATTTTTCTAAATTTTGTGGGGTAAAATACGGAATAGGTTGTTCTTCTGGATTTGGTGCTTTGCATTTAGCATGTGCTGCACTTGAACTAAAAAAAAGTGATGAAGTAATAGCGCCAACATTTACTATGGCTGCTTCCATAAATTCAATAATAATAACAGGTGCAAAACCAGTTTTAGTTGATGCAGACCCTGAAACATACTGCATAGATGTAAAAAAAATTGAAGAAAGGATAACTAACAGAACAAAAGCCATAATGGCCGTACATATCTACGGACATCCTTGCGATATGGACAAAATAAATTATCTGGCAAAAAAATATAATTTATTTGTAATCGAGGATGCCGCAGAATCTCATGGGGCAGAATACAAAGGAAGAAAATGTGGCTCAATATCAGACATAGGATGTTTCAGTTTTTATGCGAACAAAATCTTGACAACTGGAGAAGGAGGAATGTGTGTCACAAATAATTTGAAATTTGCAGAAAGAATGAAAAGATTAAGAAATCATGCTTTTGATTTGCCAAGGTTCATTCATAAAGAAGTAGGTTTTAACTACAGGCTTACAAATATTCAAGCTGCTATAGGGACTGCACAAGTTGAAAATGCAGACATGCTTGTTGAAGCGAGAAGGAATGTTGGATTAAAATACAACGAAAAATTAAAGGATTTTAAAAAAATAATATTGCCGAAAGAAAAAGATTATGCAAAAAATGTTTACTGGATGTATGGGATAGTCTTGTCAGATGAAGTGAAATTGTCAAGGGAAGAGATAATGCAAAGATTAAAAGAAAAAGGTGTTGATACAAGAAATTTTTTTATTCCAATGCACAAGCAACCAGCATATTACAATAAGACTGTTGAAAATGTTCCCGATTGCAAATGGGACTTTCCAATTGCAAACAAAATAGGAGAAAGGGGTTTTTATCTCCCAAGTTCAAGTGACATCACAGACAAAGAAATTGATGAAGTTTGTATGGTATTAAAAAAGGTTCTTGAATGAAGATTATTTTTTAGAAAGAATGTCATTTTTTATTTTTCTTTTAATGGTCCGAAAAATCATGACATCTTCTTCATCAAATGCTTTAAATAAAAATAATAGAAATAAGTAGATAAGTAAAAATAATATGGTCAAGAGAATAAATGAAAGAAGATTAATAAAAATTAATTTTGATAAAATTAATAATATAAAGAACGGGATTAAAGAAGCCAAAAAAATCTTAAACATACTTAATTTTAAAGGAGTTATCGAAGTATAATGCTTTGCTTGTATAAAAAAGAGGATATTACATGTTATTACTGAAGTCATTGTTGCAATTGCTGCACCGTTTATACCTAAAGAATTATCTAATCCAAATATTATTGGTTTGGGAATTAATAAAATATTAAGTGTCATATCAAGTACAGTTACTATTATAACATCATAAAGGATAATTCTAGATTTCCCAACCATAGAAATTAAATTATTAGATATTACAAATACAGAAGCAAAAAGTGCTCCAATGACTAGAAATCTCAATGAGTTTGCTGCAACTAAATATTGCGGACCAAAAAGAATGTTAATTATTATTTCTGGGAATAAAATAACTAAAAGGAAAAATGGAAAATTAAACATAAAAATCCATTTGCCGATTTGTTTTGAAATTTCTTTTATAAGATTAAAATTTTTTAATGAGTATTCTTTGGTTATTAATGGGAAAAATAATTGCAAGAAAATTGCAGGGATAATATTTAATAATAATGCTATTGGGGTAATTGCATTGTAAAATCCTACTTCTGTTACTGATTTAAAAAAACCTATTACAAATGAATCAGTCCAATAATAAAATATTGAAAATATCCCAAAAAAAAGGAATGGCCAGGAATAGGATATAAAATCTTTTGTAATTTTCTTTTTGGTTTTTATATTTAAATTATATTTTAAAAAGATTTTTGGGATTTTGAATTTACAATAAAAAAATGTGGATAAGGATATAACCAAAAATCCAAACATAAACGAAAGAATAACTGCATTATTATTAAAACCAAAAAGAATTATTAAAAGGATTAATGATACTACTTTTAAAAAAGGATTAATGATACTGTCAATAATTGATATTTCTTTAATTTTTTCGAATGCTCTCATTATTGACAAAAAAAATGAGGCAAAAACCCAAAAAGGGATTACGAAAATAAAAAGTTTTAGGAAAATAATCAAATCTGGATTGCGAAAAATTGATATGGCTATAAAATCAGAAGATAAAAAAAATATCAATGTTATTATTAATGTTGAAAAAAATAAAATTTCAGAAGAAAATTTGAATAGATATCTCATCTTGTTTATCTCATTTTTTCCACGATAAAAAGAGAAATATCTAATTATTCCTTCATCAAAACCTAATAATGAAAATAAAACAAATCCTCCAATAATTGCTGTTGAAAGCGAAAACAAACCATAAACCTCAGGCCCAAAATATCTTGCAATAATTATTCTGTATAAATAACCAAAAATTTTAGATAAGAAAAAGGCTATTAAAACAATTACAGAAGATTTTACTAATAATTTCAGTCCTTCATCTATTTTCTTACTATTCTTACTTTTCATACTTTTAAAAACAAAAATACATTCTTAAAACTAATGAAATCTTAGATTTTTCCGTAACCTGCCGGATGATTCTTGTGCCATTTCCAAGAGGTTTCCATTATTGTTTTCAAATCGCTGTATCTTGGCTCCCATCCGAGTTCTTTTTTGATTTTTCCAACATGCGCCACAAGTTCCGCAGGGTCGCCGAAACGCCTTGAACCAATAATTGTCGGAATTTCATTCCCTGTTATTTTCCTGGCCGTTTCAACAATCTCTTTTACACTATATCCTTTTCCCGTTCCGACATTGAAAACATTGCTTTTTCCCTCTGAAAGCAATCGCTCCATTGCAAGAATGTGGACCTGTGACAAATCCTTTACATGAATGTAATCCCTTATTGTAGTCCCATCTTTTGTTTGATAATCTGTTCCATAAATTGAAATGTGCTGTCTTTTTCCCAATGCCGTATTGAAAACTATCGGAATCAAATGGGTTTCAGGATTGTGGGCTTCGCCGATTTCCCCGCTTGAATCCGCGCCGGCGGCGTTAAAATAGCGAAGAGAAACAGATTTTATTCCGTAAATATTATCAAAGAATTTCAGCATTCTTTCGGCGATTGCTTTTGTTTCCCCATAAACATTGTTCGTGTCATTTACATGCGTCTCTGAAACAGGGATTTCCTTCGGCTGTCCGTAAACAGATGCGGAAGAAGAATAAACAATTGTTTTCACGTTGTGATTATGCATTGCTTTCAACAAATTCAGCAATGAAATCACATTATTGAGATAAAATTTCTCTGGATTTCGCATTGATTCCTCTACTTCCAAATGCCCCGAGAAATCAATAACCGCGTCAAACTTGTTTGAATTAAAAACATGCTCAAGCAATTCCGGATTGTTCAAATCTCCGTTGATAAATTTGACATCTTTTGGCAAAGATTCCTGAAAGCCGCGGCTTAAATTATCGTAAACAACAACCTCGTATCCGTTTTTTAACAATTCGCGAACAGCATGGCTTCCGACATATCCCGCTCCTCCTGTAACAAGAATCTTCATAACAGGATTTAAAGAAAATAGTTTAAAAGAATTGTGAGTTAAAAGACTATAATTTATTCGTAAGAAGTTATTGCTCTGAAAAGAGGCATTCCATTTCCTTTTCCCTTGGATAAAGCCAAAACACTTAAGGCATTAAAATAAGCATTAATAGTTTCAATGTTAAATTCAGGCAAATATCTCTTTACTGTTTCACGTTCTTTTTGAGTTTTTACTCTTTGATCAACTTCAGGTCTTATTGATAACTCTACGTTTACAGGGCCTAAAGAGGGAAGAAGTTTATGTCTTTTATATATCTCTAATCCCATATAAATATCCTCCATTCCTTGCTGCAAATCAAGTTTTTCATTAAAAGCAAAACCTTGCATGGCTGCACTTCTCCATAAAGTACATGTATTTCTTGGAACCAGATAAGTCGGTTCTTCTCTGCCTTCAAATAAAGCATAAGAACCGGTATTAAATAATCCTATAACCTCTGAAGTTATTGCCGAACCTTTCAAGATTTGTTGCTGCATCTCCGATAGCTGCTCAGGAGTCGGATTAACCTCATTTGAAATCATCAATCGGGTTTCATAATCATTTTTTGGCATTGATGCTCTCAACCCGGCATTGAATGCTTTTGACCACCCATAATCTTCAAGAACAATCGTTTCAATTTTTCCTTCTTTGGTTTGAATTGGAAAAGTTGAACACAAAAATTCAGGGGTGTTTGCACTGTCTTGAGGACCATTAACAACAACGATTATTTTTTTAGTGACAGGATCAATTTTTAGAAATTAAATTTGCAACAGCAGGTGGTTTACTCAAGTCGTATGGTTTATTATTATACGCTCTTAATATTGCATAGTCTATTTGTTGCATTCTAAAAATTATTCGAGGTTAATCATTTATAAATATTTAGATGGTAAATTCATTCCTCAATCTTCCCAATCATGTCTGTGAAAGCCGGGCGCGTGATTAAAATCCCTGCCGTTATTCCTATGAGTGTTGTTATTGCAAAACCCTTGAAGAAACCCGCGGCAGCCCAATACAAGGGAATCATTGCGACAAACGAAGTGAAAAACGCCCCGAGAATAATTGCAAACGCCCTTTTCATTCTTTGTTTTATGCCGACAATTTTTTCGTTCGCCTCGTCGAGAATAATTATCTGCTGGTCCACGCCTGTTCCGATAGTTGTAAGAATTCCCGCAATGCTCGGCAAATCCAGGTTCCATTTTATGAAAGACGCTATTCCAAGAATTATTATTATTTCCGAGAGGCCTGTTATCAGAACCGCGAACGATTTTTTTATTTTTCTGTATCTTAAAAGAACTATAAAGAAAACGCCGAATGAAGCGGCCAAGCCTGTAATCAATATTGAATTAATGAACTTGTTTCCAAGAGTGGGAGAAAGGGAATCAAGTTTTACAATTTCGAGTTTGTAAGGAAGGCTTCCTGTTATAAGAATTGTTTGAAGGCGATTCATTTCCTCCACAGCCTCGTCATAAGCCTGGTTTTGGCTTTCCCCGGTTGCAGAGCCTGAAATTGAAATCTGCGTCGTTACAACCCCTTTCAAGCCTTCGCTTATCAACAAGCTGTCGACGAGATTTCCGTCCAAAAACAAGTCAAGATTTTGCGAGAGATAATTTCCAGAGATCGTGGAGTAATTTGCCTCGAGATTTTTTGTCAATTCGGCGTGTCTTTTTGCGGCATCCTCGCTGAGAAAAATAGTAAATCTAAAATTGCAAAAATAAGTGCCTGCATTTTGCTGGCAGGATTCTATGACTGCATCCTGTCCGGAACGAGCCACTGATGTTATATCTTTTTCCCCTCCAACAAATACAGTGTCGTTTCCAATCTTTGCCTCGAATTTTCCCTGCTGCGAAACAAGATTTTCCAAGTCTTCAGGGGTTGCTCCCGCAATCTCAATCCTTACATAATTATTTCCAGACAAATCAGAAATTGAATTGACTTTTATGTCTTCCAAACCGTAAACGTTCAATCTGTTTTTTATCACTTCCGAGAGTTCCTGCGCGTCTTCCGAGCCAAGGGAAAAATCCTGCGCCTTTACCAAAGCTCTTGCTCCTCCCACCAAATCCAAGCCGAGTTTTACATTTGTTTTCGGAATATTTGAAACAGTTATTTCCGGAGCTGTTTTGGAAAACAAGATAATTTCAGAATCTTTTGTCGTGATTTCCGTTTTCACGCTTTGATTTGAGTTTACAGGAAATTTTCCAGACAGCGCATTTGAATAATCATCGATGTTTTTTATTTCTTTTCCGTCGACGGCAATTATCATTTGCCCCTGTCTCAATCCCTCTGAAAACGCCGTAGAGTTGGAAGCAACTGATTTTATCAAAACCCCTTCCTCAAAAAGCATCGGCGGGAATCCGAAGATAGACAGCATGGAAAAAACCAGCAGGATTATAAGAAGCCAGATTTTCCAAGTGAATTTAATGTTCATTTTTTTTCACGTACCATTTAATTAAAGAAACGTTCGTTATCCATGTGTTGAAAATGTCGAAGAACAATCCTATCAGGAGAACCGTGAAGATTTGGCTCAAAACGACAGAGAAAGGATTTGAAACAATCAACGCTATCACAACCGCCGTCATGGAAGTCAAAGCCATTGTCATTCCCGTCTTGAAAGCCTTGAAAATCCTTCCGTTTAATGTTCCTTCAGAGGATTTCAAAACCTTGTTTGTCAGCAAAATGTCGGTGTCGACGCTGTAACCGATTAACATGAGAAATGCGACAATTCCGGCGCTGGAAATTTTAATCCCAAGCAAATCAACGACGACAAGCGTCATCAAAATGTCCGCAAAGGCAGAGATTATTACTGCTATCGCGGGAACCATATTTCTGCAAATCAAAAATATCACGATTCCCATGAAAACAAAGGCGAACAAAATCGCGGTTAAAAGCTGTTTATAGAAACTTTCGCTCAACAAAGAACCTGTAAATTCAAAGCTGCTGTTTCCGTCGTTTAATTCATAGCCCAAATAATCTTCAATGACTTGTTTTGTCTCGTCTCCGAGTGTTTTCGTTTCGATTACAAGCGCGATTTTCTCCCTTGTAAGGATGTCATAAATTTCCCTTGTATTGATTTCTTCCAGTTTTCCAGACAAATCCGCTTTTATCCTGCCTGAATCAAAATCCCCGTAAATCGTGACAGATGTTCCTCCCGTCAACGAGATGTCCTTGTAAATGAAATCGTTGTTGTTTGAATAAAAAACGTAAAGATATCCCAAGGAAAAAAGCAGCATTATTATCGGAACAAGAAGCAAATGCTTGTAGTATTTGTCGTGGAATTTTCCGAATTTTTCCTTGAATGTTTTTTTGGTTTCTGTTTGTTCGTCTGTCATTTTACATGAATATGCGCCGGCTGGGAGTCGAACCCAGGCAATTTGCTCTCTGCTGCGTTCTGCTTGGAGAAAAAATCTCACGATTTTTAACCAGCAAGTTTTCTCCGAAAACACACTGGAAGGCAAATGTCATACCGTTAGACCACCAGCGCTTGAAATAGACACAAAAAAAGAAGTTTTAAAGATTGCTGTTTCTATAGATTATCCATTGTGGTTTACCGGGAAGTTTCTTTTGAAGGCCAGCTTTAATTGGATTTTTTGGCAAGTTCACCCAAGGATTCATCCATCCATTTTCAGTTTTTAGAAGATAATGTCCGATTCTATATTTCTTTGTTGGGCTTATAAAAATAATTGAACCAATTTTATTAATGTATTTCTTAGTTTTACCGTTGACCTTAGAATAGTTATAATTTAATCCTGCTTTTTTTAAAGTTTTAACAATATCGTCGCAGTAAGCCCCTTTTTTAAGATTATAATTTCTTCCAAATAATTTTAGTGTTTTTTTGTATGAAATCCCCAGAAGACTTGCAACGCATGCAACTCCGCAGCCCATCGGCTCTTCTTGTGTAATTGGTTTATGAGACATTTTATAATTCAAAGAGTCATCAACGTGAATATATTTTTTCTCTTTCTTCCACTCTTTTATAAGCATTTCTTCCCCATTCATAAATTCCGGATGCAAGATTTGTTGCTAGAGGAATAGCAAGATATTCCAATCTGTCTTCTATATTATTCACATTCGCCAACACCAATGCAATACTCCATGCCCCACTTACATATATACCTTCAATAACTCTAATTAATCCATAATTTTGCTGATTGCTCCAACCAAATTTATTATATTTTTTATTTATAGCTCTTCTATACCATGTTGGTACAATAAAAGGAGTAAATCCATGCTCAACAACATTTTGAGCAAGATTATAACCAAATTTTCCAACTTTTTTGGATACATCTAATCCATCTTTTCCCATTTCTTTTGCGATTTCTGTTGGTTTTGTCATTTTATCTTTCTCGTTGATTATTCCTTAACAATGTTCTAAAGAAAATTTCATTTGGCTCTCCAAGATTTTTGTATAAAGTACTATCCAATCCATAACTTGGACCACCGGAGCCTGAGGAAGGATCAAGGTCGTATAGATATCCTATCTCCATTATTTGCCCTCTTGGAAGAATAATTCCTCCGTCGCTTACCTCGCCAAATTCTTTTCTTACCAAATCCATATCGGGAATATCAAATTCCCCAGATTTTGTGCATCCTCTTAATATAGATTCTATATCTCTGTATTCAATGTCTTTATAAGAAACTTGTTTCGGATGTCCTTGTTGAGACCACTTAAATGTTTTAGCCCATTCCCTTTTCTTACGATCTAATTCAAAAAGATCTACTACCAAATAAGATTTTTGAAATACATGCTCATAAATTAATTCTCTTTTTCCATCTTCATTTTTATAAAGTCCGGCCTTGAGCGGATGTCCACGCCAATCCATTCTAACTATTCTTGGTTCTCCTTCTTGCGTTTTGTTTTTCATTTTATTTATTATTTTTTTATTACTTAATCGTAGTAATTTAGTTATAATCATACACATTATGAACTATATAAGTTTTTCTTTAGAAATACCTTAATAATTACGGAAGATTTATAAGAATGTCTTATTTAGTGCAAATATGCCTGTTAAATCAGCGTTGAAATCAAGAATCATCGACGAGAAAGACAAAAAGATACTTCATGTTCTTCAAGAAAATGGAAGAGAACAACTTAACAAAATTGCGAAGAAAGTTGGATTGAGCATTGATTCCACACACAAGAGAATTAAAGTAATGATTGAGAAAGGGATTTTTCATCCGACTATTTTGGTAGACCCACGAGTAATTGGATTTCCATTGATTGCTGACATAAAAATAAAATTGAAAAATGTGAGCCAAAAGGCTCTTGATGATTTTATTTCCCATCTGAAGAAACATCCGAGATGCATTGAGCTTTTATCAATAATGGGGGATTATGATTTCACTCTTGTTCTTATTGCAAAAGACGGAGATGAATTGGAAAAATTGTCGACGGAAATAAGACAGAAATATAAAGACTTGATTGACGAATGGAAAAGCAATCTTGTTTTGAAAACGCACAAGTTTGAGGAATATTTGCTGGAATGAAAACACGCCCGAGACAGGACTTGAACCTGCGACCCTCAGGTTAGGAACCTGATGCTCTATCCAAACTGAGCTACCCGGGCTTTCTTTCACACACTTTAAAAATAGAAAGTGAATTTAAAAAACATGCTGGTGAAGGTGCTCGGACTTGTCGATTTGATTATCGGAATGCTGCTTGTTTTTTTGTCTTATTTTAATCCTCCAAGCAATGTTCTTATTTCTTTCAGCATTATTGCGTTCGCGAAATCAAGTTTGGGAATGTTGCGGGATTTTGGAAGTTGGATTGATTTCTCGGCGGGAATTTTGCTTGGAATAGCAATATTAATCAACATTCCGTTGGCATTGAGCATAATCGTCGGATTGCTGGTTTTGCAGAAAGGAGTTTTCAGTTTTTTTTGAAATTATTTATAAATAAACGCAGATTAATGAATTGATGAAAACAAGGGGCGAGGTTAATTTACCTGTAATAATCCTATTGGTCTTCGGACTTTTTACCGTTGGATTAGGAGCCTCATACGTGTATTTCTCCATTAATGGAACAGATTATTCCAGTCTTTATTCTGATAGAATTTCTTCCGGAGAAATAAAAAAACCAACAACACAATTTAACCAAACAACGGAAAATAATACAGAAAGCACGGAAAATGAAATTAATCAATTGGTTATTGATAAAGATTTAGTTAGATATTTTTCCAGTCTGTTGAAGGTTTACAATCTTCATAATATTCCTTATACCTCAATAACTCCAAAAATACAAATTTACATTGAAGACACTGCTTATTTTGAAGAGATTATTGACGGCGAAATAATTATCAATGAAGGGGAAAGGAAAGACAAGGACATAATCATTAGAACTAATTTGGAAGAAATGGCTAAAATGATTGAAGATTCCAATTACCTGAAAAATTCTTTTAGTTCTGGCGGTTCGCAAATTGAGACAGTTGCAGATAAGTTCACATTGTTTTCAAAAGGATATCTTAATTTGTATAAAGAGTGGACTGGAACTGATTATGATAATCCTTAGGAAAATTTTGAAATAATAAATCAATTATTATATTTTTCGCAAATTCAAGAATGCGGGAAAGAGGATTCGAACCTCTGCAAGCACTGAGCTAATGCGTCTTGAGCGCATCCCGTTTGACCACTCCGGCATTCCCGCAATCAATTATATTTTAGTATCATAGAAACGTTTAAAAATCCTTTCTGTCCCATAATTTCGAAGACGGCCATAGCAGATTGGAAACACCTGTTCCCTTTCCGAACACAGAAGTTAAGCTTTCTGCGTTGACGGCAAGTAGTTTCCGACAAGAAGCGAAACCTTCAAGCTGTCTTTCATATTTATAAAATATTAATTCTTATTTAATAAATGAAATCCAAAATATCCAAATCGGCACAGGAATTGCCTCAATTGAAATTTAAGAAAATTTCAAAAACAGAAGCGCAGGAAAAAATCAAGGATTTTTTCTCGCACATAAAGCACAAATCTCCCGAGGAAATCAAGAAGATAAAAAAACTCGCGATGAGCCACAACATAAAACTCGGAGACAAGAGAAAATTATTTTGTAAAAAATGTTTGAGTGCCTATGGAAAAGATTCAAGCATAAGCATAAAAAACGGGTTCATAACAATTCTATGCGGAAAATGCGATTTCAACAACAAATGGAAATTCAAGGAAATTGATTTGGATATAATTCATCAGGAAACAGGATGTTGTTAAGTACAATAATCTTTTTATACCAACAATAACAAATAATTTTATGCCAATCACATTTACATTATCTGATGAATTAATTAGTGCACATTATTCTATAAAGAAGAGAGATTCTCTTTTAACATCTTATTTATTAACTTTAAATGATGGCACAACTTTTGAGATAATTGGTGGAAGAGCCAGACAAGTTAGATATAGAGATTCGCAAGCTATTTTACAATATGAAAAAGCAGATGATGTTAGAAAATTACAGTCATTAAACCCAGATAAAGTTGTTTTGTTAAATGGCGAATTGGTAAACCTTAGAGAAGCGTATAAATTTATTGGAACAGATTATATTCCAACTCCAAGATATTTGGGAATAGACGATTCTCCTGAAATTTATTCAGAACTTTTATCTGGAAGAAGTAATGCAATGAGGCAACCTGGATGTTGTTAAGGTTTTATCTCACATGCCTTCATATAACCAATTCCAGCCAAACCAAAAGCCGCAACATTTGCAAGATAATTTAAAGAAGGATTCATATCATAACCAAAAACAAAATTAATCATCGAAAGATAAAGTGCTGGAGCGGTTAATGTTATTGCGGTTCTGTAAGCTATTCTTTCAAGTGTTTTTTTCATTTCACGCTTTCTTGAACTTCGCAACAAGTTCAATCAAATCAGTATGTCCGAGGAACATTGCCCTGCAACAATATCTTTCCAAACCAAGCTCGTCAAGAACTTTTTTTGAATTCTCTCCTTCTGAAACGCGGGATTTGTATTCCTCCCACAAATGAGCTATCGGCTTGCCGCACGAGAAACATCTTATCGGAATTATCATAATATTATTCCAAATTGCTGGTTTTTAAAACTTATTATATAGTCTGGAAATGAAATCTTTTAAAAGCCAGATTAATATTAAATGAGGAAAATGACAAAATGTCTTTATTGCAAAAAAGAGCTGTTTGAGAAAAAGGGAATTGACGTCTGTGACAGCTGCGGCATCGGCGTCTGGGGCAGAAGAATGTTTGAAGCGATAAAGAAAAACATGGAAAATTCTGGAGAGTAATTCATTAGATTTAAATATTGGATAATTGCAGATGAAATATGGAAGAAGGATTAACGTCTTTAAATATAGCAGTTATTCCTCCTTTAGAAATAAGAAATAAGGCAATTGAATTTAGCGAAGGAGTTTCATTAAAATTTTTAAGTGAATTTGTGTTGAATAATGAAGATAAAATTCCGCATATCTCTTTGTATCAGGCAGGTTTTCCATTGAGGAATATTGGAAAAATTGAGGATGCTGTTAGAGAAGTTTCTGGATAATTAAATGGAATGTCTTTTATTTTAAACAATTTCACCATTGACTACGGTACTTTTTTGTTTTGGAATTCTGAGAAAAATGATTATCTTCTAAAAGTTCAGAGAGAATTTATCGATGCAATCAATCCTTTAAGAGAAGGATTAATCCAGCCGGTTTTAAAGACTTTGACCAATGTGCCCGAAGAGGAGAGAAAAAATATTGAAAGATATGGTTATCCTACCGTTGGAGACAGTTTCAAACCCCATATAACAATTACCCGCATAAAAAGTCCGGATGATGCGAGACAATCCTTAGAATCATTAACAGAATATCCATACTCTTTTGAAGCCGATAGAATAGTTCTTGCATATCTTGGAGCCCATGGCACTGTGAAAAAAATTATTTCTGGATTCAACTTAAGGAACTAATCTCATAGAAGCAACCTTTTTAAATGGTTTTCATTTGTGTAAAATATGAAAAATAAATTTTTCAAGCATAAAAAGCGATTGGCATTGCGATTCCCATACGCATCGGGAAGAAACAAAGCATCGCAACAAAAGTTTTCACAATGAGAAAAAAGCAAACAAGAACAAAGGGAAAAATCAAATTCAGCAGATACTTCCAGGAATTGAAAGAAGGGGACAAAGTGTCCGTGATAAGGGAAATGTCGATGCCTGCGAATTTCCCGAAGAGATTTCAGGGAAGAACGGGGATTGTCGAGGGAAGGCGCGGAAAGGCATACATTGTTTTGATAAAAGACAATGACAAGGGAAAAAAATTCATAATTCAACCAATACATTTAATAAAAATAAAACAATAAAATAAAAATGACAATAAGAAATAACGAGCCTTTGAGCATGGCTGAAGTCACGGAATATCTTGACAAGGACTCCGAGGCAATGAAATTCATAAAAAAATTCACCAAAACCACGGGCAAAGAAGCCAAGGAATTCAGGAAAAAATTAGAGTCCTTGGATTTGATGAAAATGAAATCTGAACACATTTCAAAAATCATAGACATTGTGCCTGAAAATCATGAGGATTTAAATAAAATTTTCGTTGGAACAAGCTTGGATGAAGATGAATCAAAGAGGATATTTGACACAATTAAAGAATTCAAATAAGAAAAATGGAAAAAGAAGAACACGCTATAGTCCTAGATTACTTGCCGAATGGATATCCATTGGAAAGAAAAATGATGCCGATAGCGCAGGCAATAGGCGAGAAAAACTTGACATTATTGGAACTCGTTCCCAGAAGGGGAATGAGTTTTGAAGTCGAAGAAAAAGTTTATATAGGGGAAGGCAAGAGAGACAAGGTATATTACATCCTTGGAAGATTGCAAAGGGAAAAGATTACCGAAACCGCAAAGGAACACCTTGAAAAATTCATAGAAAAAGTCGTAAAAGAAAGAGAAAAGGAATTCGTGGAATTTTTCAACACTTCAGAGGCGATAAACAAGAGAGTTCACCAACTTGAACTTCTTCCCGGATTAGGAAAAAAATACACGAAGGACATTCTTGCGCAAAGGGAGATAAAAAAATTCGATTCCTTTGAAGATATAAAGAAAAGAATTCCAAATCTTCCTTTTCCCGAGAAAACAATAGAGAAAAGAATATTGCTTGAACTGACGGAATTTGAAAGATACAATCTTTTCACACATTGAAATGAAAAATAAATTTTTCAGCATACAAAGCGATTGGCACGGCGATTACGTGCCATTGCATAGGCATCGCAACGAGTCGCGAGACATGGCGAAAACAAAGCATCGCCAAAATAGGAGTTTTGTATAATGGAACAAAAAACAAAAATGCAAAAACCAGAAGGAACGATAAAAAAACCCGTTGAGGAAAAACGCGAAGAAAGAATAGTCAGAATTTTGTCAAGGGACATAGAGGGAAAAATGAAACTTTATGTCGGATTGACGAAGATAAAAGGGGTTTCATGGAGCATGTCAAACGCCGTCTGCAAAATTCTCAATCTCGACAAGAACAGGACAATCGGCTCTTTGACGGAAGAGGAAATAAAAAAAGTCTCTGATTTCCTGAAAAATCCGAAAGTTCCTGTTTTTCTTGTAAATAGAAGGTTTGATTTTGATACTGGAGAAAACAGGCATCTCATAGGAACAGACCTTGATTTGAGAAGGGATTTTGACATAAAAAGGCTGAAAAGCATCAGGAGCTACAGGGGATTGAGGCATCAATTGGGACAGCCGACAAGAGGACAGAGGACGCAGTCTCACTTCAGGAAAAACAAATTAAAAAGCGTCGGGCTTAAAAAGAAAGCGAAGACAGGTAAATAATCAAGATGAAAAATAAATTTTTCAATGATACAAAATCAGGAGATTTTGCATAATGAAACGAAAACACAAAAAATATTCAAAGCCGAAAAGGCCTTTTGACAAGCCGAGAATCATTGAAGAAGAAAAAATAAAAAAAGAATTCGGGCTGAAAA
Source organism: Candidatus Pacearchaeota archaeon (assembly GCA_016181895.1). Classification (GTDB taxonomy): domain Archaea; phylum Nanobdellota; class Nanobdellia; order Pacearchaeales; family GW2011-AR1; genus JACQLK01. The sequence goes on from JACOYL010000008.1 coordinate 73,127, forward strand.
ACAAAAAGGAAATCTGGAAAACAGAATCAAAAGTGAAAACAATAAGAAGAAAAGCGAAGAACATGATTTCCTCGAATGTTGAAGAACAGAAAAAACTTTTCGAGAGGCTCAGGAAAATAGGATTGAATGTAAATTCAATTGCCGACGCGCTTTCTTTGGGCAAGGAAGATTATCTCAAAAGAAGACTTCAAACAGTTATTGTAACGAAAAAAATCGCAAGAACTCCAAAACATGCCCGGCAACTCATAGTCCATAAAAAAATTCTCATCGGCGGAAGGGTAATAAACAGCCCCTCGTATATCGTGCCTGTTGAATTGGAAAACAAGATATCGATAAAGCCTGAAAAAGAAAAAAAGGTTCGTGAAAACCCGGATGTTCAAGAAATTAAACAGGAAATTATTATACAATGAATCAAGAACAGGAATTAGTCAAGACAGATAAAGTGGAAAAAGAGGACTTGGAAAGAGAAACACCAACTTCTGGAAAAAAGAAAAGAGATATAGAGGCTGTCGTGAACATTTACACTTCTTTCAACAACACGCTTGTTCATGTGACAGACATGTCGGGAAAGACAATCACAAAAGTCACGGGAGGAATGGTTACAAAGCACGACAGGTTGAAGGCAAATCCGACGATTGCGATGTTCATTGCAAAAAGAATCAGTGAAAACATAAAGGATCTCGGAATAAAATCGCTTTACATAAGAATCAGAGCCAAGACAAGAAGCCCTGCTCCGGGGCCAGGAGCGCATGCGATAGTCAAGAGCCTTTCAAGGGAAGGCTTTAAAATAGTTAACATTCTTGACACAACAAGAAATCCAAGGGGAGGCCCAAAGAAAAAAGGCGGAAGAAGAGGGAGGAGAGTTTAAAATGAAACTAATAGAAAAAAACAAGGACGCTGTTGTTTTCGAAATTCAAATAGAAGACAGTCTGGCTAATGCATTAAGAAGATACGTGAATCACATTCCAATTCTTGCCGTCGATGAAATTGAAATTTCAAAAAACGACTCGCCGCTTTACGACGAGACAATTGCCCACAGAATCGGATTGATTCCCTTGAAAATTGAAAAAACAGGAAAAAAAGAGCCGAAGTTGAAATTGCATGCAAGCAAAGAAGGAATGGTTTATTCAAAGGAATTAAAGGGCGAGGCGAAGCCTGTTTTTGACAAAATCCCGATAACTTACATAAACAAAGAACAGGAAATAGAACTTGAAGCCACGACAAAAATCGGGCTCGGCATAGAACATTCGAAATTCTCTCCCGGTTTGATGTTTTACAGAAACGTCGCCGAGATAATTCTTGACAAGGAATTGAAAGGAAAAGTAAAAGGGCTTTGCCCCGACAATGAAATAAAGGAAAAGGGAAACAAGATAATTGTCATTGACAACCAGAAAAAAGAAATCGCCGACATTTGCGAGAGCATAAGCAATGAAGAGGGAAAAAAGGCTGAAATTGAATCCAAGAATGATTTGATAATAACAGTCGAAACTTTCGGGCAAATGAATCCAGAGGAGATTTTCAAAAAATCAATCAGCGAATTAAGAAAAGACTTGGAATCTGTCTCAAAAAAAATGGAAAAGGAGTGAATGAGACTCTCCATTTGAATTTGGAAATCTCATAAAGATTAATAAAATGTATCCTCGCCAGCATCTTGTCCTTGGAATTTTGTTTTCGCTGATTTTGTTCGTGAATTTTCCACAAATCGGATTTGCGGGTTTTTTCATTGTAATTCTTTCAACATTTTTGATTGACGTCGATCATTACATTTTTTATGCCGCGAAAAAAAGGGATTTAAATCTGAAAAGGGCTTATTCATGGTTTGTAAAATTCATAGAAAAAAGAAAAAAACTTTCAACAAAAGAAAGAAAAAAGTACAAGCATCATATTTTGATTTTCCACGGAATTGAATTTTGGATTATTCTCGGGCTTTTGTCATTCGTGCAT
>JACOYL010000006.1 GCA_016181895.1 Candidatus Pacearchaeota archaeon
TGTCCCTGCGCCGTCAAACCACATCATCGTTATATTGCATGTATAGTTTGCAACGTTCGTGGCAACTTCATATTGATTGCAACTTGAGTTTTGCCTCAACGCCTCTCCATTTCTTGAGAAGTTTATTGTTGCTGTGGCATTGTTCATATTTGCAACCCCCTCTGCATCAAAAACAGAAAAGTTGATTATTATCGAAGTATTAGCTGGTCCTGCGCTTAATCCAGTACCAGCATTCCTTAAGGACGGACTGGTATCATTGTAAACATTCCTGATTTCAGGAGGATTGTTTGCTGATATTGAAAAGTTTATCGTGCTTCTATTGTAATTTCCAGCAGAGTCATTCACCCATATTGTTACATTATGTATCCCAGAACTCCAAGTTATTGTTGTTATGTTCTCGCAACTTGCAAGTGTTGTGTTTACCAAATATGTATCATTGGAGTACCAACAATTGAATAAACCTACTAAATCAGAACGCGTGTAATTAACATCTGCCCCTGTATCGGAAACAACTGTGTTATTAAAAGGATAAGTTATGTTTATGTCCGGTTGTATTGTATCAACAGTAAAGCTAATGCTTGTGTAATTCAAATTTCCTGCTGAATCATTCACATAAACAGTTACATTATGCAAACCTTCACTCCATGTTATGTTTGTAATGTTGAAATACGTTCCACCGCTTCCCAAACTTTTATTCGCTCCAGCATGTGTATCATTGTTATACCAGACAGAATCTATTCCAAGAGAATCTGAAAATGTAAAATTTATATTTTGGTTTATGTTTGTTGTATTTGTATTGTTCTGTGCGGGAGTTGTGATATTTAGGCTTGGAGCAACAGAATCAATCGTGAATGAAATTGTCGCAAAATTGTAATTTCCAGCAGAATCATTTGCCCAAATTGTAACATTGTGCTTTGCATCACTCCACGTTAAATAAAGTTTACATTGAGAGTATTGGTGCCGTTGGAATTATTTACGGTTGGAAAAGCGATTGAAATTGTCGGTTGGATTGTGTCAATCGTGAAACTCACAGAAGTTTTGTTTATGTTTCCGACAGTGTCGTTTGCATAAATCGTGACATTGTGCTTTCCCTCGCTCCAAGTTATGTTTGTTATGTTGAAGAAAGTCCCGCCTTCTCCCAATGATCTGTTAACTGTTCCCGTGTCGTTTGAATACCATGCGGCAACAACCTGAGTAAAGCTGTCTGAAAAAGTGAAATTGATGTTTTGAGCCGTGTTTGTCGTGTTTGTGTTGTTCACTTCGGGAATTAGGATTGTCAAGTCAGGGTTTGTAGTGTCAACAGTGAAGCTAATTCTTGACTGGTTCACATTTCCAAACGTGTCGTTCACGTAAACAGTCACGTTGTGCTTTCCTTCGCTCCATGTAAGGTTTGTAATGTTAAAGAAAGTTCCGTCCGAACCGAGAGAGCGATTGATTAGATTTGTATCATTTGAGTACCATATGTTGAAAATTCCGTTCAAATCTGAAAAAGTGAAGTTGACATTTTGAGCTGTGTTTGTCGTGTTTGTGTTATTCACAGTCGGAAATTGTATTTCAACGGCAGGAAGTATTGAATCAACCATGAATGTAACAGTAGTATAATTTTCATTTCCTGCCGTATCATTCACCCAGACAGTTACATTATGAATTCCCTCGCTCCAAGTTATGTTTGTTATGTTGAAAAAAGTTCCTCCAGAGCCGAGAGAGCGATTGATTAGATTTGTATCATTTGAGTACCATACAGCAGAAATTCCTCCAGCGTCGGAATATGTTGCATTAACATCAAGATTGTTGTTTGTGGTGTTTGTCAAGTTTGTTGGAAAAGCGATTGAAATTGCTGGTTTTGTCGCGTCTGCTGTAACAGTAACAGTAAAAATGGGACTTACCAAATAAGGCCCGTCTTGGTCTTGTGCTCCGCATCTTAATTGATATGTTCCTCCGGTGTTTCCCGTTACAATCTGCCCAAAATTCTCATCAGTTCCTGCAGTGCTGGCAAATTGCCCGTTTGCATCATCTCCTGTTAAATCTGTTGTTCCAGTAGTTACAGCAATATTTGGCGTGCAAGAAGTTCCTACACAATAAGTCCAGTTTCCGTCCAACGTAGTTCCGGCATTATTTCCAGTTCCAAAATCAACAGTGCAATTATAATTAAAATTTCCCCCCTGGGATATTGAAGTTTGATTTGTTGGAGATGTCAAAGAAATAGAGAGCAATTGCCTTGCATCGTGAATATAATCATATTCAATATCCCCATTTAAAGATTTAAGATCAAACGTATCCTGACTCTCCGACAAATTCAGTTCGGTAAAATAAAACCCTTCTCCAGAAATTTCTATATTTCCAACCATTACATCAGAATTTTTCTCATAAACTCCAATTGTTCCGCTATTGCTTTTAACATATATATCAATAAAATCTCCTTTTGTAAGATTTGTTATGAAATAAGCCCTTGCATATTCGTTTTCAGGAATTGTGTAGGTAATATTGTCTGTTTCATTAACATAATCATAAATATCTGCAACAAAATCCCTGTTTGAATCCAAATGTTCCGCCGCGATTATTACAATTTCAAAAGTTTGTTCTGACAAAGATGGAATAATCCATTCAAGATAGTCATAAACCCCGTTTGAATCTTTATCTTCAATAGAAATCGGAGTAATGTAAGAATTGTCTTCAATCCATTTTATTTTTATCTTGCCCGGATTTTTCACCTTCAGATTTTCATTCAAATTAGTATAAGCAAGAACGTCTTGATAATGAACATCGTCGGGACCGAAGACTTTTATTCTTTTTCCTGCAGAAATGTCTTCTTCAACAGAATAAGGCGCGGGCGTTTCATACTCGATTTCATATTCAACGCTTGTGTCATTGATATCAACTTCAACTTCTGTGTAAGTCGGAATATTTTCGTCAACAACTCTTCCAGTGATTGCTCCTAAAATCCGAGACAAAAATCTGAAAATGAAATTTCTTTGGCTTCCAATAATTCCTCCTGTAATTGTTGTTCCCCCAGTTACATCCCTTTCAACCTCATTTTCTGTTTTGTTTATTTTTATGTTTTTTGAATTCTCTGGAATTGCAATTTTCAAAATTCCTGTTTCTTCGCTTGTAATTGTCTTTCTCCATTTTACATTTTGATTCAAAACAGCTTGGAATTGAATTGTTTTTATTGTCGCATTTTCAATGAATGTGATATTCTCTAAAATTGTCTGATTAATTTCCGTGATATTTGTCACGGTTTCATTAATTGGAATTTCAATTTGCGTTTCATTTTGGATTTCTTCAGGAATTATTTCAGTTATGTTTTCTTTTTGAGATGTTTCATTTTCAGTAATATTGAATTCAGGAATTGTCGTTTCCGTCTTATTAACAATAGAAATATTTTCTTCAGAAGTTTGGAGAGGTTCTTGTTCTGGGAGGGAATTATTTTGAACCTCTCCTGTTATTTCTTCTGAATATGATTCGTTTGCAGAAATATTTTCTCCTTCCTGAACTGCAAAACCGATGAATTTCGGCTGGAAATAAAAAATTGGAAGAATTAAAACCGAGACAAAAATCAGCGAGGCAAAAACAAACACAAATTGCGTTTTCAAAAGAACTCTTCTTTCCCTGTTGATTTGTTTTCTGCATTGTTGTATGTAATCTTCAAAATGCTCAATCCATTCCCGGACATTCATGCCGTTTCTTTTTTGATAGAATGTTTCGAGAAAAAAAGAATGGGAAATTTCTCCTTTGTTGTACCTTGATTTCAGTTCATTGAGAAAATTGGAGAATTCGTTTTTTTTCTGCTGCGCATGGGAGATTTTTTTCTTAAGCTCTGCTATTCTAGTTCTAGCCATTCGAGTCCCTCCCATCACTTATCTTGTATGTATTTTTCCTTATAAATGTATGTACTTTTTAATTAATACTTATTATTTATGTATTATTTAATTTAAGGAGATTATGGGGAGAAATGAAGCAAAATTTAAAAGCAGTAGTGCCTAAAATATATTTGGAGGTTTTATATGACTTTTATCGTAAAAAAGAACATCAAGGGAAGGGAATATTACTATTTGAACGAGAATAAAAGAATCGATGGAAAAGTAAAAACAAAAACTCTTGCATATCTTGGAAAAAACAGGAAGGATGCGGAGAAAAAGGCGAGGGAGATTATTGAAAAAATAAATAAAAACAAAATGTTAATTGAAAATTCTTTAGGGGTGGGTGGCGAAAAATTTGAAAACACAAAAATCTCCATTGAGGAACTCGCTGCTTTTTGCAAGAGAAAGGGATTTGTCTATCCTTCCTCTGAAATTTATCATGGGTTTTCGGGATTTTGGGACCTGGGACCTCTTGGAACAGAGTTATTCAACAACATAAAGCAAAGTTGGTGGAAGTTTTTTGTCCAGCAAAGAAAAAACATGGTTGGCTTGGATTCCTCAATAATTTCAAATCCCAAAACATGGGAAACCTCTGGGCATCTGGAAAATTTCTCGGACGTTTCCGTCAGATGCAAGAAATGCAAGAAATACAACAAAGTCGACAAGAGTGAACTTGCTCATGCAAAATGCGGATTTTGCAACGGGGAATTGGAAAAAGAAACGGCCAAGGATTTGAATCTTATGTTCAAAGTTCAGGTAGGCCCGATAGAAGAAGATTCGACAGTTTCCTATCTCCGTCCCGAAACCGCGCAGGGAATGTTTCTCAATTTCAAAAACGTAGCAAACACTTCCAGAATGAAACTTCCCTTCGGAATCGCTCAAATCGGAAAATGTTTCAGGAATGAAATCGCTCCAAGAGATTTTTTGTTCAGAAGCCGGGAATTCACAATCGCCGAATTTGAATTTTTCACAAATCCGGGCGAGGAAAAATGCGAAATTCTCGAGAAAAAACATCTTGATTTGAAAATAAGAATTCTCGACGCTGAAGCGCAATTCGAGGGAAAAAAAGATTTGAGAAAAGTCGCGATTGGGAAAATACTCGAAGAAAAAAAACTCGGAGAATGGCATGCATACTGGCTTGCGGAACAAATTTTATGGCTGAAAAATCTTGGCTTGGATTTAAACAGGATAAAAATAAGAGAACACATGAAAGATGAATTAAGCCATTATTCTTCCGCGACTTTTGACATTGATTATGAATATTCCTTCGGAAGCAGGGAAATCGCGGGAAATGCAAACCGCGGTGTTTTTGATTTGTCACAACATCAGGAGGAAAGCGGCGAAAAACTGGAAATTTTCGACGAGAAAATTCAAAAGTCGGTTATTCCAAAAGTGATAGAACCCACGTTTGGAATGGAAAGAATTTTTCTCGCAATTTTAAGTCAGGCATACTTCTATGATGAAAAAAGGCAGAATGTTGTCCTGAAATTGAATCCGAAACTTTCTCCGATTAAGGCTGCGATTTTCCCGATTGTGAAAAAACCAGAATTTGAAAAAATCGCGAAAGAGGTTTATGATTCCCTAAAAGAAGAATGGAATGTTTCATATGATGAATCGGGAAGCATTGGAAAAAGATACTCAAGAAATGACGAAATAGGAACTCCTTTTTGCATTACTATCGACGGAGATTCCAAAAAAAGGCATGATGTAACGATAAGGGAAAGAGACAGTGGAGAGCAAATAAGAGTCAAGACAAATGATTTAAAAAAGATTTTGGGAAAATTAATAGGCGGCGAAGATTTTTTTAGATTTGGGAAAAAGATAAATACGCGAAAAAAATAAAGTGTAAGGTAAAAATCAAACAAATTACATTGGAAGATTTAATGCAATTGTCTTCTGGAGTGGGCAACTTCTCAAGAGAAATTGATATTCAATAGAAAAAGATTAATGCAAAAATATTTATCGTCAGTTAATAGTTGCGCAAAGCGTTAAAGTTGTTTATCGTTAACATTGATTTCTAGGGGTGGACAAACGCTTTGATTTTGACTATCTTTAAAAATTAATGACAAAATCTGGGCGTGAGTAGGGTGGGACAAATTAACTAAAAGAAAAAATTCTCAACGAGCATTATTGAATAAAATTGGAAAATTCTTTATCATTAACGTTTAAGATTTCTTTGGTAAGAAACTTCGCGAGAATTATTGTAAAAGATTAATATGCCCCCTTAGATTATATTGATAAAAATTTGTTTAAGGGTTAACATTGATTTCTTGGGTGGGCGGGTGGGAACGCGGATTTGCGAATTAGAGAGATGAAATTAAAAAAGATTTCAAAAAATAATTAATCAAAGAGTTTTTAAATAAAAAAAACTTAATTTATTCAATTAAAATTGAGGTGAACATGGCATTAAAAACACCAAAGCAGATTGCCGGAAAGATAAAATCCCTTAAGAAAGAGATTTCGCTTCTTGAAAAGGCAAAAAAAGCCGAGATGAAGGCAAAGCGTGCGGTAAAAACTGCAAGTAGGTCAATGCACAAGTCAAAGGGAAAGAAAAGGGCAGCTCGGTACAGAAGAAAAAAAAGATAAATTTTTTAACCTATTTTTTTTATTTTTATTATGAATGATTGTATTTTTTGCAAAATCATAGAAGGGAAAATACCAAGTGTGAAGATTTACGAGGATGATTCCATGCTGTCTTTTCTTGACATCAATCCTGTAAACTTTGGACACGTGCTTATTATCCCAAAAAAGCACTATCAATGGATGACTGACGTTCCTAATGATTTGCTTGAAAAAATTTTTGTTAAATCAAGGGATTTAATGAAAGCGATTAAGAAAACAATGAAGGCGGATTATGTCGCCCTCTCCGTGATAGGAACGGACGTGCCGCATTTTCATATTCACTTGATTCCCAGATTTTTTAATGATGGTTTGTCCAATTTTTGGCCCACTAAAAAATACAAGGAAAATGAAGCTGAAAAAATCGCGAAAAAAATAAGGGAAAATTTGAAAACTATTGATTAGCCTTTTTTGAAATAAAAACAGATATGAGAAGCGAGAGGCTCAATCCAATGAAATCAATAAAAACATCATTGATGCTCGGACTTCTCAACGGCACAAATGCCTGGTGAATCTCGTCGAGAGTCGCATAAATTAATGCAAATAAAAGCGTGAGCATGATGTGATATGGATTGGCTTTTTTCTCTCCCTTGATGAGAAAAAATAAAAAAAAACCGAAGAGAAAAAATACAGAAAAATGATAAATTATCGGAATCAATGGAAATCCCGATGGAGCTTTTGAACCTGGAATGGATGAAATATAAAAAATTTCCAGCGCAATCAGAAGAAACATAATCAAAGAAAAATATCTCCTCTTTTCCACCCAGAAAGCCATGAAATTTTTATTTGGCTTTGGTTTATAATAATTTGTTTGATTTGTTATGAGGTTTGTAAAATAACTTTTGAATGTCTCCAGGGAGTGCTGACCTCCCGACCTCGGCCTGTCTCAAATTTCCTCATGGCTGGAATCAGAGATTCCGCCGATGAACGCCGAAGCGTCGTCATTCATGAGAGCCGCGCTCTACCGCTGAGCTATGGAGACGAAACTAGAAGAAAATAATTGTTTAAAAAGTATGCGAAGTTCAAAAAACTAAATTTTACAAAGGCTTTCCAACCTTTTTATAATTTTTGCATCTATACCATTCGCTGCTTCCGTGTTCTCTTAAATATTCCACAGACTTAAAAGATTCCACAGACTCGGATCTCGCTCCGTAAGTAACATTTAATCTCATAAGTTCATGATCTCTTGGATAAGGTCCTCCAACACCACTATTCTGTTCTACTTTAATCCACAATAGTTTTACAGGAGGCAAAGAATCCAATATCCCTCCTAAATCTCTCGTCAAAAATCTAAACCCCTTTAGTGTAATTCTCCTGTTCGCTTTGGTTGATTTGTAAACCATTAGTTAAAAATAATAGATTATATTTTATAAAAATATGTGTGATGATATTCCATATATTTTCATCACTCTTGCAAAACTACAGAAACAATAAGCTTTATAAAGGCGAAAACTTTATAAACCTTACGTTAAAAATTTCATTCTAAAAAATGGCCTTTGTGAAAAAATGCCCCGAATGCGGAAGCGTCAATTTGACTTACGATGCAAACCTTGGGGAAGTCATCTGCAATGATTGCGGTCTCGTCGTCGAGGAAAAAATGGTTGACACCGGCATCGATTTGTCCGGAAAATTCGACAAGGCCGAAAAAAAAGGGCGCGGAGGCGCTCCGATTTCAATTCAAAAATTCGACAAGGGACTTACAACAAACGTCGGAGAAATATCTGATATTTACAAATTGGAAGCGGGACAAACAAGAAAATTTCTCAGGTTGAAAAAATGGCAGGAAAGAGTTTCAACTTCCATTGAAAGAAATCTCAGGCTTGCAATGGCTGAATTAAGAGTTATTGCTTCTTATTTGAATCTGCCGAACGTCGTCAGAGATGAGGCGGCAAGGGTTTACAATTATGTTCTTCAGCGTGGATTGGTCCGTGGTCGTTCAATGGAATCCGTGATCGCAGCCTGTTTGTACACCGCTTGCAGAACTTACAACATTCCAAGAACTCTTGATGAAATGGCGACAGCATCCGACGTCGAGAGAAAGGAAATCGGAAGAACCTACAGATTCATCATAAGAAAACTCGGGATAAAAGTCAAACAATCGTCGCCAAAAGATTACATCGCAAGGTTTTCTTCCGTCTTGAAACTTTCTCCAAAAACGCAAAACGACGCCCTGAAAATTTTGAGAAACGCTGAAGAGGTTGAATTAACTTCTGGCCGCGGCCCAGCGGGAATCTCCGCAGCCGCTTTGTATGTCGCCGCCCTGATGAACGACGAGAAAAAAACTCAAAGGGAAGTCGCGGATATTGCCGGAATCACGGAAGTCACGATAAGAAACCGTTACAAGGAATTGATTGAGCGCCTGAAATTAGAGGACAAAATCAGGCAGAAGGAAAGAGAACTCGCGGCAAGAGGAAGATGATTTTGGATTTAAAATTTTGACTCGGAAAAAATAAGTTAATTTTTAACTAATTATCAACTTGTAAAATTTTGATTGCACGTTAAAATAATTCAAATAAATTTCTCAAGAAACCGGTGTTAACTCACAAAACAAATTCATCAACTATTAATCTGCGTTATAAAATTTCTTTGCGTTAACTTTTTCTTACAGGCGAAAAAATCCGGCGGAGCCGATTTTGTAGCACATCAATATAGCGAGCCGAGTGTTTTGACTTTAGCAAATTTATTTTATTAATATAAAGTCGGGGCACGAGTTAGAAGGCGAACCCAAATTAATTCCAAACATTTAAAACTTATTTCTAATTTCCTTTTTCAAGCGGGTATGCCGGAGTGGTCAAACGGGCTGGATTAAGGCTCCAGTAGCTTAGTGCTTGCGAAGGTTCGATCCCTTCTACCCGCACTTGCTGTTGGGCAAAATGAAATAACATTGGATCGAACATAATAAGTTTAAATTGATAGGAAAGGTTAAGCCGAGCAATTTTGCGAGACAAATTGCTAAACTCACAACGAGCGGGGTTGCGAGTTAAAGGAAAACGCCGATGCTAAATTCGTAAGAATTTACTTTGGTTTGAGTTGTCCTCACACTTTTACCAGCATTCAGGGTTTGATTATTATATCCTGCCCTTGATTTGCTATGTAATAATCTCCTTCCGGGACGGAATTGAGATATTTTTTATTTGCGTCCAAAAATGCGTTTTTGTTTCCAAAATTCTTTTTAACATCCTCAATATCTTTATCCCAAACAGCATCAAGATTGCAATTCCTTGGACTCAAAACATAATACACTTTCGGCAAAACGCTCGTGTCGCATTTCCATATTTTATCTTTAAGCTTTAAACCGTTTTCATAATCAAGTATTTCTTGTGCTTGAGGACCCAAATTCGTTCCATACAATTTATTATTTTTTCCACTGTCTATTGAAAATCCAATTGGAACTCCTTTATCATCTATGTAAATTATCGTATTATCTTCAATGTATTTCTTCACATAATTCTTGCCATCTATCTGACCTTGTTCTGATTCGGTAATATAACTATTATCTCCTATTTTAACAGTTTTAGAAATTCTTATCTCTTCTTTTCCTATTCTCTCCACGACAATTTCCGCATAAGCATCCGCGCGAAGCATTATCAATTCTGCTTTTTGGCTATTCAAGAAAGCCTTTGCAATCAAGTCTGTTGTTATGGAACTTATTTTGATATTGTTATCAAGGTTCTTCAATTTTTCAAAATCTCTTTTGAAATCCTCGAAATATTGTCCTTCCTCTGTCATTTGTTTAACAAAATTCTCTCCTGTTGCTTTCAGCGTCGCATCTTCAATTTCCGTCGATGTGATTGCTTTTTTTACGCTGTTTTGATCAAGATAGCATTTCAAGTTTCCTGAACTGTCGCATTTCCCGACTCTAACCCATCTGCTTCCCTCTCCGTCTGCTTTTGCATCAGTGCCTCTTCCCGGATTGTCTGTCGAGCAAACCCGAACAATTTGCTGCGCATAAAGATTTGGATCGACATATTGTTGCAATCCTGATTGCAAGTTTGGATTTGCAAAACTGTAAAGGCTTGGAGTTCCGGAAACACATTCTGATTCTGTTTTTATGTCTGTCTGTTCTCCTTGTTGTTTGGAATACAAGTCCTGCAAATAATCCAATCCAAAATCAGTGCTTACTCTGTTGAATCCGCATTCTTCCTGCCCGTTGACATTGATGCACAATTGCTGGTATCCGCTTGGAGCTGTGAAGTCTCTTGTCTCACTCGCGAGTTCTCCAGGAGGAATGAATCCGTCGGCAATTTGTATTGTCTGCGCGTAATTGAAAAACGAGCCTGTTTGCGGAGTTTTCAAATAAACGCGATAAAAGACTCCGGCATTTCTCACACCGCTTGTCTGAAGCGTCCCCTCTCCTGCAAAAATGTGATAAAACACTTTGTATCTTGAAATCGGCGGAACAGTTGATGTTGTGTAAGGGCTTTCGGAAAACCATGCAGTATATTGCGGCGGCGACTCGGGCTCTATCAACGAATCAAAGAAATTCACATCGGGATAACTTGCGGAAACAAAATTTCTGCAGACAGCTTGTCCCACCTCTCTTATTATTCCCGTCTTGAACGCCTCGAAGGAAGCCGCGCCGTAATAATTTGTCATGTAATCAATCGACCTTTGAGCATTCTCCCATGAGGAAGCAACTCCCAAATACTCGCCTCCTCCTCTTCCTGTTTGTCCTCTTATTATTTCAAATATTTTCGGGACAATCACGCCTGCGACAGGCTGCGCCTGGCTCCAGAAGAAATCACACAGGTAAATGCTGTGAATCTCGTCGCAGATTCCGACTGTTTTTCCTGTTTCCAAATTTGTCTGCAGGCAATCTCGATAATTTTTCTGCACAGAGACAAATCCGTCGATTCCAGCTTTTATTCCCGACAAGCATACTGGAACTGCAATATTTTCCCTTGCATTCGGCAAACATAGAGCCGCGCTTCCGATGATTCCGGATTGAATCACGTCGGGAACAGTAAATGTTCCTCCCAAATTACAACGGCTTGAAGGACAAACAACAGGGTCGCATGCATTGAACAAAATCAAGCATTCTTTCGGCGACATGAAATCTTGGCATTGAATGTCAGGCACTCCAATGCTTGGTTCCCCGACGGAAATAAATTCATTCAGTATGCTTACTCTGCTGACTCCCTGCGAATGCTGCCTCGTCGCATCCTGAACAGCTTCCATCGCGTTTGAAACCAGTCGCGATGTTTCGCTTGGATTCAATCCAGGAAATGTTCCTTGAACTTGTTGCAAACCAGGATTGAAATTTCTGCAGATGTCGTCTTTCAATTCGGAATAAAATTCCTCCCTTCCGTTTTTGCCGACGTTGCAAATGTAGAAACTTCTTATCTGTCCCGATTCGTCGTAAGCCCTTATTCCCCCTTTGTCTGTCAAAAGTCTCGCAGCCGCGCCGGGAATCAATTGCTTTGTTCCGACATACCATCCGTTGGATGTATCAAAGGGAACAATCGCGGGCAATCCTGCATAAGGCGAAGTCTCAAAATATCTTACCTTTGGTTCTTTGAATTTGTTCTCGTAAGAAGTTCTGTCGAATTGAATGAATTGTGAATAAGAGCCTTTTATTTCCTTGAAAATTTCTTCGCTCTCTTGGATTTCAACGATTCCTTTTTCATCAAAAATCTTGTCTATACTGAATCTTTTATCACCTATTGTTTTCAGTGTTACAAGATATTCCTTGTTGTTAAAGCTGATTGGCTGAAAAAAAGTATTTGCAGGAATAGAGTTAAAATTTCCGGCGGAAGTTTTCAATCCATCATAAACCTCTTCTATTTGCCTTTCTCTTGTATGAACCCTGTACGAAAAGTCCTCGAAACCGCTTTTTTCCAAATTCTCCTGCGCCTTCTGAAGTTTTGCAAAATTTTCCGAATTTGCTTTTATATCCGACAAAAGGGCATATCTCTTCTTCTCGGCAAGTTTTTTCATTTCACCGCTTGGATTTGAACTAATAATCTGATTCAATCTGTCAATATCTCTTGCCTGGCTTAAAGTTATTCCTCCGTCGTCATAACCTTTTTGTGTAAAAGCAGCCCCAACATCCCCTGAAATGTCAATGAACTCTTTTCTATTCTCTGGATTTTCTATCGTTGTTCCCAAATCTTTTTTAATGTCTCCAAGCCTGACTTCGATATTCTTTCCAGTAATATTTTTCTGATTGCTTATTATCCCCGCAAACAAATCAACGTCCCTTTCAATATCATCATTTTTTTCGGCAAGGCATTTGTCAATTGTTGAATATGTTTTTGCATTCACGGCATCCTTGCAAAAATCAAACCATCCTCCTGGGCTTCTCATTACTTCCTGCCTTGCAATAGCCCTTCCATCGAAATTCTGGAAAAGATTTTTTATTGTCAATCCTGTTCCAACAGCCAAGCAGACGGCGTTGAATGTTTTCACAACCTCTCCTACTTTGTCGGAAGTGTCTTCCCATTTTTCAATCGATTCGTTCAGCGTGTCTATCCTTTCCTGGATTTTATCCGGAGAAAGTTGAATCAATCTTTTTTCAATCCCCAAGGTAAAGCTGAAGTTTGTTTCTGTTCCAGTGTTTCTTATGCTTGGAATTATTGAAACGCGGGCGACTTTTTTCAGGTTTATTTTTGTGACTGTGAAAATGTAATCTCCGTATTGCTCATTGACGTTTCTTCTCATCACAATTTCAGAATCAATGCTTCCGCTTCTGATGTGAAGTTTTATCCTTGCCGAATTTTCCGTCAAGTCAAGAAGTTGGATGAAATCGTTGCTTTGTGTGTTTGGAATTTTTTCTGTTCCGAAATCAAAAAATCCTATTTTTATTTTTCTATTCGTCAAAATCTCATCGCCTTGAGCAAGAGTTTTTCCTTCAAGTTGCTCTTTTAAAAATTTAGCATCTTTTTCCGACAATGATTTTCCTTCGTAAGCCTTGGTGTTGCTTTTTTCAATTGTTTTTTTGCCAACTTCCATCCAATTTTTATTGCCCGTTAAATCTGCTGACCATAACCATTTTCCTCCAAAAAATCCAAGATAAATTTCATTTACAGAAATCACATCAGATACGGGTATTCCTTCCTCAAGCCTGATTTTATAGATAAATTCAGGATTCTCGTTCAAGGTGATGATTTCATTCTTTGTAAGGAAATATCCTTCCGGTTCTTTGTTTGGCCTTTTTATTGTGATTTCCGCGCTGAAATCATCCAAAGAAGGTTCCACAACATCCTCGAGGAAAACCGTTTTCGCCCTTCCGTTGATTACAATTCCCGAAACATGAACGCCTTCGCTTGAAATCTTGAACTTGCTGCATTTTTCCTCGACTTGTTTTGCGTCATTAGGATATTTCTCCCTGAATTCCTCGCACAATTTTGAAGCGTCTTGTTTTTGTCCTGTTCTGGTTGAAAGCCCGATTGATTTTATCAAAGCCTCTTTTCCAAAAGTTGTATTCTGTATGTTTAATGGTTTCTCGCCCGCGAACTTGTCAATTATTTCCCTGTAGTCTTTCATTGCATTCTCATAATATTCCCCTGCTGTTTCATCGGAGAATTGAACATTTCCGGATTGTACAAGTCCGACTAAAGTTATTTCCTTGCCGAATTTTGTTGACGATTTTCCAATTCTGACATCATCCCATGAATCTCCGACAATGAGATATTTTGCGAGCCTGTTTGAATACCCCACAAATCTTTGGGTCCATCGCGCCAAAGCTGCAACTCCTCTTTCCCCGCTTGTTCCAGGGGTTTCCATAGCCCTCACTAAAAAACTCGCGGAATCAAGCTCGTCTTCCGTCAGACTTTCTTTATGTGTCGGTGTTGCAAGGAAATAAACAAACAAATCTTCAACATTCTCTGTATTTTTGTCTGTTCCGACATAAGCAAGGTAAACGCTTTTTTCATTTCCAGAAGTCGTGAATAATCTCTCGCCCAACTTTACATTTCTTTCAACTCCGTCAATGCTCAATTTTATCTTCGGACTTATTTCAAAATTCAGCGTTTCAGCTCCATCATCTGTTCGGCATCTGATTTCTGTTTTTTTCGTAAGCCCTTTTTTCTCGACATCTCTCACGACGCAATTGTTGTCGAAAAATCTTTCGCCTTCCGCGACTTCAAAAACCTCTCCGTTGATGTTAAGCCTTGCCCTTGTATCCGGGCTTTTGACTTCGTCCAACCTTACATTCAATGCGGCGCGGCAATAAAATCCGGGAAGATAAACATCTCCCGAAACCTGTCCTTTGTCAAGGTTGAAAGTTGAAACCTTGTTTTCAGCGTCGGAATAAATTGAAA
Organism: Candidatus Pacearchaeota archaeon; assembly: GCA_016181895.1. GTDB lineage: Archaea > Nanobdellota > Nanobdellia > Pacearchaeales > GW2011-AR1 > JACQLK01. Next base: position 14,741 of record JACOYL010000006.1, read on the forward strand.
CAACGGCGCCGTTTTCATCGATTCCCTCGACTCTTAAAAATCCGCGCCCGTCCCAGAATCCGTATTGCCTGTAATTCTCGTTCCATTCATCGTCGGTAATTTCAGGGATTTGCCTTCCTACTGCTCCAACTCCGAATGCATTTTGAATGTCGTATCTTATCTTTGCCGTGAGGTTTCCGGAAACAAAATCAGGCATTGAAGACTCGTTTGGATTTTGTTTCAAGACAATTACCGCATATCCTATGTTCTGGATTACAGGAGAATTGAGAAGCGTTGTCGTCGTGCTTCTCACCGCCGCGTTTGCCGGATGGAATCCTATTCCCGCGATTTCGTTTGGATATTCTCCTTCAAAGGAAATGAAATCAATGGCTTCGACGTCGATAAGGGGATTTATTTTCGTCGCATACAACTGGCAAAAGACAGGAACATTCTGCTCTTCAAGCAAATCGCTTCTTACTACGCTCGGAGTGCAGCCGAAAGGCGCGATTTGAATTATGAAATCATTTCCCAATCCGCATTGATTCGGATTGAAAATCGGAAATGCGTTGACTCCCTGCCTTCCCAAATAAGAAAATGAATTTGCTCCCGGAGCTGTAAGTTGCGGGCTTGAAAATGAAACAGCCGAAATGAAAATCGCGAATGAAAAAAATAATGTTAAAACAAGTCCCATAAGTAAAATTTTTTTGTTGACACCAATGCCCGTCTTGTCTAACCCATTATAAGTATTTTTCATGTTAACTTAATCATCTCCTTCTTTTTGTTAAATTCTTCTCATTTTTATTTTCTGTTTTCATTTTTTCCTCGGAACAATGCGTGGTTTTTTCAGCATCACATCTCTTCATCTGAATGTTATCGCAAGTTTTTTGTCGTCGAACAAAAGATAGTTTTCCTGAAGCTGGTCTATTGAATTTGGAATTGGAAGACTTTCCCCGCTTATTTCAATCGTGTTTGAATTCTGCAATTCTGATTCCAGGATATAATAATTCTGCGTTCCCCCGCCGGCAAGCGCGTTTGAAACAATCTGGCTTGGAAATTCAATGTTGTAGCAGTTTTCCTTTGTGAATCCGAAAAATCCTCCGATTCCTGTTTGGGGAACATCAACGCAATAATTGCTTGTCTTTGTTCCGATGTTCAAATTTGAATTCCTGTACATGTGAATTTGAACCTCGTACTGCCCCTCGCTGAGTTTTATTTTTTTCTGCTCGGGATATGCGATTACTCTTGAATTTCCGTCGTCTTTTACGAAACTCACCGTTGCCTGTCCGTCATAATTTGTTCCATCAAGTTTCAATTGAACATTTTTCTCGTAAATTTTCTCGAGGAAAACATCAACTGCCCCTTGCTGCAAAACAGAATATTGCTGTTTTCCTTCTTCATATCCTTCGGTTCTAGCAATCACGTTTCCGTTGACGCATTGGGGGAAATTTTCTTTTATGATTCCGTTTTTTGTTTTTCCAATTTGACAAATTGTTCCCGAGCATTCGTAGGAAACGTCCGCTTCAATATTTCCAAAGTTTGAATCAAAAACGCGGATTTCCGTCATCGTGTTTTTCTGCCCGCATAATTCGGGAATTTCAATCGCAACCGCATCCGTTTCCAATGCCTTTCTCGGCTTGTTTCCCTGTATGACAACTGCAAGGGGAAATTGAAATACTTCGTTCCTTCCTGAAATCTGCACGAGAACAGGGTACTTTGCATCATAAACAAAATGATATGGAACATAGCAGAATCCCAAGATTCCCAAGCCTGGCTGTGTTCCAACAGGAGTGGAAATCAAAATTTCCTCTTTAGAGGGATTTATTTCAAAACTTCTGCTCCAGTTTCTTGAATTCAAAAATCTGATTTCATGTTCTGTCGGCAAATCCAAGTCAAAATACTTGTTGTCAACCATGTTTATGGCAAGAGTGTTGTCCTCGATTGCAGCGCTCAAATTGTTGAAAATCTCGTTTGCGTTCCATGTCAAGGGCGAGCATGTCAATTCAACGCCGTCGACAGGCGCGTAAATCCTCAATGTATCAATCCCGAGATTTTCCAGGAACAGGTTTTCCTGCTCGTAGTCGTAAATGTCCCTTGCGGAATCGTATAATTCTCCGATTTCGGAATCGACAGAAACATCGTGGCTGGAAACAACAACGCTTTCCTCTCCTTTCTTGATTGTCAAATCGGAGTTCAATGAAACATCAACCCTTGTGTTGAGAATTCTTGCGTTTGCATTTCCTTCATCGAGGAAAATCTCAAATCCTTCCTCATGATAAGAATCAAAAACGCAGTTTCTTATTTTCTCCTCGACAAAATTCCCCAATTGTTTTTCCATCTCATTTTTGCCAGGAATCTGTTCCCTTTCCAAATTGTTTCCGGAGACATAATACCAGTATGGAACGGGATTCCCGAGAAAATCCAACTGCGATGAAAACGGCATGAAATCGCTTCCGGGTTCAAATGCAGGAAGTTCAATGTATCCCGCCCGGCTCTCAAGAATGTCAATTCCTGCAAGAACGTCTTCTTCCAGGCATGAAAGAAAAGTTGTGTAAACAGGTTCCAAACTGCTCGGGATTTGGGAAACAAAAATATTCTGCCTGATTAAAAAAAACAGTGCAACGCCTGCAACAAGAATTATCGCAATGATTATGAAAACAGTCAATTGCCCCTTTTTTCCGGAAATCATCCCTCTAAAAATCATTCAGAAAACATGCTAATTATATATATAAAGTTTATCGGTTTTGGCGTTGTCTAAAATTTGGATATGATATTAAAATTTTATTGGGGGTGGGTGGTTCGGGGTTGTAAAGGAAGGGCAAATTTCACTTTGGCATATGGGGCGCGGATTTCAAAAAATTGATGGAAGCCGCGAGAATCAAAATCCCGCCGATGAGAACAATCCATGAATTGTAATTCGTGATGATTTCCGGAATCTCGACGAAATTAAAAGGATAGTTCACGAAGTAAAATCCGAAAACAAGATACAGTGCAAATATCAGTAATTTGTTCGCCATGATTAAAGATGTAAAACATTATATTTAAATATTTTCAAAGACGATGTTCGCCCGATGGGCTCGCAATATTGATGTGCTCAAAACAACTCGTGCCCTGATTTAATATTAATATAATCTAGTCTAAGCAAAACACTCGCTTCGTCAGGTTTTTCGCCAGTCGGGAAAATATTAACTCAAAATCCATTTTATCGCTTGGTTTATAGTTGATGAAGTTGATTAAAATCTGTTTGCGCGTTAACACTGATTGCAAGGATGGGCGAGCAGCTTCACGAGGGAAATTTGTTAAATCAAAAACGAGCGGGGTTGCGAGTTGGACGGGAAACAAATTAAAAGATTTTTAAATACCTCTCTTTTGTAATTTGAAGGGAAGATTACGCGAAAGAAACCATAGGTGTCTTCGCTGGTCCTGTTGTCCAATGGCTAAGACGCGTCCTTGACGTGGACGAGACCGCGGTTCAATTCCGCGCAGGACCATTTCACTTTTTCACTTTATAATGCAATTGAATTATTCCTTCAGAAAGTTTTTTGGTTTCAATTAAATCCAATTTTTTCTCAAACTTCCCTTCGGCAAAAATATTGATGCCTTGCCCTATAATCGCGGGTTCAACATTAAGGATAATTTCATCTATCAAATCTTGTTCAATAAAAGAGGTGTTTAATTTGCTTCCTCCCGTCAAAAGAACTTTATCAAATCCAAGTCTTTTGACTGTTTCAATGGCTTCTTTTGGGGATTGAACCTCTCTTGATTTTGAAACGATTATCATTTTCGCATCAATATCTTCAAAAGAATAATTCTCCCACTTACTCACGACATCGTAGGTTTTCCTTCCGATAATAAAACATCCAATTTTCTCCGCCAATCTTTTAAAAGTATACCAATTTTCATCAGAAAGAAAATCCTCATTTCCATTTTCATCAGCGATAAAACCGTTAAGGCTTTGGGCCATAAACAAAATGACTTTCATATTCAAATTTAGGCGATAACCTTTAAAAACATAATTTTGTCTATGTTTCAATGAAAATCCCGAAAACAACAAAAAGATTTTGCCCGTATTGTAAGAAGAAAACAGAGCAGAAAATCAAGCTGGTTTCAACAGGTTTCAAGCGTGGTACCCTGACTCGCGGTTCTATAGCAAGGGCGAAAATGCGCGGACAAGGAAGAGGAATTGGAAACAAAGGAAAGTGGGGTTCCAAGCCCGCTGTTTCAAAATTCAAAAGAAAATCAAAGACGACAAAAAAAACAAACATAATGTACACTTGCTCTGTCTGCGGAAAATCAAAATACCGTCAAGGAAGAAGAAATAAACGTTCGGGAAAGCAATTGCAGGAATAAAATGGAATTGAATGAAATACAGGAAAAAATAAGGAAATTCAATGACGAGAGAGAATGGAGCACTCTTGAACATATGAAAGACCTGCTTCTCAACATGACTGAAGAAGTTGGAGAAATGTGGAATTTGATAAAATGGATTGACGCTGAAAAGCAGCAGGAAATGATAAGGAAAAATAAAGAAGAAGTGGAAAATTTTGTCGGAGACATTCTTTATCTTATCCTCAAAATAGCATATTTAAGCGATGTTGATTCCGAAAAAGGAATAATGGATGTTTTGGAAGAATATGAAAAAAGATTTCCGATAGAAAAAGTAAAAGGCAGTCACGCCAATGTAAGAGCAGGGGGTTTTGACGATAAATAAAAATGGAAATAACTAATAAACTAATTTGCAACTCTATAAATCATAATAAAAGTGGTTTTCGCATTAACACTTTCAAATTAAATTCTGCGAAGCAGGCAATTTTCCCATAAAAATGGCAGTCGCAAAAAGAAAAAAAAGATTTTTCGACGTCGAGATTCCTATAATAAAAAAGGAAACGCAGTTGCAGGCTTTTGAAATTCCCGAGTTGGAAGGAAGATTGATAACTTATGACTTGACTCGTTTTTTAAAAGGGAAAAGCGCGATTTTCCAATTGATGATAAAAACAAAAGGAGATGAAATAATCGCTATCCCAAGACAGATAAAAGTTCTTCCTTACTTTTTGAAAAGAATGATAAGAAAGGGAACAAATTACGTTGAGGATTCCTTTTCAACAGAATGCAAGGATTCGGTTTTAAGAATAAAGCCTTTTTTTGTCACGAGAAGAAAAGTCTCGAGAAAAATCCGAAACGCTTTGAGAAAAAAGGCGAAGGAGGAATTGACCAATTACGCAAAGGAAAGAAAGTCAGAGGAGATTTTCGAGGACGTTGTAAGGGGCGACATTCAAAAATATCTCAGCTCAAACCTGAAGAAAATTTATCCCTTGTCGCTTTGCGAAATCAGGATTCTGAAAGTCGAGAAGGAGAAATAAGAAATCTTTTATAGCTCTTTTCCATATATTTTTATGGATATGGAAGAAATTGAAATCAATCCGGAAGACACAATCGATTTAAATCATAAAATAGTCATTCACAAAAAGTGCGGCAAAAAGCACATCGACGCGGATAAGTTCAAAACATTCAACCACAGAAAGCATCTCTGCTATTACTGCAACGAGTTTTTCTATGATGATGAAAGAGGAATTGGGGTTTAAAAAAGCCCCACAACATCTTTTCGTAGAAAAGTGGCGCTGGCTTTGCGAAGCAAAGCCTCTAGAGGGATTTGAACCCCCGACCCCCGGTTTACAAAACCGATGCTCTGCCACTGAGCTATAGAGGCGTATAAAATTTAACAAAATCGCTTATTTAAAAGATTTCTTATAAAGTCAAAATGCATTTTTCAATTATCCTTTTTCGTTTTGGGTGGGTGGGAACAAATTTTTTTAGATTTTTCACAACACCAAATCCGCCTTCCTGTCCTCTATAAGTATTTTCGCAATCTCTCCCTGCAACTCGACTTTGTCCCCTTTCTTGAAAGGGCCAATCATCTCCCCGTTTAAGTCAATGAATTCAGAGACGTCTTCTGTGAAAACAACAGGCTGTTTTTCATTCCCGACGCCTCCATTGTTGCTGAAAAAACCGTTGACTTGTTTTTCCGTTGAATCAAGGCATTTTATCATTTCATCGAACATTTTTTTCTCGAAATCAAGCATGTTCTCGAAATCCCTTTTTGAAGCCCCTGTTTCCGTGGAAATTAAAATAAGGTTGAAAATCTTTTTTCTTCTTCTCAATATCAATTCTTTGAACAGGGTCCTTGCATTTTCCAATTGTTTTTTCGACTTTATTCCTTCTTCTGAAAAATCCTCGGCTTTCGATGAGAATTCCTTTTTTTCCCTGAAATAGACGGCAACTTCGTCGAGAAAATCTTTCGGAAGTTGCTGGAGTTCCTCGCTTCTTTCCTTCCTCACGGCTTCGTAAATGTCGTTGTAAGTAATCATAAAACACGGAATAAAGGGACATTTTTAAGAATTTTCGTGATAAAATACACTCGGCTTCGCCTCGCTAAAATCAGCTCATTGCTTCGCAACTCGCATTTTGAGATAAATATTAATACAAAATTCAATTTTATCGCTTGATGCAACTTATGATTTCTATGAGAGAGAATTTTATTATTAAAATCTGTTTTTTAGGGGGAACAAATTAATATGAAAAAAATTTCTAACACCTATTTATAGTTGATAAAGTTGATTAAAGTTTTTATCGAATATTCGTAATATTTATCATAGGGGATTTTCCATTTTGTCGTTTCTTCCTTTGTCGCATTTTCCATGATTTTCCTGAAAAGCCTTATCGAGTTTCCATGCGAGGAAATTGCAACATTGACTTTTTCTTTTTTCATGATTTTCTTCAAATCTTTTATGAAACTTGCAACGCGTTTTTCAACCATCGCAAAACTTTCTCCCTTCGGAGGAGGAATATTGTAGCCTCGATGGATTGCCCTGTATTCTTCCTCGCCGAGAAATCTCTCAGTTTTTTTCCTGCATTCTTTGCTCATGTCGCAGATAAAATCTCCCTCGATTTCCAGTTTGTAAAGTTTCTTCCCCATTTTTTTTATGAAAGCCTCGTGACTCGTTCCATTGAGGATTCCGTAATTCCTCTCAATCATCCTGTCGTCTTTTATCAATTTCTTGCATTCGGGATGAAATTTCAAAACTTCTTTCAATGTGTCTTTGGACCTTGAGAGACGGGTGTAAAAAGCAATCTGGAATTTTTTGTTTTTCAGCTTTCGCGCCAAAACTCGGGCAGATTTTATTCCCTTCGGACTCAATCTGGAATCCTTCCATCCTGTGAAAATCCCTTTTTCATTGTAAAAAGTTTCCCCGTGCCTGAAGAGATACACCTTCTTCTTTTCCATGCCGAATTAAAGCCGCGGATGTTTTTAAGTTTTGGCAAAGATTTTCCGGGAGAATTGTCCAAGAAAATGAATGTATAAAAGTTTTATTGAGATTAATAGTTGCACAAAGCGTAAAGGGGTTTATCATTAAAATTAGTTTGCGGAGCAGACGAGTAAATTCTAAGGAGATTAATGTGCAACCATGATTTTAAAGTTGAATAAAACTGATTTATCTGTTGATATTGGGTTTTTCTTAGAGGCAGGCAAACAGCTTCGAGAGAGAATTTTATCTGAATCAGGTTAACATGTAAAAGTTCCTTATCATTAATTAATCAGTTTCTCAAAATCGGATTTGTCATTAATCTGGATTTTGGGCGGGCGGGTGGGAACTTCAAAAATTTATAAATCTCTGCATTTTCTAATTGTATGTTCAAATTTTTCAAGGAAAAGATAAAAAGCTGGGCTTCAAAAATCTCAAAAGACAAGAAGGAAGAGACGAAAGAGATAGAAGAAAAATCAGGGAAACGCGCAAAAAAATTAAAAAAAGAGAAAAAAATCCAGATTCCCGAGGAAGTTGAAGGGGAAGAGGGAAAAAGTTTCTTCCAAAAAATCGGTGAAAAGATTTCAAAAATTCGGATTTCGGACAAGGAATTTGAAATATACAGTGAAGAACTGAAAATGCTTCTTCTTGAAAATAATGTCGCCTTTCATGTTGCGGAAAAAATAATAGGGGATTTGAAAAAGAAAATCGTAAATCAGGAATTTTTGAAAAAGGAAGTTGAGGAACAAATCAAAGAGGCATTGAAAGACATAATAGAGGACATTTTGATAGAACCTTTCGACGTTGTGAAAAAGATAATGGAAAAGAAGGAAAAGAAAAACGAGCCTTATGTGATTTTGTTCTGCGGTATAAACGGAAGCGGAAAAACAACCACGATTGCAAAAATCGCCGAGCATTTGAAAAAAAGATATGTCTCTGTCGTTCTCGCCGCGGGCGACACATTTCGCGCGGCTTCAATTGAGCAATTGCAAAAACATGGAGAAAGAATCGGAGTGAAAGTCATCTCGCATGATTACGGCTCTGATCCTGCTTCTATTGGATTTGACGCGATAAATTACGCGAAAAAAAATAATGTCGAAGCTGTCTTGATTGACACCGCTGGAAGAATGCATACGGCGAAAAATCTTCTTCGCGAAATGGAAAAAATCACAAGGGTTTGCAAGCCTGATTTGAAAATTTTCATAGGGGAATCAATTACGGGAAACGATGCTGTCCAGCAAGCCGAGGCTTTCAATGAGGCGATTGGAATTGACGCGATTGTTCTCACAAAAGCAGACATCGACGAGAAAGGTGGAACGTCTTTAAGCATTGGTTATGTTTTGAGAAAACCGATTCTTTTCCTCGGCACGGGACAGGAATACGATAAAATAGAAGTTTTCGACAAGAAAAAGTTTGTTGAGAGATTGGGGTTATAAAACCCGATTATTATAATTATAGATAAATTTATATAAACAAAACATTTAAATATATTAGAAATGTAAATTAATTATGGCTACGATAACTATTAATCTTGATGATGAACTAAACGAAAAATTTAGGGACATTATTAAACAAAAAATAGGGGAAGGCAAAGGCACAATTGGCAAGGCGGTAGAAGAAGCCATAGTTTCCTGGATTGAAGAAAAAAAGCAGGCGGAAATAGCACACGAAATGATGAATCTGATGGAAAAGGGTTTTGAAATGGGAAAAATAAAAGTAAAAACAAGAGAAAGCCTGCATGAAAGATAAGATATCTTTAATTGATTCAAACATTCTGGTTTATGCTTTCGATTCTTCTGAAAAGTCAAAACATAAAAAAGCAAGAGAATTGTTGAAGAAATGCTGGAAAGGAGAGCAAAAATTTGCGGTATCCACGCAAAACCTGTCCGAATTTTTTGTGAACGTAACAAAAAAAATAGAAAAGCCAATCTCAAAAGAAGACGGAGCAAAGATAGTAAACAGCATATTGGAGTTTGAAGGATTTCTAAAACTGGAGCCAAAAAAAGAAACGATATCAAAGGCGATGATTATTTCCATAAGAAACAATATGAACTATTGGGATTCGCTGATAACAGCCACAATGATAGAAAATGAAATTTTTAGTGCTTACACGGAAAATGCAAGGGATTTTAAAATTGACGAGGTAAAGATAATAAATCCTTTTTTATAATATGTAGAATCTGCAAAACCTGTTTCTGTTGATTAGAAATAAAAAGAAGTTTGTTGAGAGATTGGGGTTATAAATCATCCTGGACCAACACCTGGAAATTAAATGAAATATGATTATGTTCCAACTTCAATTCCTTTAGATAATTATCATCATCCCTCTCCTCATTCAGAGAAACCAATTCCATTATCTGATGAAAATAAAAAAGATAAACAAAATTCTAAATTAACTTCATTAATTTGGGAAGATTAACTTAATTTCATCAATTCTCCCAAATTTTTTATAATCGCATTTTTAGTAAGATGTAATTTCACTGTATCTGATTATTTTTTCCAAAGTCTCTTCCAAAGACATTCCGCTTTCCTTTGCTGCCGCGATAAAACCGGAATCCTCCCCAATTCCCGGATTTGGATTTACTTCCAAAACATAAGGATTCCCTTTTTCATCAACCCTGAAATCAACCCTCATATAACTTCTTGCCTCAAAAATCCTCCAACATTGTTTTGATATTTCTTCGAGTTTCATTAAAAGCGACTTGTCAGAATCAAGTGGATTAAAGGTTCTCACGGTTTGTCTTGATTCCCAAGAATTTGCATCAAATTTTGCGGCTTCGCTAACCAATTTCGGCAAATGTTCGGGCCAATTTATAAATTTCATTTCAGGAATCGGCAAAATCTCGCAGTTTCCAACAGGACCGATGCAAGAAGCATTAAATTCCCTTCCTTCAATGTATTCTTCTGCAAAAAAATCATATTTGGATTCAAGAACCCTCTTAATTTCTTCTAAATTATCATAAATCTTTAATTCCAATCCTTTGGAAGCATTGTCGGTATTTGACTTTATCACAAACTTTTTTTTAAGAGTCTTTTCTTCTTTAAGGGTTTTCCGTGTTTCATAATCTGGCGTCGGTATTCCCTCTCTTCTCATTAATTCTTTTGCTACAATTTTTGTCTCGGATTTTTTAAAAGTTTTTGAAGGGCATCCTGTGTATAAAAACCCAAACATTTCAAAAATCTCCGGTGCCAAACAAGCCCACTTGTCCGTGCCTCCTATCGCCTCAATAAGATTAAATATCAAATATGAAGATGCTTCTTCCTTGATATATCTTGGATTAAGTCTGAAAGGCAGTTTTTTTACATCATATCCCAAATTAGTCAGCCCTTTGGCGACAAATTCAGCCTGTTTAAGAATTTCTTCCGCGCTTACCGAAGGCTCTTCTGCAGGATTAGTATAATAAATTAACACCTCTTTCATAAAAAGACCATCCTTTTCTTCTTTAAAAGAATTTATTCAATTAAGAATATATTCATCTTCTCCATCCGTCCTTCACAAAGCACAGCAAAATCAAAGAAACAAATGCGACAAATGAAAGGTACATGAACATTACCTTTGGATTAAAGTCCCATAAAATCCCTGCCGTCAATCCTCCCAAAATTCCCGCAAAGCCTGTCGCCGTGTGAAAAGTTCCAAATGCTGTTCCTTTCATTTCCTTTGACAAATCGGAAACCAGGGCTCTTTGGCTTGAATAAGTCAATGCATAAACAATCCCGTAAAGCGCGAACAAAATCGCAATGTGAAAAATATTGGAATAATAAACAAACCCCAAAGCCACAATTAAAAACAGCAAATATCCGACGAATAAAATACTTTTCCTGCCGATTTTATCTGAAAGGCTCCCGAAAGGAATAAGGAAAACCGCATATGCAATGTTGAATAATATGTAAAAAAATATCGGCGTCACAAAATTGTTCGTGGCTTTTTGTGCTATGAGAATCATGAACATGTACAAACCGAAGTTTGCAAAGGCAAAAACAGAGGAAACAAGTATGAAATATTTCAGCCTTGGATTTAAATCATGAAGGCTCCTGTAAAGGCTTCTCTTTATTGCCTTCAGCCTCGGTTCCCTGACAAAAAACAACGGCAGAAGGGAAAGAATGGAAATTCCGGCCGCAATGAAGATTATTTTTTTAATCTCAAAATTCAATTTCCAAAACAAAAGCAAAACGAGCAGCGTTCCCAAAATCCCGCCGACAACGTCGAGCATTTGCACGATTCCGAAATTTCTTCCGGTGACTTTTTTCGAATATGAAATTACCGCATCCCTCGGAGCATCGCGAAATTTTCCAAGTCTTTCGAGGGAAACAAATGCTATCACGGATTGCCACGCGCTTGCAAAACCGATGAAAAATTTGAAAATCGTTGAAAGAAAATATCCCAAAAAGATGAACGCTTTTCTTTTTCCTGTCCTGTCCGAAAGCCAGCCCCCGAAAATTTTAAACAAGCTCGAAAGTCCTTCCCTTAAACCAGAAGCCAGCCCTATTGCAACTCCAGAGCCTCCGAGAGCTGTTATGTAAAATGGAAGCAATGGCACAATCATCTCGCTTCCAACATCATTGAAAAAACTTGCAAAACCGAGAGACCAGACGTTTCTTGCATGCCCGTCGCGCCTCTTTCCCTTATGGGAAGCGGGTGAACTTGTGAAACTCTTTTTCATGAATAAAGAAAATAAATTTTGTTTATAAATCTATAACCAAAACTCTATAAATATTAACGGCTTTGAATAAAAATGCTCGAAAAACTTTCCGAGGTTCTGCGAAAAGCCACAAACAAGATAGCAAACGCCATATTTCTCGACAAGGACTTGGTTGACTCGATAATTCGCGATTTGCAAAGGGCTTTGATAGAAGCGGACGTCAATGTCTCCCTTGTCAAGGATTTAAGCGATAAAATAAAAAAAGCCGCGTTTGACGAAAGAGTTAAAGGAATTGAAAAAAAAGAGCATCTTGTCAAGGTTTTGCATGATGAACTCCTCGGGATTTTGGGAGAATCCAAAAAATTGGTTTTGCAAAAAGGACAGAATAAAATCATGCTCCTTGGTCTTTATGGAGCGGGAAAAACAACAACCGCGGCCAAGTTGGGAAATTATTTCGCCAAAAGGGGGAAAAAAGTCGTCCTTCTCGGATTGGATGTCCATCGTCCAGCAGCCTCTGAGCAATTAAAGCAGCTCGCGGAAAAAAATCACTTGAATTATTTCATTGACTTGAATGAAAAAAATCCAAACAAAATTTGGAAAAATCATGAAAAACAGATCAAGGAATATGATGTCGTGATAATCGACACGGCGGGAAGGCACAATCTTGACAATGAACTTGTCAGGGAAATAAAATCCCTTTCCAAAGAAATTTCTCCGACAGAATCAATTCTTGTGATGCCCGCGGACATAGGGCAGGCTGCGAAAAAACAAACTCAAGAATTTAAGGAAGCCGTAAGGATTTCGGGAGTGATAATTACCCGCATGGACAGTACTGCAAAAGGCGGTGGAGCTTTAACAGCTTGCGGGGAACTTGGAAGCGGCGCGGGAATTTATTTCATAACAACAGGAGAAAAAATAAATGACATTGAGGAATTCAATCCAAAACAATTTCTCTCAAGGCTTTTGGGAATGGGTGACTTGGAAACCCTGCTTGAAAAAGTAAAATCAGTTGCCGATGAAAGCAAACAGAAAAAAATTCAGGCCGGGATTTCGGAAGGAAAACTGAATCTTGAGGACGTTGTTGAACAAGTAAAATCCATGAATGCAATCGGCGGTTTTGAAAAAATAAAGTCAATGATTCCGGGCTTTTCAAAAATTGAAGGAAAAATTCCCGAGAACCTTATGGAAAATCAGCAGGAAAAGATTTCAAAATGGGAGCATATTTTGAAATCAATGACGCCTGAAGAAAAGGAAAATCCGGAATTGCTTGAAAGGCAAACCTCTAGAATCCAGAGAATTGCAAGAGGTGCTGGAGTGAATACTTCTGAAATCAGAAGTTTGCTGAAGCAATACAAGATGCTGAACGAGTTGGTTAAATCTGGAAGTTCGATGGACTTGGATTCTGGAATGCTAAACCAAAAGCAAATGCAGAAACTCATGAAAAAATTCGGAAGAAAAATTAGGTTTTGAAAATTAATAAAAAGTCTAAGTTTATTTCTTTAATTCAATAACACTAAAACCAAATTTTTCATAGATGCTGTCTGAACTTATTATTTGGTCATTTTCTGAACAAAAAGACATTAACAGGCTATCAAATATAGTGGCTCCTTTCTCCATAAAATTACAGGCTCTGAAAAAGATACCCCAGGAGAAATTTTCCAATTTTGCAATTCTTGAAATCTGCGCCAAAGTCTCTTTTACCGGAATTTCTTCTCTTTTGCATATCATCATAATTTCTGTTATAGTAAAAGGAGAAACAAATAGATTTTCTTTATTTTTCTCATAAATTCTTTTGGCTTTTTCTTTTAGCCAGTCTGAATCTTTCATCAAAGCCAGAAAGAAATCAGTATCCGCGTATATTTTTTGTGGCATTTTTTTCTATTTCTGCTCTGGCTTCTTTTTTGAGTTGAGTTATTGGCTTTCCTTTTAATTTGTCTTTTCCCAATTTAGAAAGGGATTCTATGGGGTCTTCCTCTATTGGCTGAAGATACAATCCTTTTCCCTGAAATCTGGCTATAAATGTTTTAAACTGCAAATATTTTCTTAACTCTTCGGGAAGGTAAAGTCTTCCCTGTTTGTCAAAAGTTAATATTTTTTCCATGAATATTTAATAATACCATTATTTATAAATTTTTCCATTAAGAAATTTCAGGAAGAAAGACGGGGTTTTGAAAGTTCGGAAGAAAAATGGAAAATAGATTAACACTTAATTAATTTGTTTAAATCCATTTCTTCTCTTTTCAATAAGTCTCGCAAGGATATTTTTCCTTCTTCTGTTTTTTCCAAAGAACTGTAAAAATTTTTAGCCATTTCAAACCGGGAATCTATAAATCTTGTTTGTTGTTTGCTCCATTTTTTCTGTTTTTTATAAAACCCATTCGGTTGCTTTTCTTTTTTAATAAATTTCTTGAATTTTGAATCTGCGAATCTATCAAAACAGCCTGTTGTTTGCTCCATTCTTTGTCAGAATGTTTTTTCATGTAATCAATCCAAAACTTGATAAAATCCAGCCTGTCCTTGAAATTTCTTTTTTTAAATTCCCTCAACTCCTTCAGATTAATTTTTATATCTTCAGCTTTCATCTTCAATCCATTTCATTTTGTTTTCAATTTTTAATCTCTTTAAAAGTGCAGACAATTCTTCTTTATTAATTTTATCCTTGAACAAGAGATAAAGATGTTTCGCATCTTCAATATCCTTGTCAGAACTTAATTCTTCAAAATTTCCGTCTGCAGCCAAAAACAATTTGTAAGCAATTTGCATTTCCAAAGGAGAAATAAATAAAGTTTTTTCTCTTAATCTTGCTTTTATTCTGTTTTCAAAAGAGTACTTGTCAAGGTCTGTTTTTATAATCTTAAATTCAATATTTGGTCTTGGGGCGCCTTTTTTGAAGAATCTAACCGCAAAATCATCCAGCATTTCATATGCCTCGTTAACATTCATGGTATTTGCGCATTCATATCCTGAATTGATTAATTCCTTGAATAATTTGCCAAACTCCGCAAATTTTATTTCCGGCACCAACAAATCCACGTCTTCTGTCGCCCTTGTTCTTCCAAGAAGAATTGAAACATATCCGGAAACAATGACGTAATCTTTGAACTTTTCAAGGATGTTGATGAAATCAATGACGAATTTGTCAAGCTCATTTAAAACTTTCCCGTCCAAAATTATTTCCCTTTTTTCGGGATTGTATTCCATAAAAACTCAAATAAATTCTGGTTTTTATATCTTTCAAAAATGAAGGAAAAGAGAGTTATCCAGATACAGTAAGACAATTATATTTTCTCCATGTTGCATCGTTAGTTAAACCGCCACAATGATTAATATCTTCCTCAGTACCAACCGCTTTACAGTGTAATAAGCCCACACCCCTTAACCCCCTTGCAGGGTTGTTCTTTGTATCATAATAATTTGCAAGAACACCATGAATATACACACCACATTCTCCCAAGTTATCAGCATCACTATCATTTGGAGGGTCATTAAAACCCCAATAATACGCGCCCAAATTGTTAGTATAAAGAGCTGCTGTTTTCTCATATATTGTTAAAGAACCAGTCTTTAATTCCCCACCAAAAGCAATATTTCCCTTTACCCTCAAATTACCTGAACCAATAGAGCTAACTCCATCCGCGTATTGTCCGATTATTACGCCCCCATTCCAAAACATCCAGTTATTGTCTCGGTTAATTAAACTCAGGCTACCTGTGTCAGGAACTGCTTCAGTATCAAAGTCTCGAATTCTCACATATTTAGACCCAATTATAGAATTACCATATACATCTAATGTTACTCCTGTAGATGGAATCGTCGTTCCGATGCCGACACTGTCACTTGTTGATGTCACATAAACATTTGAACCGCTTTTGGTCCATCCCACACCAACTGGCGCAGTAGTCTGAATTGTTCCATCTGGAAACTTGATTCCTCCCGAGAGAGACTCAATGATGCCGTTGACCGTGAGTTTTTGCCCCGGATCCGTCGTCGTCCCGATGCCGACGTTGCCGGTTGTACCATCCATAAATAAAACACTTGTTGGATTTCCTCCCGCTACCTTTGTCATAAAATTTATATCGCCACTTCCTGTTCCTTGGTCAAAAGTAAAAGTATTATCACTCGCAACATACAAAGAAGCTGAAGTTGAACCATCCGCTCTCTTCAATCCTATTTGACCCGACCCGGAATTATATTTTATTGTCAGAGGATAATTCGGGCTTGTTGTCCCTATGCCGACTTTGCCACTAACAGATAAACCCCCGCTTGGAATAACAAAATTTCCCGAATCAAAGCTTCCTGAAGTTACCTGACTTGCCGGATGATATCCTTTTGTCGTATCAACAGCATAAACCCCCACTCCAATAATTGCCAAAATCAAAATCGCAATTAAGGTGTATGCAACTTTGTTTGACAAAAAGATATTAACATTAATTCCATGTGAACCCCTTTTCCGAGCCTGTGAGGAGAACGAGTGAACTTGTGAACCTCTTTTTGTTTTCATCTTCATGTAAAAATCTCTATATTTTTAAATGTTGTGTGGATGTTTATATTGTGGTTGTCTTAATTTTCTCAATAAAAGGATTATGAAAACAATCAAGACAGTAATAATAGATGCAATTACCAATATTATCAATTTGTTCTTTTGAAATATTCCAGGACTCGTTATTAGTTTATTGTCTTTATTTTCGTTGTCGTTCAGAAAAGCGTTTATTTCGTCTTCTGTAAATTCAGAAACAGATTCATTGTTGTTTAGAAAAGCGTTTATTTCGTCTTCTGTAAAACCTTGGGATAAAACAGAACCTGTAATGAATACTACAATCAGGGAAAAAGCTAAAAAAATCACTTCTTTTTTCATATTTTTAAATGAACATTTAGTTTAAATTATTTTTCTTTAATAGACAAAAGGCTTTTTAAATATTATATTTCCCTGACAACATCTCCAAATAGCAGTTCCGCCATGAAAAACAGCCTTGTTAAATTTATTATAAAGTTCTTCAATAATTAAATCTTGGGCTCCTGCTATTTCTTTATGTCTCATTCTTTTGATTCTTAAATGTAAAGACATCATTTTATCAGATTAACCAAAGTTATATATATCCATAATTTTTGTTTATTTTAAATCTTGGGTTTAAATTATAACTAATGGAAAATTCATCCAAGAAAAAATTTTATGTCTTATTTTAACCCGCATCTTTTATTTTAGACGTTTAATCAACACAAAAAAATTATTTAAATCTAATTTTTAATATGATATAATGAAAAACACTAAAAACATCTTGCTGCTGATTTTGCTTTTGATTGCCTTGACAAGTTCCGCAATCCTCTCGTTCAAGCCTTTATCGGAAATCTGCAACATTGAGGAAGGTTGCGAGCTTGTTCAGAATTCGGTTTATGCCCATACTTTTGGGATAAAAAACAGTGTTTACGGCGTCGGCATTTTTGTTTTCCTGTCTGTTTTAACATTGGTTCAAATTTACAGGCATTCGGATAAAATAGAAAAGTTTCTCAAATTTTCATTGATATTGGGCTCTGTGACAGCAGTATATTTCCTCATACTGCAGGTGCTTGTCCTCGAAGCTTATTGCAAATATTGCATTGTTGCTGATTTGTCAGTGATTTTGGCATTGCTTGTAATTTATTTCCCGAAAAGAAAAATAAGTTTTGTTTGAAGACGGCTGTATCCCAAGGACATGCTTTGTTTAATGAGCGACATATATTTGAATTTGAAATCCAAGTCAAGTTTGGCTCGCATCTGCTCGCGATTAATCAGAATGATAACCATAAATCCACTGTTTTATGTTAATATCCGCATTAATGCGAACGGGTTTGCGAGTGAGACAATTTGTTTATTCAACGACTCGCAATGCGTATGCGTAATCGCTTGTTTGATAAGTCAAAGTAATTCCAGATTTTTTTAAACAAAACCCAAGGAACAGCAAAATTATTAAACGAGAATTCGAGAATTAGTATATGGCTGAAAATACAACCATTGTCACATTGATAATAGGGTTTCTCGGAATAATTTTGGGGACTTTTTTAAGCCCTTACTTGAATCACAGGCTTAATGCGAAATATGAAAGGCGGGAGATTTTTTTTAAAAAGAAACTGGAGTATTTTGAGGAAATCGCAAAAAATCTCGAGGAAAACATAAAAATATACAAAAATATCATGGGCGGAACAACGGAAATCAAGAATAAAAAAGAGTTTGTAAAAATTCTGAACGAATTGAAAAAAAGACGGAGAAAATTCAGGATAATGGCGAGCCCCCTTTATTTTAACACGAATCTTCTTGCCGAAAAAGTTCTAAGGTTCATAAATCTTGAAAAGAGGATTTTTACAGGGCTTAAAAAAATGATTGAATCCGGGATTGCGGACGAAAAAATCACAAGTGACTTGAAAGCCGTCTTGGATGAATTAAAAAAAACAGGAAGTGAAGTCATAAATGAAATGAAAAAAGAATTGCATGTAAAATCATAAAAATGGAAAAAATAATCCAGCTCGGCGCGGAGGCGGAAATAATTCTCAGCAGAAATAAAATAATCAAACGCCGCGTTCCAAAATTCTATCGGCTTAAAGAACTGGATGAAAAAATCAGGAAATTGCGAACACGCTCTGAAACAAAACTTCTGGAAAAAGCATCAAAAATAGTTAATGTCCCAAAAATATTAAATATTAATGTTAAAGATTTATCCAAAATGTTGGAGGTTGGAGGTTGGAAGGAGGGGATAAAGAAAAACAATTTTGAAATTCAAATGCAATTCATCAAAGGAAAAAGGCTTTCTGAAAATCTTGACAAATTTCCATTGAAAAAGCAAAAAGAAATCTGCAGAAAAATTGGAGAAAACATTTCAAAACTTCACGATTCAAATATAATCCACGGAGATTTGACGACAAGCAACATGATTTATTTTGAAAATTTTAATAAAGAAAAAAATAAAAACAACAAATCTAAAAACAGCTTAAAAGAAGTGTTTAGAGATAATAATTCCTTGGGGGTGGGTTGGTGGGAAAAAGGTTCTTTCAGTGTTTTCTTCATCGACTTCGGCTTGGGATTCATAAGCCATAAAATAGAGGACAAAGCCGTGGATTTGCATCTTCTCAAAGAGGCACTTGAAGCAAAACACTTTCAAAACTGGAAAATTCTTTTTAATGAAGTTCTGAAAGGATATAAAGTCTCAAAACATTGCGAAAAAGTCGTAGAGCAAATGAGGAAAGTCGAATCAAGGGGGAGATACAAGGAAAAGTATTAGAAACCCTTATAAAATATTTTTCTGTTTCTTCTTAAAGCCCTGTAGTATAGCGGTCAAGTATGAAGGCCTTTGGCGCCTTAGACCCAGGTTCGAATCCTGGCAGGGCTATTTTGAAATGCCTGTAAAAAAAGAAGATATCAAAAAAAGAATTATGATTCGGAAGCAATTTTTGGTGTAATTTATTTATGTCACCAATTGCATATTTTTTAACATTTCCAACATTTTTAATACTAATTATCTCAATGTATTTCTTTATAAATTTCATAAAGTTCAATGAAGTATTTTCCTTAATAATTGCAATAATTTTACTTACTTTTGTTATAACAGAAATTTCCTTCAGAATTTTTAAGAAAAAAGATTTTTTATTGATTAGTGATTTCATCCAAAAACCCTGTGATAATAAATCTCTCTGTTGATGTCCTGCCTCTTCGGCGGAATCTTTAGAAGATTCCTGGCTTTGTTCAGCCAGCTTGTATCAAGGTATTTCTCTCCTGAAAGAATTCCCGCAAGTTTCCTGAATTCAATGCTTGCTTTTGATTTTTCTTTGTATTGGGTTGTCGGCTTGAATTCCGAAAGCGATTTTTGAAAATTTATGTCATATGGGATCACGGCAAGAACAGGAATTCCAAGGGTTTCCTCGATTTCTTCCAAGGACAAATCAAAATTCTTGTTGTTTGCCTTGTTGATTACAACCCCGAGAATTGGAATCTCCCTTCTTTTTGCGATTCTTTCCATTTTTAACACGCTGCTTAAGGAAGGAATGTCGGGGGTTGTCATGATAATTATTCCGTCGGAAGCCAACATAACCGCGAGGGTTTCCTCGTTCAAGGAAGGAGAAGAATCAATCAGAATGGCATCGTATCTTTTCTTCAACGGTTTTATTCTGTCCTTCATTTCAAGCGGATTCAGTTTCAAGTTGTTGAAAATAGAGGAGGGAATAATGTCAAATTTCCCCAGCTTGTGAATTGAATCCTTTACATGCGTTTTTCTCGCGAGAACATGATTCATTGTAACTTCCGGATCCACAATGTTAAGATGCAGTCCGAGGTTCGGCGCCGAGAAATTCCCGTCGACAAGAAGGACTTTTTTTCCGAAATCGGCCATTGCGTCCCCCAATGCAACAACACTGGAAGTTTTTCCGACACCTCCTTTTAAGCTCAGCACTCCTATAATTTTCCCCATTTATTCCTGAAACAATCTGGATTTAAATAATTTTAGAAAATCAAAAATCAACAAATTTAAAAAGCAATTTTCACAAAATAATACAATGCCCAAAAAATCTGAATTAAAGAAAAAAACAGAAGAAAAGAAAAAAGAAATCGTTTCCAAAAAAATTTCAGCCCCTGAATTTGAAAAAATGATTCTTGAACTTTCGGAAAAGGGATTGACATCTGAAAAAATCGGCGAAACTTTAAGAAAACAGGGAATTCATTCAAAAGAACACGGGAAAAAAATATCAAAAATTCTTAAGGAAAAGGGAAAATACGAAAATCCCGACATGAAAAACATCCGGACAAAATTGGAAAAAATATTGAAGCACATTGAGAAAAACAAGCAGGACAAAAGAGCCATGAGGGAAAAGGACCGGATTTTCGCGCAACTCAGGATTTTAAAAAAACATTTTCAAGTTCAATAAAAAATAGAAATTTCAGTAATAAAGCCGATTTGCGAGAAGAGCAAATTCACAGGATTATTTGAAAGAAATCAATGCAAAAATTTACCTCCCAGTTAATATTTGATGAACCGTGGTTTTATTATTAATTATTAAATTGTTTCTAAATTAAAGCACTGAAAAATTTGGAAGAATTCTTGGGATAGAAGATGGGATTGAAAGGTTGCGGATTTGGCAGGGAATTAATGGAAAGTATGGAAAATTAATTTTAAGAAACCTTTAAAACGGATTTTCTTTTAAGATTTGAATGAATTTGGAAACAGGAGACAATGTTCTCTGCACCGTTGAAAGAATAGAAGGCACTGTTGTATTTGTAAAAGTCCTCGCGAACGGAAAAGAAATCGACGGAAGTATCGTCACGTCTGAAATCGCTCCCGGAAGAATAAGAAATCTGAGGGATTACGTTGTTCCGAAAAAGAAAATCGTCTGCAAGATTTTGAGGATTTCTGAAAAAGGAAACGTGGAACTTTCACTAAGGCGTGTTTCTGCCAAGGAAAGAAAAGGGGTCATGGACATATACAACCAGGAAAGGGCTTATCTTAGCATTCTGAAAAAAGTTCTCGGGGAAAAAACAAACGGCATTGTGGAAAAAATCTTGGCTGAAGGAACCATCTCCGATTTCGTGTCGGAAGTCAGGGAAAATCCGAAAAAACTTGAAAATCTTATCGGAAAAGATTCCAAAAAAATCATGGATATGCTGAATTTCCAAAAAGAAAAAAAAGTTGTTTTAAAAAAAGAAATTCTTCTTAAATCGGAACTTCCAAACGGAATTCAAATAATTAAAAAGGTTTTGGAAAATGTAAACGGGAGTGAAATAAGATATCTTGCCGCGGGAAAATATTCCATAAAAACAGAATCCAACGACGTGAAAAAGGCAAGCGTCGTATTGAGAAATGTTTTGGAAGAAATTGAAAAAAAAGCGCGGGAAAATCGCATGGATTTTAGCATTAGAGAGAAGTAAAAGAGAGAAAAGTTTTTCTGCCATTTTCCCGATGATTTTATCACAACCTTTAAAAAAGAAAATCTCTGTTAAAGACCATGGCTGGGATTGGTCAGTTGATAAACAAAGAGGCGCCGTTGAACCTTGCTCTTGGTGTTGTATTCGACACCGAAAGAAAAAAAGTTCTGATTGCAAAGAGGAAGAAACAGGCGCAGATTTCCGGATTGAAGTGGTGTTTTCCCGGAGGAAAAATAGAGTATGAAGACGATTTGGAAGAAGCAATTAAAAACAAGATAAAGGAAAAGACCGGCTTGAGGGTTGAAAGTCTCGGCTCGATATTCGCCGAAACCCATTTTAGAAACGAGGGAAAAATGTTTTCAATATATTATCTGTGCGAATTAATCGACGGAAAAGAAAAACCGTCCGAGGATTTTGAGGAAATGAAATGGGTTTCTCCAGGTGAAGTCGAGGATTATTTCAAAACAGAACTTCATCCATCTTTAAGGGAATATTTGAAAGATTTGGGATGAAAATATAAGCGGTAAAATATGACAATCCTTATAAATATTAATTTTAATTACAACGAATATGGGAACCAACTCAGATTTTATAAGAGAAGAGTTTTATCCTTCAAAAGCACTTAGTGTACAACCTTATTGTCTTGCATGTACAAGTTGCAACTATGGAGGTCCTGATTCTGTTGAGCCGGTTTGCCACGACGATGATGTCACGAGGACATTAGGAGGGCATCAAGAATATGGGCTTAACATTACAATAGCGAGAATGTCTGAGAATTCACCATGCGGAATAGAAGGAAAATTATTTGAACAACATCCCAAGAGAGATTCTAATGGAAGAGTAGTATTGGACAAAGAATAAATAATACAATTAATTCTATTCTAAATGAAACTTCGTAAATGTTCTCATTGTAGCACTTACACTCTGAAAGAAATTTGCCCAAAATGCTCTTCAAAAACAAAAGATGCGCACCATAAATTTCTGAATTTTGGGAAACCAATGAAAATTACAGAAAAAAGTTTATCATCATAAATTATTATTATTATTATTAAAAGTGGTTTTACACATTAAATTTTCTTAGCGAAAAATTCAGCGGAGCGAATTTTGAGCCATCAAACAGCGAGCCGAAGGCGAGCGTACAAATTATAAGATTAGATTATTTTTAGTTTTTTCAATCTCTTCAAAACATCTGATTCATCAATATCAGACCTTCCGGATTTTTTCCCCTGTTCTTTCATTTTAGGAATAAGAAAATCAGCAGATTGCCATTCGATTTTAGTCTTTCCCTCAACATCATTAATATCCCTTAGATTTAAATCTTGGCTTTGATATCTGCACAAAAAATAAATAGTTGTTTTCTCAATCATTGTTCCATTACTCGGAAATTTGCTTTTGATTGAACCAAGATAATCAATAAGTATAGCTTTAATTCCAAATTCTTCTTCTAACCCCCTATGAAGTGCTTCTTCAAGAGTTTCATCAGGATTTACAGTCTCTCGCATCAGTAAGTAGAAATCAACAACCTTATCTTGTAATGGATAATTTAAGAAATGATGGATACATATTTCATTTTTATTATTTAATACAACAGCTCCTACGGAAAGATGTTGTGGATGTTCATTATTTCCTATGAAATAATTCTTACTCATAGATTTTAATCACAAAATCTACTTTAAAAGGTTTTTAATATCACAAAACAACTTCCCTCTCGCTGAAAGATAATTAAATGTTTTTGAAAAAATCCCTTCTCCATTCTTCTATGGAAATTGGTAATTTACATCTTGTTAGGCTCCTACTTTCTCTTGCATATCCGATGTTAATCAATGTTGTAAGCATTGCCCAGCGCCCGTCATCGTTATGAGTATGTAATTCAACAATGTAAGGAAGATTGTTTCTATTTTTATCCAGCCATGCAACAACATCATAGCCGGTTCCATAAATGACTCTTTCCATTTGCGTAAATCCCAAATCAAAATCCAGACTCAGATGTTCAACAATATTATGTTTCAGAAATTCTATTGCTTCATCTGATGTTTTAACGCAATGCCATGATTTATCGTCGCCAGGCACCCAAGAATCATCCAGCCAGAGTTTCTTTTCCGACATCTCAAAACAATTTCCCCTGGATTTCTCCGGGCAAAACCTTTCCGTATTCCCCGTCGAAACCCGGCTTGACTTTTATTTTTCCTTCTCTGTTTTTTAAAATCAAATCAATCAATTTGGCATCGATTTCTTTTCTGACAAATTCCTCTCTTGAAACTTTAAGCAAAATATTGAATTCATTTCCAAAATTTTCAATCATTCTGTTGTAAATTTCCCATGATTTTCTTGAAGCCATCGGAGTTCCATGCAAAACAGAAATCAGTTCATGCAACGGAATTATGTGATGAAAAGGCTTTGCATTTTCCGGCTTGAATCCTTTTTTTTCTTTTGCTATTTCTTCAACCCTGTAATCAACCCCGATAATCAACGGTTTTTTGCAGACAGGACAAATTCCTTTTAGTTTTTTTGTTTCCTCCGGAGAAGAGGAAAAGTTGCAGTTTCGATGCCCGTCATAATGATATTTTCCGTAGGCTGGCGGGGTTTCTATCGTGGATTTCAATCCTTCTCCTGTTCGTATTGCTTTTATTATATTGTCATAACTAAGTTCGGGAATTTCAAAAATCGTTGCCTCTCTCCCGATTCTCCAAGGCCAAAAACTGTGCGCGTCTGAAAAGGAAACCACATTTACTTTGTTTTCTGCAACTTCCTCAAATCTCCAAAGCATTGCGGGATCAGCAGACATGCCTGATTCAATAGCGTAAATCTTTCCTACCTGTGAACGAAAGCATTCTTTCAAAGAATCAAATCCTGATTTGCTTCCAAACAAGCCGAACCATGGAGTCATGCAGTGCGCGGGAATTATCTCGATTTTGTCGTCGATTTCCTTTAAGTCCTTTGTAAAATTCTCGCACGTCATTCCAAAAATAGGCCTGCCGTCGTAATCAATTCTTCCTTTAGTCAAAAGATATTTTGTGAATGCGTCGGCTGTTTTTCTGTTCGGAACAAAGACAAGCAAATGCACAGCCCTTCTTTTCCCGTCCTGTGAAAACATCAGGCTTATTTCTGTCTGCCACAAAAACGGAAATCCTTTCTCTGTCCAAAGAATTCCCTTGTCGTCTTCCTTCAGTTTCTCGTCGATTTCCTTTCTCCAAAGCGGATGCTGGAAATCCCCTGTTCCTATGATGTCCAGTCCTTTTATTTTCGCCCACTTTTCAAGATTGTCTATCGTGATGTCCTTGCTTGTGGCTCTCGCAAACCGCGAATGAATTTGAAAATCGGCAATCACCTCAATCATTAATAAAATCAGAGAATTAAGTTTTTAAGAATTTTGTAATTTTTTAAGAATTATTTTCTATGAGCCATATAATCTATAATTCTCGTTATTGATTCTATATCTCCTTTGGAAGTGTATTTTTGAATTCTCTCCACTTCTCCCTTAACTAAATCAATTCTTCTTCCAATTGTCGTTCCCTGAGAATGTCGGACAACTTTATCCCAATCTTGTTCTTCTCCAGGATATGCAAAAAAGTTAATGTCTGGATTCTCTCTAATAACAACACTGGAGGCAGTCATAAATGCTCTTAATAAATGAAATTGCGGAGCAATTAAGTACAATAAACTTAAGTCATTCTTGGAAGAGTATCTAATATATTTAACCAATGCCTCTGATTCATTCAAAGTATTTATTCCGATATTGTCTGAAAAGTCAATTGGCAAAAGAGTTATGTTGTATTTTATTTTAAGATTGTTTGACCAACTGTCAAAACCCGGATAACCATTTCCCTTTGGCGCGCTGGAAGCAAAAACACACTCAGTTAATCCTTTATCCAAAAGTTTTCGTGCAGATAAAAAATTGGCTTCTTCATTGTCAGAGGTTTCTCCAAAAAGGTACAAATCATTCATCTTTCTTAATTTTTCTTCGCGGCTATCTTCCCTCATTAAATCATAAAACTCTACTAAATCCACAATCGAGCGTAATTTTACCAATTCATTTCTTAATGTATCTGACATAATTCAAGATTGAAAAAAGCCTTTAAAAGAATTATTGTTATTAATTTGAATTCTTACTGCTGTCCTTTTTTCTTCTTCCAGGCAATTCCGCCGCCGATGATTACCGCAAGAAGTATTATTGCAATGACAATCCACAACAACTTGCTGCTCTTTTCAGAAATTGGCGTTGTCGTCGTTACTTCCTCTTCAGCGGCTTCAACAACTTTTTCTCCGATTGCAAAGTAACTGAATGAACTTACTTCTGAAGTATAATAATAATAGGTATCGTCTTCGCTGTCATAAGTTGTCGTTAATTCATTCCACAACTCAGAATCGTCGTCAAACTTGAATACGGCGACATCGTCTTTGTCCTCAACATTCGAGGAAACCCACGATTTTTCAACCTGCACTTTTACAGTTGCCTTGTCCAGTTTTCCGTCAAGATTTGTAGCCTCTATCTGCAAGTATTTGTAAACACTTCCTTCTCTTGCTACGGAAACCGCCGCAGGCTTTCCGTCGTGCTTTGTGACGGTGATTTCAACATTCTGCGCTTCATTGTTGACTTCTATTGAAATTTCCTTTACTCCGGCATCCGTGTTAAAATCAGATTTTATCGCAGCTGCTCCCGGAGTTATCTTTGCAAACGTATGAGATTTTTCAGTGCTTGCTGTCTCTGTTTGTGTCACGGGAACCTGAACGCTTGATGTTGCTCCAGAAGTTGTTGTTGTCCCTGTTCCAGATTGCTCAACAGTGTATTGTGCTGTTGTTGATGCAGTATTTCCAGCCTTGTCTGCAAAAGAACATGATTCTGTAAATGTTCCCGTATTCACTGTTGAAGGATTTGCAGTAATTGACGTTGCACTGCTATTCACCCCAGAAAGGGTATCACTTGGACTGCATGTACAAGTAACAGTATTTCCCGTATTTACTTGTGAAGGAGAACAAACAGCAGATGCTGTTGGCTTTGTGTTGTCGAATGTAACATTAGAACTGGAAGCGCTGCTGTTTAAATTATTGCTTGTATCATTAACCCAAACACTAATATTATAAATTCCATCGGGATATTGCTTTGTGTTTATTGTAGCATTCCAATAATTCCCAGATACATTTGAAAGTGTAATTGTTGCATTTTGCTGACCAGAAGAGTTTGTGATATTAATAAATACCCTTACCCCAATGGTTGAAATTCCCGCCCCTGTAAGATAATTATCTAAAACAGAAGCATTAAAATCTACCGAACCCGAATAATTACCATTTGCCCAAATTCTTCCTTTACTAGTATTTGTAATATTAATTTCATAGGGAGCGGTAGTATCATTAACCTTAATACTTATATTTGTTTCATTATAAAATGCTGATTTATTATGTTGAAACCTAATAGTAAGGTTAAAAAGCCCAGGTGTCCAAGCAGTTGCATTAAACGTAAAGAAAGAATAGTTTTTGCTAGTTACTGTAGCACTAGTTATTGTAGCATTAGTGTAAACAACAACACTGGTAAGATTTGTTGCATTCCAAGTTAGAGTACTACTAATATTAGAGAAATAAATACAAACGTCACAAGAATAATCAGGACCAAATCGAGTATCACTAATATTTCCTGTACGATTACTTTTAATAGTGAAATTAGAATCCGTCCAAAGACTAACATTTACCTGAGTTAGATTCGAGGGACCACCTTCAGAAGTATGATTAATGGTTAAATTATAAATATATTGGACATCTTCATTAATAGTAAGGTATACCGGACCATTTGTTCCACTTTGATTAGTTATGTTAACAGTAGCAGTTGTTTTTCCGTAAGCATCCGTAAAATTCATCACAAAAACAATCGCAACCGCAAAAACCAAAATCAATGCCAAATGAAAGGCATTACTTTTCATCAAACCTCTTGTGTCAAAATTCATCTTCATCCTCTTTTATCCCTCAATAACAATTAATATTGTTAATTATGTAAAATTATCAGGGGTTTATAAATGTTTTTTTTTGAAAATGTCAGAGAGAAGAATTTAAAAATTGCTTTTTCAACACATCTTTATGGAAGAACGAACTCTTGTTTTGATAAAACCCGACGGTGTCAAAAGGGGAATTTCAGGAAAAATAATCTCAAGATTTGAAGACGCGGGATTGAAAATAATCGCATTGAAAATGATTTATGCGGACAAGGAATTGGCAAAGAATCATTATTTTCTCGACGAGGTTTGGGCGAAAAAAGCTTTTGAAAAAAACAAAGTGGCGTATGAAAAAGAAGGGAAAAAATTCAGGCACAAAAATCAT
>JACOYL010000009.1 GCA_016181895.1 Candidatus Pacearchaeota archaeon
TCAGGTAAGCCCTTCAGACTGACCTTCATTCTGCTGTCGGTCCTGGTGAGGTTCACGGTGTGGAATCTAATTGAACCGCACGCGTCACCCGTTGTAGTGTCTCCCCGCCAATTCCTTTAAGTTTCGGCCTTGCGACTATACTCCCCAGGTAGCACACTCTTCGGCTTCCCTTCAGCACCGAAACCTCTCGAGGAGGTCCCGATGTTTAGTGTGCAGTGTTTACTGCCAGGACTACACGGGTATCTAATCCGTTTTGCGCCCCTGGCCTTCATCCCTCACTGTCAGAACTGTTCTCGTAAAGTGCCTTCGCTGTTGTAAGTCCGGCCAAGATTAACGTATTTTACCACTACTTTGACCGTACTCTTTACGTCTCTCCAGTCTCTAGCCATATAGTACCTCCTGCGCGCCCGACACTTAAGATGCCGGATTTCACAAGAGACTTGCATGGCAAGCTACGGATGTTTTAGACCTAATAATGTTGGCTGCGACTTGGACCGCTAGGATTACCGCGGCGGCTGGCACTAGTCTTACCCAGTCCTTATTCGCCAAGCTTTTTGCACTTGGCAAAAGATTCTCAATGAGAACCACTTTGGTTCGCTCTTTCACGCTTGCGCGCATTGAAGAAAACTCCCGACTGCTGCACCCCGTAGGGCTGGGAATAGTGTCTCAGATTCCCTCTCAGGGCTTCTCCGCTAAGAGCCCTTACGGATCACCGGCTTGGTGGGCAGTTACCCCGCCAACAACCTAATCCGCCGCAGCCTCATCCTTAGGCGCGAATTTGTGAGACAAATCATTCCAGGGTATGTCTCTTATCAAGTATTATTCTCAGTTTCCCGAGGGTATCCTTGACCTAAGGGCAGATTAGCTACGTGTTACTGAGCCGTTCGCCTTCTTGCGAAAGACTTGCATGTCTAATTGCAAACCAAAGAGCCGCAGCCGCCAGCAGGATCAACTGGATTTAATTTCATTTTCCTCGTGTCGAATTCACTGAAATCGGTAAGATATCGACGAGAAATCAATATTTGTCGCTCCTAACTATTGGCTTTAGAACTATAACTGTGACTTGCATACCTCATACCTTAAAGATTTTTTCTTTTGCTAAGGCAATCATTTCCATTTTAACAATTTTTTTAGAGGAAAGTTGTTTATAAACATTTCTAAAAGAAATTTTATTTGAGCAAACGGCGATTTGCGATTATAAATCTTTCGCGGTTTTTTCGACGGAGAAAAATTAAAGTTTAGCCAGAAATCCGCCTTCTTTTAAGGGGTGGATGAATGGCGTTGTTGAACAAGATTTTTATTTCTGATTTGAATACGTGAAAAATCAGGATTTGCATCATTCAACTTTTCATTGAAGACGAAAAGACGCCGTTGGCTTTAGCCAACGGAGTTTCACATTAGTTAAGGTACTAAACAACCAGTATCTCTTATTCTGTAAACTTCTCTTCCATTTACAGATACTCTTCTAACCTCAGTTGTATACTCTCCATCATCTAAAATTCTCGAATCCTTCTTTAAAAGTTCTCTTGCATTTTCCATTGAAGAAACTAATCCACTTTCAAGATATAAACGAGCCAATTCTTCTGAAGTCTTGGTAGTACTATGAAACAAAGGACTAAAATTAATTTTAAGAAATCCAAATGCCTTTCTTCTGAATTTTGTTACGGCGTCAGCATATTTAAATGCTTGGTAAAATGCCTCCTGAGATCTTTCATAAATATTTATAGGTTTTCCGTCTTTCATAATACCTCTTCTTATTTCCACCATATTTTTATTTCTTAAATATCATTTATAAATCTTTCGTGAAATCCGACGAGAAATCCGAAGAATTAATATGAATCAACGAAATGTTGAATCTGAATTGTGAAAAATAATTTTTAATAAGAAAAAATACTATTAATAGTAATCCTCTGTCTTGGTAATTCTTCTATTGTTCGGTGGTCTATTTCAGTTCTAAGTGAACCTTGAACCTCATCATACATATCTCCATAAGTTATTGTTCCAATTGCTACACCAGGGGCTTTCCAAGGATATTTAGCAAGATATGCTTCTTCTACTTTTGCTCTAAATTCTTCGTTTACATTTGTCATAACTTTTCCTAATTTTCTCTATTTATAAACTTTTTCTCTTTTGGCGTTCGTTCGCAATATCAATGTTGCTCCAAACTTTACAAAATTTTTCCGCTAAATTTTTTTCTTCAACGGAAAATCATGACGAAATCTGATTTGAAGCAATCAATAAGTGAGCCGAATGGCGAGTGTATTCTTTTTTGTTTCATAAATTAAATTCTTCTCATACACTATAAAGATCAGTAGTCGGCGATGAAACATAAGAAGAATTATCAAAGAAGATATTCTGCTAACCCATAAATAATTCCCGTCGCAAGATAAACAGGATAATCCAATAATATTCCTCCTTGGATGTCATGCCTGAGTTTTTGAAGACGATTGTAACTTTTTATGTCTTGCCTTGTTCTTTCATTAAACCACCTTAGACTAAAACCAGGAGCTAAAAAATCAGTAAATCTTAATGCGAGATTTTTTTCAATCCTTGAGCTGGCATCCAAGTCTTTTGTTTGAAAAGTTTCCTGTATTTCCATTATTTTTTCAGAAATATTCTTATTTAAATATCTATTGTTTTGAATTGTATAAAAATCTTTTTGCAAGAAATAATTTTTAAAATGAAAGCGTTTTCATGTAATTTGGTCGGTTCTTCCAATCTTTTTTTCCATAAATAACTATTCTAGTATTTACATTCATCCCAGACTCAACATAATCTATTACTTTTTGATAAAATAAATTTCCTTGTTCGCCCTCCATAATAATTTCATCCGCGCAAGTTTTAAGGGCTTCTTTATCATGGGCTGTAGTAACCTCTCGATTATCTGAAATTCTTTTAACATCCATAGAACCGTCTGCTAAACTTATCCTACAAATTAAACCTTCTTTTGGCATTCTCGAAGCCATATTATTCCATTAAAAATCTGCTTTAAAAAGATATATGTTTTAGGATATATATTTCAAACTACACATCAACAAAGTTCCATAAAAATCTTTTTAAATTCCTTAAATATTCAAATAAAATGTCAGATGTTTACGACAGGCAAAAAGAGCAGGAAGAGATTCAGAAATCAGAAGACTTTCTCGACATTTTTTCAAAAGTCGTTTCCGGAAAATCAGGATACAAAACAATCATAGAAAAAAAGAAAATAATTGTTCAGTGCAAGAATTGCGGCACGGTTTTGGATTCCTCGCAAAAATTCTGCCATGAATGCGGAACGAAAGTGGAGAAGGATACATAATTTTTGCTTCCTGACGCTTCCACTTTCGTGCTCGCGTTATTGATGTCGCTACAAAATAGATTTCATCATATTTCTCTGCTCAAAAAAGTTTTATTGTGCAAACTTTAACTTTAAATTATAGGATGATTTCAGCTTAATTTTTTTCTTCGGCGGAAAATCCTGTCGGAGATGGATTTGTAGTAATAGTAATAAGCGAGGCAAAGCCGAGCGTAAATTTATATAATTTCTTCCCAACATTTTTCTATATCATTAATAGAATACAATAAAAAACGTGTTTTCTCCAAAGCAAAAGAACCCAAAGATATATAAATAACCATTATTATGGTTATAATAACCCTTACTGAGGTTATAATGGATTTAATTCAATTTTTAAGAGCAAACGAAGATGCAAGAAAGATATTTGGAAAAAGGGAACTGAAGATAATTGAAAAGCAGATTAATGGAATCAATTTGACACAATCTGAAAAAAACAGGCTTTCGAGAGATATAAGGAAAAAATTTCTTTTTATAAAAGAGGTTTCAAAATTTTCAGACGAATTTGATTTAAAAAAAGGGCTTTCAATAAAGCGCCTGATTAAAGGGGCTAAAGAGACAATTTTAAGGCATCATCTGATAAGAAAAATAAAAAAAATTATTTTGTTCGGTTCCGTGATTGAAAATAAGCTGACTTTTAAATCAGACATTGACATCGCGGTCGCATTTGATGAAATAACAGAAAAACAGGCGTTTGAATTCAGGAAGAATATTATGGGAAAACTCCCCGATAAGATTGACATTCAAGTTTTCAATTTCCTTCCTAAAAAAATAAAAGAAGAAATTAAAAATAAAGGGAGAATTATCTATAAAAATGAATAGAATAAAAGATAAAATTGATGAAGCGAGAAAATATCTTAATGAACTGTCTGAGATAATTCCTTCCGATTTTGAACAATATAAATCCGAATTTAAAACAAAGGCTGCTTGCGAAAGATATTTTGAAAAGATAATTGGGTCGGTGGTTGATTTGGCTTTTCTTGTAATAAAAGAGCATAAATTAAAAATTCCTGAAGAAGATAAACAGGCATTTGACATTTTGAATGGGGCGGACATTATTCCAAACGAACTTAAGGAAAGGCTGAAAGATGCGAAAGGCATGAGAAACATTATTGCGCACGAATATGGAGAGATAGACAACAAAATGGTTTTTGAATCGTTAAAAGAACAATTAATCCCTGATATTGAAGAATTTATTGGGCAAATTAAAAAATTTCTAAGAAAATAAGATGTCTCTAACCATATACAACAAAAAACGCGATTTCAAAAAAACTTCCGAGCCGTCTGGGAAAATAAAAAAATCTTCTTCAAAAAAATTAATCTATGTTATTCAAAAACACGCCGCAACGAGATTGCATTATGATTTGCGTCTGGAAATGAATGGTGTTTTGGTTTCGTGGGCTGTTCCGAAAGAGCCACCGAAAACAAAGGGAATAAAACGTCTCGCAGTTATGACAGAAGACCATCCAATCGGATATGAAAAATTCAAAGGAACAATTCCAAAAGGAGAATACGGAGCAGGGAAAGTTGAAATCTGGGACAAAGGCTTTTACGAATTAAAAATAAAAGATGAAAAGAAAATTGAATTTTTCATCCACGGAAAAAAACTTCATGGATTGTATGTTCTTGTTAAGACGAATTTTGGAAACAAGCCGGGAAAATCCTGGCTTTTCTTTAAGATATAATTTTGTTCCCGCCCACCCGCCCCTAAAGAAGGTTAATCAATAATCATAATTTTATTAACTATTAATTGTCGTGAAAATTATTTTCGCATTAATCTTTTTCATCAATAAGCGAGCCGAGTGCTTTGACTTTGGCAAATTTATTTTATTAATATAAAGTCGGGGCACGAGTAGAAGGCAAGCGTGAAATAATAATTTTGAAAGGAAAAAATGATTTTTTAAAGTGTAAATCTCCCCAGCAGGACTTGAACCTGCACGCATCGGGCTACGGCCGATTGCTCTGCCCTTGAGCTATGGGGAGAGAAATTTTATCAATCGGCTTATAGATAATAGAATTCTGAGTTAAAACTAGAAAAACTAATCAACTTGCATAGATTTAATTTCAATTCAATATTCATGCTTTCTTAAGATTTATAATATATTTAAATTTATTGTCTTTATGAATTACATCTTTGAAATCATAGATAAAACCGGAAGAAAAATCCGTTTGACAAAAAAGATTTGGTCAAAAATCAGAAAAAAACATTATGAAATAGAAGACAAAGAGTTAATTCTTGAAACATTAAATAAACCAGATAAAATAGAAAATTACGAGGAAGGCGTTATTTATTATTATAAATATTATAAGAATAAACTTCTTCCTAAGAGATTTTTATTGGTTGTCGTTAAATATTTAAATGGCAACGGTTTTGTAATCACGTCTTATTTTATAGATAAGATTGGATAAAATGAAAGAAGAAATATATGAGATTTATTATGATAAAGAAGCGGATTTTTTAGAAATATTTTTTGGAAAGTCCTCTAAATGCATAGCCGGTGAGATAGAAAAGGGAATATTTGTTAGAAGAGACATAAAAACAAATGATATTAAAAGTATCGGGATTATAAATTTTAGCAAAAGATTGGGTATTTTGAATAAAATTCTCTTACAACTTGAAATAAAAATTCCTCTAGATATTAAGCCGATTTAAGATAAATTTTTATAAATAAATCTTATTAAAATCCCTGTGAAAATCAACTTTGAGGCCATAAATCCTCAATGAAGATTGATGAAAAGAATAACAAAAAAAGAACTGAAGGAATATGATAAAGAAGTCAAGGAAAAATCCAAAAAATTCAAATTAAAGCCAGAAGATTTTCATAATCTTTACGATTTATTTTGGATGGTTACTTCTGAATCAGATGTTATGGACACTTTAAAATTGAACAAGATGGATAAATGGTTTCATAATTTTACGGCAAGAGTTGAAAGAATTTTATTTGAGGAAGATTTTGCATTGGATTTTAAGAAGTAAAGAGTTGGTTGTTGTTTAAGGTTTAATTGACGTTTCGGGTTTTTTCAATTCATCTTCCAAAGAACTTAACTTTAAAATATTACTTCTTATCATTCTAACTGTATTTTCTTCGCTAGGAGATAAATCGCGCAAATGAGGTTCTTCTAAATGAGTTACAGCCCCATATCCAAAAAGTCGATTAACAACATCTGCAAAAGTCGGAAGAAAATCATCTTTTCTCTTTGAATAATGATTAACTAAATATTCTTCGTCAGTTTTAACAATACTTATTCTATAATCTGTCATATTTTTTTATATTCTTGCTCTTTTTAAGAATTGTTATTCTCTATTTTTCTTCCTTCACATCACGTTCCCCGCTTGTAAATATTGTCGTGATGGTCGTAATCTTCAATTATTATGTGTTTTTTATTTTCATCAACAGAGAAGACAAGCACAAAACTTTTGTCAATATGAACCCTTTTAAGATGTTGCAGCGGTTTTCTTAAATTCTTATAATGTTGCGGATTTTGCCTGATTTCTTGAATTTTATTCTCTATTATCATCAGTTGTTTGGAATTTTTCTTGGCTAACTTGAAGAATATCTTTTCAACATTTTTCCTTAATTCATAAGAATACATTTTAGTTCAAACCAAAATGTTTTTTGAAATTGGTAATCTTTATAGTCGGTTCCAATTGCCTTTTTCTCATTTTCTCAATAAATTCGGGTCTCAAATCAGGCTCGGCTTCATCGTCAATATATTTGCTGACTACGAAATTTATCGCCTCGGATTTGTCCTTAAAACCATATTTGGCTTTTATCAGATTCAAAACCCTGTTAAGATTCTCATCAAGTTCTATTAATGCTCTAACCATTTTAACTTATTCCGACTAAGTCGGACTTATTTTTAAACATTTCGTTATTCTTCAGTTTTCTTCCCCGTCACATCCTCCGGAATTCTGTATTCTTCCCATCGCACTTTCTTTTTATCAATAGTTTCCTTAAGATTTTTTTCGTGGTTGTTTATTTTTGCCTTTCCTGATTTGACTTCGACAAAAACAACTTCTTCAATATTCTTGTTGTCCGCGCCCTTGAAAACAAGAAAGTCAATCGGCTTTCCTAAAAAACGAACTTCGCTCGGGCTGTAAGGAAAATCAGGAAGATACGGAGCGAGTTGCTCTGAAAATAAACCTCCTAGCGTCGCCCTTGATTTTGCGATTGCATCCTGCCTGTGAATCGGTAGCTGATTTTCCCAATGCCTGTCTCTTCTCATGACTCCGATAATGTGTCCGATAATTATTCCTATGAAGAGAAATAAAATTATTATTAAAATTGTGGAAAATTCCATTTTAATTGAGAAGTTTTGCAAGTCTTCCTTTTCTGTGCATTAATCTTACTCTCGTTGAATTGTGAGTTAAACAATGTTTTGCATCACATTTTCTGACTTCATCATCGTATCTTGGTACAAGCCCCGTTCTGCTATTTTTAGAGAAATTATATCCAATTAACACCCTTTTTCTAGGACTTCTCCCCATCCCTTCAATCGTTGGTAAATCAATTTCTACAGGAACTCTTGAATTTAACTCCATAAATCCATAATATATCTCATCACCTATAATTACTTCAACTTCATATTCTATTGGTTTTTTATAATCATAAACCATCTTAATACACAACAGGCACCTCCAATTCTTCCTTCATCCACCAATCCATGTCGGGAATCCTGTCGATTGCGTCGATTCCTCGGGCTTTGCAATATCCTCTTGCGAGCAGGTAAAAAATCAAGCCCAAACTCTTGGAACTTTTGTTGTTTCCTATTATTACCTTGTCGGCGCCCTTTGCAAAATTGTTCGTGTCGCAAATCATCAAAACTTTTTTGTGGACATTGAGGGTGTCATGCAATGCATTTTTGTCAAGCCATGAATCAGTAACAATTGTAAGTTCATTTTCCATGAATGTCGGAAGGTTTGTGTTTGTCAGGATTCCGGCGGGATATTTTTTCGTGAAAACTCTTATTCCCGTTAACTTTGAAAACATCTCCGCGGCGTTCCATCCGGTTTGCCTCTTGCACACGAGAATTATTTCCTCCGGATTGAACTTTGAAATAAATTCTATGGCTTCTTTTATTTTCTCGTCGATTATGTTTGTGTCGAAAATCGCCAAGCCGTCCGCTCTCCGACGATAAACAAAGGGTTTCATGTCGGGAGTCACTGCTCTTTTGCCGATGTAAATTCCTGACTTGACATATTCTTCAAGGGGAATGAGCATTTCTGTTCTTTTCTTTGCCTTGACTTTTTCTTTCAGCTCTTCTGTCTTCGGTTCCAAAATCTGCTCCGAGAGTTTTTTCGCCCTTTCTATAAGTTCTTTTTTCTTTTCCTCGATTGTTTTCTTTTCCTTTCCCGAAATCTCTGTTTCAAGCGATTCAAGTTCCGCAAGTTTTTCCTCTT
The DNA here is from genome assembly GCA_016181895.1 of Candidatus Pacearchaeota archaeon. Lineage (GTDB taxonomy): Archaea > Nanobdellota > Nanobdellia > Pacearchaeales > GW2011-AR1 > JACQLK01. Next base: position 8,736 of record JACOYL010000009.1, read on the forward strand.
CCTTGGAAAATTCTTCTTTTTTTGCCTTGGGGGATTTCCTTGAAATTTTCTTTTTATTCTTTCCTTCTATTTTTTCAACAATTTCCTCGACAACTTCCTCTGCTTTTTCCAAACCCTCTTCAACCTTTTCCTTAATCTCATCAATAATTGCCATTAGAACTGTGGTGAAAATAGATTTTTAAAGTTATTTGTCAACATAACAATTCTTAAATAATCTTGATATTTATTTGAGGGATGGAAGACGAACTCATCCGAAAATTAGATGAAAGATACATTGGATGCGATATTAGGGGGCACAGATTGCCTAATCCAGAAAAAACTTATTGCAATTCTTGTTTTAGGAGATTGAATTATAATGCCACAAATGGGCTTTCAGAACGAGATCAAAGAAGTTTGGATAAATTAGCAGGACTTACTTTATTGAGAAAAGAATTACTTCCTGCAGGAAAATTATTATCTCGCTAAATCTTTCTCAATTTCAATCAATCTCTTTATTTTAACTTCCCTTTCTTTTCCAGCGATTCCGCATTTCAAAAAATCAGCCTGAAATCCGAAAGTCAAATCGGCAAGAATGTCTTCATTTGTTTCCCCGCTTCTGTGGGAAAAAATTATTTTTATTCCATATTTTTTCGCCAATTCACAGACTGTTTTCACTTCTGTCAAATTTCCTATCTGATTCGGCTTTACGATCAATGCATTTATGCTTTTCATCTTGATTGCTTTTTCAAGCCTTTCAGGATTCGTGACTGTCAAATCGTCGCCGACAATCAATTTATTTGCAAATTTTTTTGTCAGCTTGGAAAAATCTTCAAAATCTTCCTCGTCAAAAGGATCTTCAATATAAAACAAGTCAAAATTTTCTATAAGATTTGAAATGTATCTGAATTGTTCCCCTGAATCCCTTTTCAGCATGGGATTTTTGTAAAGATATTTTTTCCTTGAATAAAAACTCGATGCCGCGATATCCAATCCAAGCGGGATTTCATATTTCAAAAGAACATCAAGAACTTCTTTTTCATTCAGGCTTGTTTCCCATGCATACTCATCATTTTTTATGCTTTTGAATTTCTCGTCAAATTCTTTCAAATCTTGTTCAACTTTTTCCTTGATTTTTTTCATCAATTCAAAATTTTCTTTTGTTGATTTTTCATTTGGAATTAAAAGAAATTCCTGAAAATCAGGCTTTTTTTCATTGCCGGAATGTTTTCCTCCGCCAATGCAATTCCCGACAAGTCTAGGAAATTTTCTTGCCTTGGAATCAACGATTTCCCATACCTCCTTTTTCTTTTCTTTTGCCATTGCCTTAAGAATTGCAGACTCCAATGCAAATAAAGTGTTTGCCCCGACATTACCAGAAACAATATCTTCAATTCTTTTCAAATCATCAAAGAAATCTATGTTCTCCATTGAAAAATAATCAGAGAATTTTTTTAACGTTTCAATGTCTCCAAGAAGATTTTTCTTGTAAGATTTTGCTTCGTGTTTTCCCTTTGACTTTCCATTCGGCGCGCTTGCCTTGAATTCACCGACATTTGTTTTTATTGAGACTTCGATTGTCTTCTCTTTGCGGGAATCAAAAATGGATTTCGCAGAAACACTTCTTATGACAACCATGAAATAAAAAATTCTCAGAACTTTTTAAAGGTGATTATTTTAAATGTAATCTACTTAGAATTTTATTCTATCAAGGAAGGATAGCATCTTCCCAAAGATGTCTTTTCTCTTTCATTAATTCCTTAAAACCTTCCCAATCTTTATATCGGAAAATTTCATTAAATCTGTTTGCATTAACATAAATATTCCAAACATCTCTTAAAGGAATATGTTTAAACATACCATAACCACGACCAATAAATGTTTCTCCGACCACCCTATCTATTAAATTTTGTGGGATATTTTTTGCTAATTTCGTTCGGCCCTCAATATTTCCGGGTATAAAATCAGGGTAGATCTTGTTCATTTCATCATTGTCAAAATGGCTTTCATATATCCAGTTTCTTAAAAGAAATCTAGCGGCATTTTCTTTCGTTTCAATAAAATAAGGAGAACCAATACTCATTGTTATTGCATCACAATAAACAAATCTCTCTGTCGGTAGATGAGATATAAGCGAATCTCTTAAGTAATTGGCTTCTTTATTCCTCTTAAATCTGACATTTAATCTCAATCTATTTTCTTTTGTCATTTTATAATTTCCTAATAGTTTTGTAATCTATTATTTGTTTAACTGAGATGTTCGGTCCATATTTGTCCCATTCTCTATGAGTAAAGGCACTTCTATTCAGGATCATCTTTCCGTTTTCATTTATTACTTCTGGCGATATTTCAATAGTCATCTCTCCATCTTCGTCTGTCTCTAATCCAGAAACATATCCTGTGAGAGTGTATTCTTTATCTAAGTCAAAATCGGAGAACCATGGAGTAAATCCCCATTCATTGTCCTTTCTTGGATGTATTTTTATTTCTGCCAATTCAAAAGCTTCTCTCTTATCATAACGTCCTTTAGCTTCAGGCAATCTTCCTAATGATTCTTCTAAAGATGGCTGATATCTATCTTCAGCAATTTTCGGAACAGCCAAAGCTCCTGCTGTTAAAGCAAGTCCTTTCAAAGCTGTTCTTCTTGTGATTTTTCTTTCGTTTGTCATTTTTCTTGTTTTATATTTTTGTTTTTATCTTCGGATTTAATTCCTTGTTAGTGGTTACAAATAGGAATATATAAAATCTTTTTCTTGTATATTTTGTAAAAACGTAAGATTTATAAATAAAATAGGAATAATACAAAATATGAGCAAACTGGATAAAATAGATTTGAAATTGCTGTCCGAGTTGGAAAAAGATTCAGAGCAAACACTTTCGAAGATTGCAAAGAAACTCAAAACTTCCCAGCAAGTTATTAGTTATAGGCTGAAGTCTTTGGAGGAACGCGGGATTTTGGGAGGATTTTACACGATAATTGACATTGCAAAATTAGGTTATACAAGTTACAGGACGATGATTCGTTTGAGCAATATTACAGAAGAGAAACACAAAGAGATAATTAATTTCTTGATGAAACATAAAAATGTTCTCTGGCTTGTGGAATGTGGCGGGCGTTGGGATTTGATTGTAAATTTCACGGCGAAAAACATAATTCATTACAATAATATTATGAAAGAATTTGTAAATAGATTCCCAAAACAAATGCAAAATTATGATATTTTAACAACGCTGGAAGTTATTTATTTTGGAAGAGATTATTTTATAAAAGAAGCAAGGACAGAAATAAAATCTTCCGGTTTCGGCGGAAAATGGGAAACGATTTCAACAGACAAGACAAATTTACAAATATTGAATTTAATTTCTGAAAACGCAAGAATTAATTCTGTTGAAATCGCAGATAAATTGAAAATAAGTCCGAATACTGTTTTATTGAGAATAAAAGAAATGAAAAAATCCGGATTGATACAGGGAACAAAACCTTTGATTCATCTAGAAAATATTGGCTATTCAGGATACAAGGCATTGATAAAATTCCAAAATTTGACAGAGCAAAAAGAAAAGGAAATTGTCAATCATGTTAAATCAAATGCCAATATTGTCGGGGCGATAAAACTTGTTGGATTGTGGGATTTTGAAAGTGAATTTGAAGTCGAGAACAAAGAGCAAATGCTAAAGATTACAAGAAATTTCAGGGACAAATTCAAGGAAATTATAAAAGAATTTGAAGTAATTCCGTTGTTTCACGAATACAGATATAATTTTTTTCCAGGAGATTTATTGAATGGATAAAAAATTTTACTTGACAAACTCAACATTTTCAAAATCTTTAAACTGATTGTCTCCCGTTACAAATCTAAAATTTCTGTTAATAGCCATAATATATCCAAGGCAGTCTATATAACTAAATCTTAGTTTAGAATTTTTTATTCTGAATTTCGATGCCTCTTTTACATCTTTGATTTCAATATTAATCTTCATGGTTTTTATCTGATCAATAATTTCATCAGCCCTTTTTGCCCCAAAATCCCTGCTTACGGAATAGTGAACTTCCAGCATATTCATAATGCCTGTAAAATTTATTGTTTTCTCAAATCTCTTAAAATTTTTGTTCTCTTTTATTATTTCAATCAGAGCATAACTATCTAAGAAGAACGTTTCAGGTGTTTCCATTTTCTTTTTTCCAATTGAAATTCTTCTTTTCTTAATTCATCTTTGAATTTCTGGGCATTTATTTTCCAACCTTTCAAAGAACCGAATATCTCTTTTATAGGATTTCCTTTTTCAATTTCCACGGTTATTTCTGTTTCCTTGGTTATGCTTTCTCTTCTCACCATTTCTTTGGGCAGGATGATTCCCAGAGAATTCCCCCATTGCTTTGGTTTTGTTATAATTTTCATATAATGTATAACATATAACTATTTATAAATTTTTCTAACAACCAAAAATTAATCACTCTTCCCCTGCCTCTTCCGTGGTTTCCTCCTCAACTTCGTCGTCGGGATTTGCAAGTTCCATTATCTCGCCCTCTTTCACTATGTCCTCTTCCTCTTCATGTTCCTTTTCCTCGACTTTTTGCTCGCTTGTTTTTTCCTTGACCCTCTTTAATTTTTCTTCCTTTTTTCTTGGCATCGGTCTTTTCACGGAAATAGGCAAAACTCCCGATTCAAATTCAATCTCCGCAATTTTCAAGGCATCGTATCTTATTTTTTCCATTTCTTCATTGCTTAATTTTATCAATATCGGCGCGTTCATCGCGATTTGCAAAGCTCTTGCTCCCAAAATCCTTGCGATTTCATATCTCGTGAATTCCTCGTGTTTTTGTTTTTCCATTTTATTGTCTTTATTAAATCAAAAAATATTATTTTAAATCTTTGCTAATTTCTGAAAAGAGTTTTTTCCAGACTTTCTCGCACAAATCAAGTATCTTCTCAAAATCCTCGACGCTTAATGAGAAATGATCCCCCTTCTGCATCGAGTAAATTGTTCCCTCATGGCTTCCGATTGTCACTCTTGTTTCGCTTATGTCTTCTTCTTCCTGGCTCGGGTCTATGAGAAAATGGCTTCCGATCTTGTGGATTGTTATTGATAATGGGATTTCCTTTTTTGTCGGAATTTTTTCTTTCGTCCATTCTCCATAGACGACTTTTCCGGTTTCCTCGTCGTACTTTGGAATTTTGGCGTTTTTCAAGGCGACAACAGCACCGATTCCCGCCGCATCGAGCAAATTCCCGTCGGCGTTCATTGAATAAATGTCTATGAAGATGTTCCAGACTTTCTCTCCTTCCTTTATGCACAATTTTTCCAAGTCGATGAACTTGCTTTCCCTTACCATCCTGTCGATTATTCTTGCAAGTTCTATTGACTCGATGCTTGGGGGTCCCGGCTCGAATCTCTTTGAACTTAATGGAAGCAATTCAGCCGTAACCATGAGGTTTCCCTTGTCGGGCGAATCTGAATAAGGTTCCGCCAAATCCATTTTCACCCCCACAATGACTTCCGTGTTTCCCAATTTGACGCGCGCGCTTCCCTCGGCTTTGTTTGAAATCCCTGTTTCTATTTCTATGTTCCTGAATTCGTCGAACTTTCTTCCGTCGAATCTTTTTCCGTGCTCGAGGTATTCCTTTATTCTCTCTCCTGTTATGTATGGTGTTTCCATTATACAAATCTCTCCTGACTTTGTTCTGTTTCAAAATTTCTGTATTTATTTTGCCTTATATTTCTTAATTTTGATTGAAATTTCCTTAGCATTTCTATGTCCCCATCTTCAGCAGATAATTCTAACATTAATTTGTAATAATTTTCTCTCCTGCTTGGCAAATATTCTTTATCCATTTTATTTTTCCTCCAAACTTTCCTTCAAGGCTTTTTTCTGGATTTCATAAATTTCCTTGCAGGCTTTTCTTGCCATTTTAATTGCTTCTTTCAATTGCTTTGTCTCGATTTTTCCGTCAAGCTGAATGTGCGTGATTCTTCCGTCAGATGTCATCGTTATCGGAATGTCTGTGGCTCCTTCTCCCTCTTCCCAGTCTTCCTCGTCTTTTGCAACGTCGACGACAAGTTGCTTGTCGAGTTTTCCTATTGAAACGCTTGAAACAATGTCTCTCATAGGAATTCCCGCGTGCGCAAGAGCCAAAGCTGCCGCGTTTATTCCCGCGCATCTTGTCGATGCGTTTGCCTGAATGATGCTCACGTAAACATCAATCACTGTTCCAGGAAACCTGTCTGTCATAACAACAGGCTCGAGAGCCCATTCTGAAATCTTGCTTATTTCCATGCTTCTTCTGCTTGGTCCTGGGCGAATTCTTTCTGAAACAGAGAAACTTATCATGTTGTAATTGTATCTCAATGTTCCCTTTGCGACATTTTGCAGGTGCGCGGGGTGCATTTTCTTGGGTCCGTAGACGGCGGCGATTGCTATAGTGTCGCCGAATGAAAACATCGCGCTGCCGTCGGCGTTTCCTATGATTCCAACTTTCGCGGTTATCTTTCTTGTCTCGTCGATTTTTCTTCCGTCGGGGCGTTTGAAATCTTTTTCTTTCATTTTAATCGTAAACCCTCCTTTGTTTATCTTTCAACGTAAAATAAAGTTGCGCCACGTCTTCTTGGCTAAGTCTAGATACTTGGTTAATTTCATTTAATCTCCTCTGATTAACACTTTTCTTTTTATCGTATTTTAACAAAGGAAAGATTTGTTCACTATTTCTTTTCAAATCTTCAACATGATTCATAAACCACGCGGCTGCAACCCCAGCATTTTCTATTACTGTCCCGCCAATAAGTTCTCCACTCGGCCCTTCATCAATCAACATTAGCGTATAACCACTTGAAGGAAATAAGTAATCTCCAACTCTTGATAACATTTTTCTAAGACTCATTTTATTTTTTTGCCTCTGTTTTAATTTCAATTTCAAGTCCTCCGACAATAACTCTATCTGGAGATGCTCGGGATATTCTCTCCATATGTCTCTTATAAACATTTCTTATCCCAGTATAATATTTCTTGAATGATGGAGATAATACCTCTTCTATTAATTGGTCATTAGTTTCCAAATTTGTTGCATTAACTCTTCCATCTTCATACTCCAATCTTATTTTCATTTCCCCCTCCGATTTTTCTCAAACCATTTTTTTACTTCTTCCGTCAATCCCTCGACAAATGATTTCTCGACGATGTGCAAAATCGCCTTCTTCGCGAACAATTCGTCCTCGACATTGTTTCCCTGAATCCATATGATTCCGTTTTGTCCGACGGTTATGTTGCACCTTGTTTCGTCCTTAATCATGCTTATCATGCTCCCCTCTTTTCCGATAACACGGGGAACCTTGTTTGAATTTACCTCCATCGTGATTCCCTTTTCTATTTTTCCCAAGCCGTGCATCTTCGTCGTCAAGTCAATTCCCCTTTTTGTTATTTCGTTTATTTTCGCGACAACCATGTCTCCCAAGTCGAGAAATTCATCCAGCCCGTTTTTGTTCACGAATCTCGGAGTTTCCATCAAAGGAAGAAAAGAGGTTTCGGGAGTTCCGATGTCTATAACCCAGCCGTTGAATGTGATGTTCTCGACTTTTCCTATCACAAGATTTCCTCTTCGCGGAATGTAAACTCCCGACAAAGGAATTACTTTCACGAGTTTGTTTGCTTCCTCCGCAAGCCCGTATTTTATCGCGACTATGTCATTTCCTCTTTTTTCCGTTCCGTCTCCCGGAAGATAACTTTCTCCGCTCACTATGACTTCGCCGGGAATTATCACTTTTCTCATTTTTGTTTTAATTTAACTCCAAATTTACTCTGCATGAATTCAGCATATTTTTCAATCGTTTCTCTTTCTCCTGAAAGTTCAACTTCTGCCTGCTTCCCGGAGTCATCAAAAGCATTTCTTACAGCCATTCTTATTCCCCTATATCTTAAATTATAACTTCTTGTATCCTTTTCAAGTTCTACACAATTTTTGTAAAATTTGTATGTTTTGGCATCAAAAACAAACACTGACAAGGGCGCATCATTCTTGAAAACTAAATATTCAATCTTCATCTTATGCCGCTTTTTCCAAAAATTTATTTTGATAACTTTCGCAATTAAAATTGCATCTTCCGGCAAACATTTGCTTATAATAACTGCACCAACTCTTGTTATTAGTGGGAATTTCGCTATTAATACAAGATTTATATGCGGGAATATTTCTTAATTTTTCAGTTAATCTTTCTGTTTGAGTTTGTGAACTTTCTATTACTATTTGTAAACTCTTTAAGCTCATTCTTTCATCTCCTCCGTCAAAATCGCGCCGTGCGTCGCTGAATTTAATTTGTCGTAAAAATCAATTATAAATCCCGCCGGAATGCTGGCTATGATTTCCAAGTCGCCGTTTGAAAGCCAGTTTTCCTCTTCCTTATACTGATTGACAAGCCCGTAGGCTTTTCCGGTATGAATCGCTGGAATCGTGATTTTGACTTTCTTCGTTTCTATTTTTATGGGAAGGATCTTGCTTATCTCTGAAATTATCTCTTGAATTTGATTTTCAATTGCGACGTTTTTGATATTCACATGAGATTGTTCAAGCGCCGATTTAATTCTCTCTGGAGTGTGCGGCATTCTCGTTTGCGGATTAATCGCGTTTCTAGAAAGGAAATCAACAACCTGTTTTATTCTCTTTTCCTTTTCTTCTTCCCTGAAATCTTGGGTTAGAAGTATCTCTCCGCTTTTCACGATTTTCTGCGCGATTTCATAAATGTCGTCTGTTCCGAAAGAATTTTTCAAATCAGATTCCTTCGCGGTGAATCCTTTTTTGCTGTCGGAAAAAATCTTGTCGATTTCCAGAAAATCGCTTCCTTTTCCCGTTTTCTTGAAATTTATCGCCTTTTCCAAGTCAACGAGAATTTCAAAATGTTTTCCAGACTGTTTTATTCTTGCGGTTGTTTGCGTCATTTTGAATCTTCCCCTGAAAAAACAGCTTCTAATTTAACTAAATTTTTCCCTGCTCTGCTAAACATTATATTATTAAATACGGGATAAATACTTTCTATTTCTTGTCTAATTTTTATAGGTAATTTTTCTCTTGCTTCTAAATCTAGGGTTTCTCCATTATGAGTTAAAAAAAATTCTGTTCTGTTACCATATTCTCGAGGTTTTATTTCTACTCTTAATATATATTCATTTCCCATATTACTTTGCAAAATTCTTTAATTCGTTTCCCTCGAGTCTTGTGATTTTTCCCTTATCATCGATGTAAACAACCTCGAATTTCTCGATGTTGAATTTCGTGCCTTGAATTTCCTTGAAAACATCAAGAACTGTTTTGACGCCTTTCTTTATCGTCAAGTCGTGCTTGTAAACTTCCCTCAGCTTTTCCTTTATTTTGTCGTCGTTTTCCCCGATTGCGTTCGCGTGATACGAGAAATAATTTCCGGAGACATTGCTTACGTACAACTCCGGTTTCTTTCCGTTCATTCCCGCGAGCATGAAGAAAACCCCGAAAGGCCTTGCGCCCCCGTATTGCGTGAATTGCTGTTTTATGTTCGCGATTTCCTTTATGACAAGTTCCGGTTCTATGGGAGAATCGTAAGTCACCCTGTGTTGTTGCGAAATTACCTGCGCCCTTTCAACAAGAACTCTCGCGTCCGCGACAACGCCTGCTGCTGAGGCAATTATGTGCGAATCGATTTCGTAAACTTTGTTCGCGGATTTTGAAACAATCAATTTGTCGTCTATTCTCTTGTCCGCAAGAATGAAAACTCCGTCTGTGCAAGCCATGCCGACGCTGGAACTTCCCCACTTTGTCGCCTTTTCCGCATATTCAACCTGAATTATCGTTCCTTCGGGAGAAAACATCGTGGCAGTCCTGTCATAGCCCATTGCCTGATGCTGCATATCCATAGGTAAATCCATTATAAAAAATTCCTATTTTTTATTTTGACTTCTGTCATTATGCAACCTCCTGTTGCGATGCTTTGTTTCTCCCCGATGCGTATGGGAATCGCAATGCTAATCGCTTTGTATGCTTGAAAAATTTATTTTTCATTTTCTAATTTCAGAGAAATTTATAATGTGTAAATTTCCTTTTCTTTCTCCGTACAAAAAACATAGAAATGGGGAATTTAAAAGGTTTTTGGTGTGTCCTTACACAAATTATTATAAATAATAATTTCTGTTTGCTTCAATGAAAATTGGTGTTGTCGGAGTCGGGATTGTTGGCGGGGCTACTGCGGAAGTCCTAAAAAATGTCCATGAATTATTCTTATATGATAGATTCAAGCAGGAACACAATTCTCCGGAAAACTTGCGCAATCTTGTTAAAAATTCCGATGTGATATTCATTTGCGTTCCTACGCCGATGAAAATTACGGGAGAGATAGACTATTCAGACATACATAATTCAATGGACCAATTGATTGAAGAATTGATTAAAATAGGAAGAAACCCGCAAGACATTCTTATTGTAATAAGGTCAACCGCGGTTTCCGGAGCCACGGACAAATTGGCATATAAATATCCGTTTAGATTTGCGTTTAATCCGGAGTTTTTGAGGGAAAAACATGCCTTTGACGACATGAAAAATACTGACAGGATTGTAATCGGCGCCAATGATGAAAGAAGCACAAATCAATTGCGTGACATTTACAAACCGCTTTTTCCAAACGCCAAATATTCAACAGTAACGAGAAAAGAAGCCGAAATGATAAAATATGCCGCAAATGTCGTCCTTGCCTCTCAAGTTACAGTCGCAAATGAAATATTTCAAATCTGCAAGGCGGTCGGCGTGGATTATGATATTGTAAAGAATGCAATTTTGCTTGACAAAAGAATTGGAAGCAACATAGAAGTTCCAGGTCCCGACGGCGATTTTGGATTCGGCGGCAAATGTTTTCCAAAGGACTTGAAAGCATTGATAAGACTTGCGCAAGAACACGAGTATGACCCCTATCTTCTTCAGGAAATATGGAGAACAAATGAAAGAATCAGAAAGAACAAAGATTGGCTGAAAATCAAGGGGGCAACTTCAAAAAATAATTATTTGTGACTTCCCCTCAATCCCTTCAACGTCCCGCTGACTTTCCATGAAGGTGATGTGCCCTGATTTCTTTTCGCGGATTTTGTTTTAATTCATATAGATATTTTGTTATATTAACTTAGAAAATTCTTCTTTTACTTTTGATAAAGTTATTTTATTTACTTTAGCAATTCTCTTGTTGATAATGCTTTTATTCAGAGTAAATAATTTGTCAATCTTAATCCTGCTTTTTGCAGGTATTCTGCCATTTTTCAAATCACTATTATCAATTAAAACAGAATATTTTGCGTCTTTCAAATTTGAAGTAATTCCGCAAGTAATAACGTCATCAGATGTCTTATTGGCAATATCCTTGGACAATATTAAAACAGGTCTTTGTTTTATGTTGCTTAAATCAGAAAAAGGGAAGGGCACAACAACAATTTCTCCTTGTTCATACATCATTCCATATTTCATCGTATTTATTATTCCATAATTTCTTGGCTACTTTCTCAGAATGTTTTAACAAATCAGAGAAATCTTCTTTCCTAAGCTTTTTAATTACAATGGAATTATCGCTCTGTGTTATGATAAGTTCATCTCCCTGTTCAATATTTAAGATTTCCCGAATTTTAATAGGTAACGAAATCTGCCCTTTATCTGTAACTTTGATAATTTTAGTTTCCATAAATAAGTAAGAATTTCCTTACTTATAAATTTTTCTGTCTTGAGATTAAAACTTTAATTATATAATCATTTTCCTCTCAATCCCTTCAACGTCCCGCTGACTTTCTTCACTTCAATTTTCTCGGGAAAAACAGCCAGCGACGCGCGGACTTCATTAATCACTTCTCTGTTGATGCAAATAATCGCGCTTTCATTTTCAGTCTTGATGAAACTCAATCCTGATTTTGACATCCCTAAAATCCCAAGAAAATCAAGAATTGCTTTTTCAATATTTTCTCTTAAGTTTTTCCCAATAACAAGAAGATATCTTTTATTCTCACGCATTGTCGGTTTCAGGGTTTTCATGAATAAAACAAGAAAAAAGAGTTATTAAAATTATCTTGTATTTCTATTCCTATAATGTATGCATATCTTATATCTTTCATCACCATCGTCATCCATACAATACAAGCTTAATTCCATCGGAGATTGCTTAGCGGATATGACTGAATTTAACGGCTCAATTTTTAATTCGGCATCTTCCGCGAGAATTCCACAATAATAAAATGAATCTCCCGCCTTTCTCAAATGAGGACATTTTACTTTTACCTCCTCTTCAAGTTTTTTCGTCAAGGCTTTTTCTTTTTCCGTCACCAAATCATCAACAGTTCTTATATCATCCCATGTGTTCCACAATAACATAAAAATCATTGCAGGATTTTATTTATAAAAATTATTGTAGTATAAACTTTTAAACCACTTTCGCCTTTTTCATAGAGGTGAAAAAAATGGAAGTTTTTAGCATTGGAGGTTACAGCGAAGTCGGAAAAAACATGACTGCTGTAAAAATCAAAGATGATGTTTTTCTTTTCGACTGCGGTTTGTACATTCCCGCCGTGATTGAGTTGCAGGAGGAAAAAATCCAGGATTACGGCGAAAGGCAATTGAGAGGCAAGCAGGCATTGCCCGATGATTTGATTCTTGACAAACTTGGATTGCGAAATAAAGTCAGGGCGATTTTTCTTTCTCATGGGCATCTAGACCATATTGGCGCCGTGCCTTTCATTGCATACAGATACAACTGTCCGATTTTTGGCTCTCCATTCACTATTTCTGTTTTGAAACGGACAATGGAAGACGAAAAAAAAAGAATCCCAAACAAAATAATCACAATTGAGTCGGATTCATCTCATACGATAAATGGAAAATCCGGAGATTACGAGGTTGAATTGATTCACATGACTCATTCAATACCTCACACGACAATGATTGCCTTGCATACCAAAGAAGGAATTGTCGTCTATGGAAACGATTTCAAAATTGACAACACCCCTGTTTTGGAAAGTCCGCCGAATTACAACGCCTTGAAAAGAATTTCAAAACAAGGCATCAAGGTTGCAATTCTTGATTCTCTTTACTGCAGTTCCGAAACAAAAACACCGAGCGAGAATCTGGCGAGAAACATGGTTAAGGAAATTTTCTCCGGAATGCACGGAAGCAAAAATGCGATTTTTGTCTCGACTTTTTCCTCGCACATTGCAAGATTGAAAAGCATTGTTGAATTCGGAAAAAAACTCGACAGGGAAATTTTCTTCATAGGTAGGAGTTTGAACAGATACACGCAGGCGTCAAACGACATCAATCTTTTCAGTTTCAAAAACCAAGTAAGAATTGTGACTTACAAAAATCAGGTTGCCTCTGCATTGAAAAAAATAAGCAGTCAAAGAGACAAATTTCTTGTCATTTGCACAGGGCATCAGGGAGAACCGGGAAGCATTTTGGAAAGATTGTCGAGAAAAAAACTTCCGTTTGAATTTCGCAGGGGAGATAATCTTGTTTTTTCCTCGAAGACAATTCCGGTTCCAATCAACATTAAAAACAAGGGGGAGATGGACAAGAGATTCAAGAAATACGGAGTCAGGATTTTCGACGAAGTTCATGTCTCGGGGCACGGAGGAAGGGAAGACATAAGAGAACTGATTGAAACGCTGAATCCCGAGCATGTAATTCCTTCCCACGGCTCTTATCAGCAATTGCTTCCCATGAGGGAACTTGGAAAAGAACTCGGCTACAAAATGGACAAGAATTTTCATCTGATGCAGGACGGGGAAAAAATAAGTATTTGAAAAGATTTATAAATATTAATTTACAGGAATTTTTATGGAAAGAAAAATATTAAAACAAGGGTTTGTCGATGGGCTAGAAAATTATTATCAAATATTAGCCCAAGCAAAGATTATCAAGAAAGGATAAAAGAAAGACTAAAGAAAAATTCTTTGGATAACCTTGGTAACAGTAATTACCGTTGAGCTGTTTTTTCAGGGATGATTGCCGGAGCAACTTCAACAATAACACCATATCTTGTTTATACTAATTATGTGTTTAGTCAACTTAATTAATATTTTTCTTATATTCTTTCAAAACCCCTAATTTTTTAAATTGCAAAATCTTTGATTTAAAGTAAAATGGTGAAGGAAGATATCATTCGCGGTTTGGAAGGTGCGATGTCAAAGGGTGAAAGTTTGGAAAGGGCGATGTACAGTTTCTACAATGCGGGCTACAACAAATCAGATGTCGAAGCGGCTGCAAGGGCTTTGAGCATTCATCTTTCGCAGCAGGAATCTCTTATTCCCTCTAAACCTGAGGAGATAAAAGTTCCACCAATACCTATTTCAAAAAAACCGGTTGAAATTCCTGTTTCCATAGAGATAAAACCTCCAGAACCGAAACCGGAACCCAAACCAATAAAAGTTGAAGAAATAATTCCGAAACCCGGCTTAAAACCCATAAATGAAAAACAAAAAGAAAAGCCAAGTTTTTTCACGCCGCAAAAGCCGAAAGTCGTTCAGCAAGTTTCCGCCTATGAAACAAGGGAAAAAACAAGTTTAAGGACAATTCTCATAATCGTTCTTTTGATTGTTTTGATTGTTCTTCTCGGCATTTTGACAAGCATATTTATTTTCAGGGACACTCTTCTCAATTTCTTTGACAACTTGATAGGAACATGAATGAAATTTATATTCCAAGAGAAGACTCGTATTTGCTGACCAGGATTTTAAAAAAACAAATTCCGAAACTGATCGCAGAAAATAAAAATCTGAAATCGCTTGAAGTTGGCTGCGGTTCTGGAATTCAATTGCTGACATTGAAGAGTTTGGGAATTAAAAATATTTTTGGCGTTGACATCAATAAAAAAGCAGTGGAACATTGCAAGAAACTTGGATTAAAATGCACTCATTCAAATTTGTTTCAAAATGTAAAAGGCAAATTTGATTTGATTATTTTCAATCCACCATATCTTCCATTGGATTCAAGAGAGCCAAAGGATTCAAGAGTTGCAACAACCGGCGGAGAAAAAGGAAGCGAACTGACAAATAGGTTTTTGAAACAAGCTAAAAAACATCTTGCAAAAAACGGAATAATCTTTCTCGTTTCAAGTTCCTTGACAAAAGGAATAAATTTTCAGGGATTTAGGAAAAAAATCCTGGATTCCAAAAAATTATTCTTCGAGGAACTGAGAGTTTGGGAAATTTATTGAGAGTTTCTTGTTAGAATTTCAAGAGCCCTTTTTGCACCTGCATATCTTGGGTTAGAATAATTAACAATTGTCCTATCTATCTTGCCCCTATATATCCAAGACTATAATCTCTTCCTCTATATAAAAAATCATGGCGCCACATTTCTTGTAATCTTGCAAATTCATTTGCATTCATTAGAATTTTCAATATTGTTATGGGGTTGGTTATACTCTCACATTTCCATCACACTTTTAAACTTTCCTTTTTCACCACAACTATATTTATATATTTCTTATTAAAATTATTTTTATGGTGAAATTCGCGCATATGGCTGACGTTCATCTTGGAGGATGGAAGCAAAAGCCGATGCAGGAATTGAATTTCCAGTCGTTTCAGAAAGCCATTGACATTTCGATTCAGGAAAAAGTCGAGTTTCTTCTCATTGCAGGAGACTTGTTCGATACAGCCTATCCCTCGATAGAAATCCTCAAGGAAACATTTGCGGAATTCAAGAAATTGAAGGAATCTGGAACTCCATGTTTTTTGATTTCGGGAAGCCATGACTATTCCGTTTCCGGAAAAACATTTCTCGATGTTCTCGAAAAATCCGGCTTCTGCAAAAACGTTTCTGTTTTTGAGGACGATGGCTCGGTTTTATTATTGAAGCCGACAAAATTCAGAGACGTTGTTTTCTACGGCTATCCCGGAAAAAAAACCGGGCTTGACGTCGGAGATTTGAAAAGATTAAAACTCGAACATTCAGACGGAAAATTCAAAATCCTAATGCTTCACACGACAATTGACAAGGCTGTTGAAACTCTTGGAAACCTGCCGATTGATTACATAAAAGCGGATTCGCTGCCTGAAACAGATTACTGTGCATTAGGGCACATTCACATTTTGCTTAAATACAAAAGCTTTGTTTATCCCGGTCCTGTTTTTCCGAACAATTTCGCAGAACTCGAAAATTTGAAGCACGGGCATTTTTGCATTTATGATTCCAATTCGGAAGTTCCATTGAGAAGAATTGAGCTGAAAATAAAACAAACAGAAAGAATTGAAATCAAAATCAACAATTCTTCCGAAGCCACCGAGAAAATAATTTCCGAACTGAACAAAAGAAACGTTTATGACAAAATAATTTTATTGAGGATTTCAGGGGAAATTGAAAGTCCGCAAAACCAGATAAAATTTTTTCAAATAGAGGAATTTGCAAAAAGAAAAGGTGTTTATTTTCTGCTGAAAAACACCCACAACCTTAAAACAAAAGAAATTGAAATGGAATTGGAAATAGAAAAATCCGAGAATGTCGAGGAGGAAACGATAAAACTTTATTCCTCTCAAAATCCCTCTGCTTTTGATTCTTTTATTCCTCAATTGATGAATTCACTTGCTATAGAAAAGCAGGAAGGGGAAACTTCCGAAACTTTCTCATCAAGAATTTTGGACGAATCAAGAAAAATATTAAGGTTTTGAAAAATGAAAAAAATATTGATTGTCGGAACAGGTGGCAGAGAGCATGCATTAGGCTGGAATCTTTCAAAAGACAGAGATTCTAAAATTCTTTATGTTGCTCCGGAAAAAACTTCAAGAGAGGTTGCGGAACTGATAAAAAAAGAAAAAATTGAATTGACTATTATTGGTCCAGAGGAACCCTTGGAAAGAGGAATGGTTGATTTTTTGAACATGAACGGGATTCAAAATGTTTTCGGACCAACCAAGGAAATGACAAAACTTGAATCTGACAAATTTTATTCTTACGATTTGATGGAAGAACTTGGAATTCCGCAGGCGCGTTCTGTAAAGTGTTTTCATCTTTTTGATATTAAAAAAGCGATTAAGATGTTTGAAAAGCCTGTTCTGAAATACAGGGGGCTTGCAGGAGGAAAAGGGGTAAAAGTTTGCAATTCCCAAAAAGAAGCCATGGAGGATTTGAATTTATTTTTAAGAAAATTTGGCAAGGATATACTTGTTGCTGAAAGATTATATGGAAAGGAATTTTCTGTTTTTGGAATTGCCGATGGAAAAAATGTTTTGCCCTTTAAAGTTGCCTTCCAGGATTACAAAAGACTGAATGACGGAGACATTGGTCCAAATACAGGAGGCATGGGTGCTTACGGGCCGGTACAATTTGTTTCAAAGAAATTACTGAAAAAAATAAATGAAGAAATAATGATTCCGGTTGTAAGAAGAACAAATTACAGGGGTTTTCTTTATGTCGGAATGATTCTGACAGAAGATGGTCCAAAGGTTATAGAATTTAATGCAAGATTTGGAGATCCTGAGGCGCAACCGGCGATGATGTTGCTTAAAGACAGTTTATATGTTCCATTAAAGCTTTCTTTGGAAGGAAAAGTTTTGGAATCATCATTGGATTTGAAGGATGGCGCTTCATGTTGTGTTGTCCTTGCATTAAAAGGTTACCCTGAAAATTATGAAATTGGATTGCCTATTTCTGGGATTGAAGAAGCGGAAAAAATTGAAGGAATAAAGGTCTTTCATGCCGGAACAAAATTTGAAAACGGCTCATGGAAAACCAATGGCGGAAGAGTCTTGGATGTAACAAGTTATTCTCGCGGACTGCCCCAAGCCAGAGACTTGGCGTATCAAGCCGCCTCAAAAATAAATATTCCCGGAGGATTTCACCATAGGAAAGACATAGCCTTATTTTGAAAATTTAAAATGAAACTGAAAAAAATTATTTTGGAAAACATAAGAAGTTACAAGAATCAGGAAGTGGAATTCCCGGAAGGCTCGATTTTGCTTTCGGGAGACATCGGCTCCGGGAAAACTTCCATTCTTCTTGGAATAGAATTCGCACTGTTCGGTTTGCAGCCGGGACAAAAAGGCTCTTCTTTGCTTAGAAACGGGGAAAACAAAGGTTCCGTGGTTTTGGAATTTGAAATCGACGACAAAAACATTCTGATAGAAAGGACTTTGAAAAGAGGAAAATCAATTTCCCAGGAAGACTGTTCAATAACAATCAACCATGAGAAAAAGGAAATATCTGTCATGGAACTGAAAAGCCGCGTCCTTGAACTTTTGAATTATCCCAAGGAATTTTCCAAGAAACAAAATCTTCTTTACAAATTCACGGTTTACACGCCGCAGGAGGAAATGAAGGAAATAATTTTGCAGGATTCCGAGATGAGAGTCAACACGTTGAGGCACATTTTCGGGATTGACAAGTACAAGAAAATATTGGAGAATGCC
This sequence comes from Candidatus Pacearchaeota archaeon, assembly GCA_016181895.1. Classification (GTDB taxonomy): domain Archaea; phylum Nanobdellota; class Nanobdellia; order Pacearchaeales; family GW2011-AR1; genus JACQLK01. The sequence goes on from JACOYL010000009.1 coordinate 27,097, forward strand.
TCTGTTTTGGCTTCAAAAATAAGGGAGGAAAAAAGGATTAAGGAAAATCTTGTCCTGGATTTGGAGCAGGATAAACTGGAACTTGTTTCAAAAGAAAACGAACTTGAATCAAAGCATTACAATCTTGCTTCTGTTGAAAAGGAATTTTTTTTGAAAGCAGAGGAAAGAAAAAAAATTCAGGAGGAAAAAGACCTGATTCAGGAAAAAATCAACGAGAAATCAAAAATCCAAGGAGAGGTGGAAAAAACAAAAATAATGATTTCAAACAAGGAAGATTTGATTTCAGGAAACGAGAAAACTACAAAACAGTTGTCTTTGCAGATTAAGGAATCGGAAGACGCAAGGTTTGACGAAACAGAGATTTTGAAACTTGAGGAGGAATTAAAAACGACAAAAAGGCAGAAAACAGATTTGAATGATTTATTCATCAAGATTTCAGCAGAAATAAATTCCCTCAATTCAAAAAACCAGGAAAACGCCGAGGTAAAAGCAAGGATAGGCAGCGTCGATGTCTGTCCGACATGTCTTCAGGAAGTCAATGTTCTCTACAAGAACAACATCCTTGCCAAAATAAATCTCGGCATTTTGGAAAACCTGAAAAAAATCGAGGCTTTGAATTCGGAAAAAAGAAACGCGCAAATACATCTTTCGGAGATTGACATGCAAATCGATTTTACAGAGAAAAAAATCCAGGATTGCAACATTGTTAAAATAAAACTTCAAAACATAAACGAAAAAAAATCAAGGATTGAGGAATTGAAAAACAGCAACTTTCTCATTCAAAAGGAAATAAAAGATTTGCAGGCAAAAATATCCTCTTTGGAAAAATTGCTTGAAACATTGGAAAAATTCGATTCTTTGCATGAAGAAAAGCAAAAGGCGTTTGACATTGCCATGAAACAAGAGAGACTTGCGGAAATAAAAACGGCTGAATTAAAAAAAGAAATTGAATTTTTCAACAGGCAAATCGAGGAACTGAAGGAAAAAATAAAGAAAACGGCGGAAATAAAAAGGCAGCTGAATTATCTTGCCGAGGTTGAATCTTGGATTTCCAAGAATTTTTCTGTTTTGATTTCTGCAATAGAAAGAAACGTGATGATAAAATTGAAAAAGCAATTTTCCGAGTTGTTTTCGGAATGGTTTTCAATGCTTGTCTCCGAGTCATTCAATGTAAGGCTCGACGACAATTTCACTCCAGTAATTGAGCAGCAGGATTATGAGTTGGATTATTCATATCTCTCGGGAGGAGAACGCACCGCGGTTGCTTTGGCGTATCGTCTGGCTCTTAATCAAGTCATTAATTCCCTTCTGAGCAAGATAAAGACGAAAGACATCGTTGTTCTCGATGAACCCACTGATGGATTTTCAAGCCAGCAACTGGACAAGCTGCGCGACGTTCTTGCGCAATTGAATGTAAAGCAACTTATCATCGTAAGCCACGAGCAGAAAATCGAGAGCTTTGTGGAAAACGTGATACGATTCAAGAAAGTGAATGGAATTTCTGTCAAAGAGTAAATTTATATATTATCATCTGCCGAGAAAATAATGGAATTGGAAAGAGTAGAAATGTTAAAATATGTCAATTATGAATTTGAAAACATTTTAAGACTTTACGAAGATTACAGGAACCTTATATCTGAATTGGCGAAACAAAAAATGATTCCGTCGCCGCTTGGAAAATTTATCAAGGCTAACTTGTTTTTTGGGCTGAACGGTTCTCCAGCCGCGGATTTTTACTGCAAGTTTGGTTATCGTTACGGTTCTGAAATGGATTTGCAAAATGATGCGTTGATTTTTCCATTGAGGAGGGTTTTGTTTCATAGTACACAATCTGTCGGAAACGGCTCCATAAATCCGATATACAAATTATTCCGCGATTTCTCGGATGCGAAAAAATACAGGCTTCAATACAAGAACGATTTGTCAAATCCATTTTCAGTTCCCTGAAACTGAAAAACAAAACATTTATAAAATATCATTTTATTGATAAATCATTCTAGAAATTTATTCTAAATTATTTACAAGACAAAGCAAACAAAATGGACGCTGAATTAAAAAACTCGATTTTGAAGACGGGAACGACAATCCTTGGAATTGTCTGCAAAGACGGGATTGTGATGGCTGCTGACAAACAGAGTACTGCAGGAAATATTGTTATGAACAAGGATTCTGAAAAAATTAAAATAATTAATGAGTATCTTGCCTTTGCTGGAACAGGGATGGTTGCAGACATCCAAAGGGCAATAAAAATCGCTGCAGCAGAATTAAGACTTAAAGAACTTAGGGCAAGGTCAAGACCTTCTGTTGTAAATGGCGCAAGTTTAGTTGCCTCTTTAATTTATAATTCAGTTAGGCAACCTGCAATGATTCAATTTATGGTTGGTAGTTTGGTTGGAGGTGTAAATGAAGACGGCTCAACAGAATTATATTCTATAGACCCTGTTGGAGGCATAAAGCAAATTAAAGATTATGATGCTAATTTTGGTTCAGGTATGCCTTATGTTCTGGGACTTTTGGAAAGACAATATAAAAAAGGAATGTCTATTGAAGATGGAGTTAAATTGGCCGTTGAGTCAATAAAATCTTCGACACAAAGAGATACCGGAAGCGGACATGGTATTGATGTTTATACCCTTACAAAAGACGGAATAAAAAAAGTAATTGACCAGGATATAATTCCAGAGTACAAAGACAGCAAGTGATTTATTTTAATTTTAAATAATTTAAGAGGACAAATCTAAATACAAAGCGAGATATTAATGAATATTTCATTTAAACTTACTAATTTGCAGAATGATTAATTTTATGTTAACTAAATAAAGCGAGCCGAAAGGCAGCACATTTTTCAATGGACATCTTAAAGACAATAACAGAAAGGTTTGAGAAAAAAATAAAAGAAGCGAGCTTCGAAGGCGCGAACATTGTTCTCTATACGGACAACGAGAGGTTTTTCATTGAAGGGGAACCGGAGATAAAAAAAATCGTCAACGAGATAAAAAAAAGAATTGAACTTCGTGCCGATGAAAGCATTCTTCACTCTCAGGATGCGGCGGAAAAGGAAATAAGAAAAATCGTTCCCGATGAGGCTGAAATAACAAACATAATTTTCGAGTCTCAAAGAAGCATTGTTATAATTGAAGCAAAAAAACCAGGATTGGTAATTGGAAAACAGGGAAGCATTTTGGACGAAATAAAAAAAACAACTCTTTGGAATCCGCAGGTTCAGAGAAGCCCGGGCATAAAAAGCAAGATTGTCGAGAATATAAGGGAAGTTTTGTATGCAAACAACAACTACAGGAGAAAATTCCTGAACTCAATCGGGAAAAAAATTTACAACGAGTGGAATCCGGAAAAAACAGATGAATGGGTCAGGCTTACTTTTCTTGGAAGCGCGAGGCAGGTTGGAAGAAGCTGCCTGCTTTTGCAGACGCCGAATTCAAAAATTCTTCTTGACTGCGGGATTGATGTCTCGGCCCAAGGCGAGGACAAGTTCCCGTATTTCAACATTCCCGAATTTGATCTAAACCAATTGGATGCGATAATTTTGAGCCACGCCCACATTGATCACTCGGGATTTGTTCCTTATCTTTACAAGATGGGATACAAAGGCCCGATATACATGACAGCTCCTACAAGAGACATATCTGCTTTGCTCGCATTGGATTTCATAGGCGTTGCATACAAACAGGCTGAGAAACCTCTTTTCAGTTCCTCAGACATAAGCGAAATGGTGAAGCACAGCATCTGCATCAATTACAACGAAGTTACCGACGTGACTCCGGACATAAGACTGACTTTCTACAATGCGGGGCATGTTCTCGGAAGCGCGATGGCGCATTTGAACATTGGAAACGGCTCGCACAATTTGCTTTATACCGGAGACTACAAATACGGAAGAACAAGGCTTCTGGATCCTGCTATTACAAATTTCCCAAGGCTTGAATCGGTTATAACAGAATCAACATACGGCGCAAAGACAGATGTTCTTCCTCCAAGAATAGAGGCAGAGGAAAAATTGATTGAATTAATCAACAAGACAATTGAAAGGGGCGGTAAAGTTTTGATTCCAGAGCTTGGGCTCGGTCGTGCTCAAGAGACAATGATGATTGTCGAGGATGCAATAAAAACAGGAAAGATGAAAAAAATTCCTGTTTATATCGACGGAATGATTTGGGACATCAATGCAATTCACACGGCTTATCCTGATTTTTTGAGCAACAGTTTGAAATCATTGACATTCGCGGATAAAAACCCATTTGTTTCAGAGATTTTTTCCCGTGTCGGTTCTGTTTTGGAAAGAAAAAAAGTTTATGAAGGAGGTCCCTGCCTTGTTCTCGCGACTTCTGGAATGCTTACCGGTGGAGCTTCGGTTGAATATCTCCGCGAGTTTGCATCTTCGCCAAAAAATTCTCTTATTTTTGTTTGTTATCAAGGCCATGGTTCATTGGGAAGGCAGATTCAGGACGGATTGAAGGAAACAAAAATGATTGTCGAAGGAAAAGAGGAATTTGTGAAAATAAATCTCGAAGTCCACAATACTGTCTATGGATTGACGGCGCACGCGGGAAGAAATGAAATCATGTCTTTCTTCTCAAGGATTTCGCCGAAGCCGAAAAGAATAATAATAAATCACGGAGAAGTTTCAAAATCTCTCGACCTTGCTTCTTCATTGTACAAACTGCACAGGATTGAAACAAATGTTCCTAGGATTTTGGAAACTTTGAAGTTGAGATAAAAACTTTAAAAACTTCTTTTCCATTTTTCACTTATGAAAAGATATGTCAGGAAAATTCTTAACACTCTCTTAATTGCCTTTGCAATCGTCGCCTTCTGGCGCGGAATTTGGGGTTTGATGGATTTGTACCTGTTTCCGAATTATGAAATTTTGAGTTATTTTGTTTCAATTTTAATCGGAATAGTGATACTTTATTACACTGAAAATCTTTTGGAGGGTTTGATATGATTTCATTAATAGTTGAGGGATTCACAATATTAGGGAAAAGTTCGCGGAGGTTTTTACTATGAAGCACAACTTAAAAATCACAGTCATTCTTCTTGCGATGTTCATAATAACGCAGTTAATCGGAATTTATGTCGTGAATTTTTATTCCCCGACAAAAATAATCGGGGGGCAAATAACAAATGTTTCCGCTCCTGAACTTCCTTTTGGATTGGAAACTCCTGAATTAAAAGAAAAAAGCGAGTTCAATTACGCATTTGTTTCAATTATCATCGCATTCATGATTGCAATTTCCCTGCTTTTGTTTCTCACAAGATTGAATGCTGAATTTTTCCTGAGATTGTGGTTTTTTCTTGTGATAATAATCTCGCTTGTGATTGCATTCAATGTTTTTGCATACCAGATTGGATTGTTTTCTTACGAAATTAGTTTCTTGTCATGGACGTTTCCGATTTCATGGCTTCTTGCCCTTGCGATTTCCCTGCCGTTGGCTTACATAAAAATTTACAAGCGGGATTTTTTGGTTCACAATTTTACAGAACTTCTTATTTATCCAGGAATAGCGGCTGTTTTTGTCCCGATTTTAAATATTTACACGATATCTTTGTTGCTGATTTTGATTTCCCTTTATGATGCATGGGCTGTCTGGCATTCGGGAATAATGCAAAAAATGGCGAAATACCAGATAAATCAATTGAACATTTTTTCCGGTTTCTTTGTCCCTTATGTTTCAAAGAAAGTGAAAATGCAGATGATGAAAATGAAAAGCTCGTCGAATTCAATGAAGTCGAAATCAAAATTAAAAAAGAAAATGAAAGTCAACATCGCAATTCTCGGCGGCGGCGATGTTGTGTTTCCCATAATCACCGCGGGAGTCATGCTAAAAACTCTTGGGCTTTTTCCCGCGTTGCTTGTGATTCTCGGCGCGGTTTTCGGCTTGGGTTATTTGTTTTTCTTCGCCGAAAAAAAGAAATTCTATCCCGCGATGCCTTTCATAACCGCGGGAATCTTTGTAGGAATTTTAGCGGGTTATTTGCTTTTTTGATTTCTTTCTTTCATCTTTCAATTTTCTAGCTTCTTTTCTGTTATTAAATTCAAAAAATCTTTCCAAATTTTCTTTTGTTATCGGCTCTACGACTGAAATATCAGAAACTCTTATCGTGGAATCATCATATATCAATTTTCTTATCAACCCTTTTTTCACATCCCATTCTCCACCTTGAAAAGGATTTAGAATTATATACCCTTCTTTTATGGAATTAACTTGCCCTGAAAAATTTGTTTGCTGACCTTGAACATAAATTATTACATATCTCCCGATGTATTTGTCATAAGTTCTTTCTTTAATTTCTTCTCTCCCAAAACCTGCTTGTTTTTTCATAAATTCATTTCAATAAATTCCTATTTAAATCTTGCCTTTTGTTACTTTTTTGAAGTGGGAACAAAACATAAGCTTTATAAAACCCCTAAGTTTTGGGATTTTATGATAGTGAAACAGGAACTTGTTAACAGAATAAAGGACTATTTCGGCTTGAACATTTACGAGACAAAAGTCTGGCTCGCGCTTTTGAAGAAAGGAATCGCTTCTGCTGGCGAGGTGGCCGAATCTTCCGGAATTCCGAGAAGCAGGACTTATGATGTTCTTGAAAGCCTTGAGAAAATGGGGTTCGCAATGGCAAAATTGGACAAGCCTGTGAAATACATAGGAGTGAAACCGAGAATCATTCTTGAAAAACTGAAGAACAACGTGAAAAAAGAGGCAAGCGAAAGGATAGTTGAATTGTCAAGAGTCAAAAATTCCGACGAATACACGAAGCTCGAGGAACTTTACAACGAGGGAATGAGCCCCATGAAAAAAGAAGAACTTTCCCTTGCATTAAAGGGCAAGATGAACATCTCAAATCATATAAAAGAATTAATATTGAATGCAAAAGAGGAAGTCATAATCTGCACGAATGCCGATGAATTGGCTTCAAAATTTAAATTATTCAAGCAAACTCTCGATATTTTGAAAAAATCAAACGTGAAAGTCAGCATTGCTCTTTCGGGAGATGAAAAAATGATAAAGCAGCTTTCAGAAAAACTTAATGTCAAAATAAAAAAGATAAATTTGAATTCAAAATTCTTCATCGTTGACGGGAAGGAAATGCTTTTCTACATATCAAAAAATTCCGATGAGGATTCCGCAATCTGGCTTAACTCGGAATTTTTCTCAAAATCATTCGCGGAATTGTTTGAAAAGGCGGTGAGGAATTGAGATGAAACTTGAAGATGAAGCAAGATTTATGTCAAATGAAAAATTGGAAACTGAAATATCAGATTTAAGAGGAATTTTGACTGACCTAAAAAAAACATTTAAACGATTTGTTATTGGGGCGTATATAGGGACACCTGTTATAGCATTAGCAACTTATCTTTATGGTTCTTACACTAAGTCTTCATTTACAGAGTTAGATACAATAGCATTTTCAGCAATGAATCTTGGACTTTTTGCTCATCTTTTGATAGGAACATCTCATGCAATCAGATCAAGAGAAAATCGTTATAATATTTTACAATCAGAATACAATTCCCGACTTGAAAGAGGAATTATCCAAGAATCTTCATCCCCACCACACCCATCTCCCTGATTTTTCCCCTGTTTTTTCTTTCCCAATCTTTCAAAAATTCCTTCAAATCAAAATTAATTTTTTCCCTTGCATAAACTTTTCCCGACTTGTAAAATATGTTCTTGTGTTTCTTTCTGAAATCTCTGACGTTTTCTTCCTGTTTTATCAAAGGACCTGAAAGAATTACCTCTTTTTTTCTTTTCGCGGCAAAAAAATATCTCGCGCTTTTTCCTTTCTTGTATTCAAATCCTCTCGCCTTTACTTCAAAAAACCTGTCGATTTCGCTTGTAAGATGATTGTAAAACTTCAGCAATTTTGCGCCCGCGATGTCTCCTTCCTGCCTGTCTGTCATTGCATTCAAAACAACAAAATCAAATTTTTTCTTTTTGGCTTGTGCTTTGATTTTGTCCAGATTTAAAACCCTCGGTTCAAAAAACTTCCCGCTTGGATTTCTCAGGAATTCAGAGCAGGCTTTCTTGAATTTCTCAAAAGTTTCATTTGACAAGGCAGCCAATGCATTTCTGCTCTTGAATGTAGGATCAACAAGGATTATTGGAGAATGAAGTTTCGACTCGTTCAAATCCATGAAAACATCGTTCTTGTTTTTGAAATGCTTTTCAATGTCTATCACTTCCTTGACTCTGATTTTTTCAAAAGCCTTTATGAATTTCAAAAAACTTCCGTAATGATAAACAAGCAATTCTATCGCATATCCCGAGAAACCGCGGACATAAGACTCCGCGCCGTAACATCCGTTTGCGTGGCAGAACGCCTTTGCCAGTTTTATCTCGTCGAGAATTTTCGGATTTTTTATTCTTTTTTTTATGTAATTCACATGGCTGTATGACAAATCCATGACGTTCTCGGCTTTTCTCGGGTTGTTTATTTTTAAAACCGGAACTATTTCAATGAAAAAATGCCCTTTGTCAATTATGAAATAATTCCTCGAGCCCTTTACTTCTTTTTTCCTGAAATTTCCCAGAATCTTTCTTGTTAATTCTGAAATGTTTTCGTGTTTTTTGTCGAATCTTATGAAGACGTCTATGTCGTAAACGTCTTTTTTTATCATTGTTTTCTTGGCAAAACTCCCGCCGATGAAAACATCTGCCTTTATTTTCAGTTCCTTAATTTTTTTCCCGATTTTTTTCCTGAAATTATCAATTATGCATTTTATGAGATAAGCCTCTTCTTTCGACGGGTTTATCTTTTCAAAAACGATTTTCAAAATTTCGCCGATTCTTTTTGTCATTTCCAGAATAACGCAACCGCACTTATAAAATTAATCTAATCTTTTGCTTTGTTTAAAAATTGACTCACTCCTTCGTCGTTCGCATATTAATAATGTTAATACGAAAACATTTAATTTTTCGTGTTTCGCGTCTCGTTGCGATGCCTATGCAATGGCACGTAATCGCTGCTTTTATTACTCCATGCCTCGCGATGCGTATGCGTAATCGCTTTTAAACAGCGACTACTTGTTAAACAAAGCCTCGGCAGAATTGTTTCAGTCTTCCCCTCTTATTCCCGACTTGTCCGTCTTCATCATCGTCAAATCTATTATGTACTTTCCCTCGCTTACCTTGAATATTATCGGCCTGTCTTTTCCAAAAAGATTCACGACGTCGATTTCATATTTGCCCGGGCTTATTACTCTTACCGATTCAATGTCGAGGATCACGGGAACCATTTCATCCTCCATGTTTGCCATTTCCCTTATGTCCTTCTCGATTTTTTCTTTTTCCTTTTGCGGCAGTTCAATGGGATTTTCCCTGGCTTTTTTCAATTGCTCGTCCCTTATGTAAAAAAAGAAATGCCCGCCGCATTCGCCGCATCCGTCTAATATTTCCCTGCTTCCCGCGGGATATATTTTTCCACAGTGCACGCATTGATGGCTACCCATTATCTGACCAATCCCTCCCCCAAATTTTTGTTCACAAAGTTATTATCTATTAATATTTTTCCACTTTTTCTTCTGTTATCTTCCCTTGTTAACCATTGTAAATTTTTTGGAGAAAATGCTTTTTTAATTTCATCTTTAGATTTAGCGTTAATATTTTTTCCGCAATACTCGCATTTTTTGAATGTCATTTATATTAATGGAATTTTGAAATTATATAAAGTTTCTTGTGATATATAATATAATAATGTTTATATATGGATTGGTTTCTGAGGAATGATGAAATTTAATTTACTATTGCTTTTAACAGGGGCATTTACATTAGGAACTCTGGTGGGGGCATCGGCTTTAGTAAATATCTTTTATTTTAATTCAACCGATAAAAATTTTCTTGATAGATTATATTTTGGAAGAGAATACATTTGCGCGATAAATTCAGAGCCAACTGCCGAAGAAATAACAAAATCAATCAGGTTGTTGGAATCGGCATGGGAAAAACATTATCGGGATTACAAACCGGATTTGTTCGGAAATCTTTTTTCTACTGGATTAAATACTCGCGTGGATTTAACCTGCAGAAAAATTGAAGATGCAGAACAAAAAGAAACTACCTATTGAGCAGCAGTTCAATCTTTTTCGGATTTCTTTTTATCTCTTTTACAATTGTCGCGGGTCCTATGATTGTTATCGCCCCCAAATCCCTTCCTGAAAGCGCGTTGACAATTCCCATCCTGAATTTTCCGATGGGATTCTCGCTGCCGTTTCCGGAAATCACGGCAAGCTCGACGCCCTTGAAATCCCTTACATGCCCTATCATCGCCATCGTGTCTTCAATCAATCTTGTTTCTTCCTCCGGTTTCAGCCTTCCCTGAAGTATCAAAATGCTGTTTCCCAAAATGACATCGAGGATTTTTCTTATTCTTTTTGTCGAATCCAATCCTGAAATCTCCGAATAAGGCATGAAGTTTATCGTGAATCCTCTTATCTTCCCCTTCTTTTTCATTTTATATTTTAATTAATTATCTGTTCCCTCTTTACTATTTGTATTTCACCCCCCTTTTCAATTACAGGGGGCTGATGAAGGCATATGTAAACTAAATTATCTTCTTCTTTAAGCAAACTAACTTTTATTCTGTCTTGGTTGATAAGCGGCAGGGGATAAAATCCTTCAATAATTTCCCCCCTATAATTTTCAAATGAAAAACTTCTTTCATTGCTGAACATTCCTTTTCCCAAATCGCATTTCAAATAAACTTCGGTTAATTTGTTTCCCATTTTCCTAGACTTTTTTTGCCAGTTTAAACAATGACTCGTAAAATTCCTCGAGATTTTTTCCGTATCTGGCGCTGATTCCGACAACCTCGTATTCCGGAAACGCAGCCTCGATTCTTTTCACGTCGGCTTTTCTCAAGTCAACTTTATTCGCCACCACTAAAACGGGAATCTTTCTTGCCGCGAGATTCCCTATAATTGTAATATTAACTTGGTTATAAGGGTTTTCGGTGGCGTCCAAAACCACGACGACAACATCCATGTCGTCGAGCCATTTTATCGCCTCAATTACTCCCTGCGTGGCTTCCTTTGCTCTTTTCTTTGAATCCGCTTTTTTCATTTTGTATTTCATGAAATCCTCGTAGTCTATTTTTGTCGCGATTCCCGGGGTGTCAATCATCTTGAAAGTCATTTTTTTTCCGTTGTATATTATTTCAACCTGCTCTTTGAACTGCACGTTTCTTGTTTCATGCGGAATTTTGCTCACGGTTCCTATTTCCTCTCCTGTAAAATCCTTGCAAATTCTGTTTGCCAGCGAGGTTTTACCGGCATTCGGCGGCCCGTAGAAGCCGAGCTTTATGTTTCTTTTTCCCTTGAATATATTGGAAAGGATTCTTCTGAAGAAATTCGCCATGATTTTAATTGCCATGTAAAAACCTCCTGCGGGTTTTTACGAATCCAGCAACCATTTTATTTTTCATTTGTTGTAAATTTTCTGCTTCGCAGAATTTAATTTGCGCAAGTTAATAGGAAAGCCTCTTTTATCATCTGATAATTTATTGTATGAGGATTTATTTGTTAACATCTTAATTCGGATATTTTACATATTTTTATTTTCATTTTTTTCTTGTTTTTCTAAAATGCATAAATCCCTTTATTAAATTTTTCGTGGTTGAGTTGCATTTTGGTTCTTAATATTTGAATTGCCGAAAGAGGTCTTGGGATGCCTTGCAAACTTGAACAATTCCCCCATGGGAATTTCAAACATGCCTGTTCTTTTTCCGTAATATTTTTTCATTATGTAGGCAACCTGCTCTGAATTCCAGCCCGCTTTTTTTAATCCCAAGGAAACTTTCCTGTCCTCAACCCCCTGCTTCTTCATGTTGTGCACATACGAAACTATGTTGAACAAATCATTTCTGTTTTTGAAAAGATGGCTTTCGTATTTTCTCTTGTACCACTGCTGCATTGTTATATAGGAAATAAATCCAAGTAAACTAACGAGCAACACAACCAAAATGATTAAAGTTAAATCAGATATTTTTTCAGTGTTAAGTATCTTAAATTCCTTTTGAATAGAAATCTCGCTTAATTTAGGGGAAATGAATGCCGGCAGTTCTGAAAATTCAATGTCTTCTATTGTTGAAAATCCTATGGTTTCTCCGCCTTCAAGCCGGATTGAAACATATCCTTCTTCTTTCTGTTCAGAATAATCGCCGTCAAATGTGAGATTTTCAAATTCAGGCATAATCAAATAAGCACCGTCAATTTCAGGATTGCTGCTTATTTGCAATTTAAACACATTTAATATTTCCACGGGATTGTCTTCGAAATTTGCCGTGAATTCCTTGGAACTGATTTTCGTCTGGCTGTTCGCGGCGTTCCATGCCAAAACAGCTTGCGTGTATTTTTCACTGTCGTTTCCATAATTCCCGCCGCCAATCTTTTTTAAAATTTGCAGATTCACGCTTTCCTCACTTGGAAAAAACGGAATTGATTCAACATTTTTTGTTATGTCAATGGAACTAGGTATGCTCAGAGTTACCAAATCGGCCATTATTGAAATGTAATCATTATCATCACTTCCTGCGGTTGCATTTCTCTGCTGTATGTCGCTTAATATTGATTCAACGTCATCAAGATTTAGAATCGCATCCAATGAATTTTGTTCAAATAAAGAAAGATTTTCAATCTGTGCCTTTATGTTGTTTAAATTGTCCAAATTCCGTTTTAACAACTTATTTACGGCATTTCTTGGCGTTGCAATTTCAATGTTGAACGATTTTGAGGAACTTTTTCTGTTGGAATCTGTTACCATTATTGTCACGACATACTCTCCAATTTCAGTGTAAGTGTATGTGGTTTTGTTTTCTGTGGTTTTCTGGCTTGGAGAATCGTCGCCAAAATCCCATTCATAATTAATTATTCTTGCTGAAGAATTAAAAGTGTTAACCCTAACCTTGAATTCCGTGGGGAGAGCGGCAATGGCAATCATGGGACTTAAGGAAACTATCTGCGGCACTTTTTCAATTTCAATTGTTTCCGAGAAAATTGGTTCATCGTTTAAACTCAGAGAAAGATTGTGTCTTCCGAAATTTCCCGGAACTGAAAAATTTGCATAATCCAATAAAATTTTTAAAAATCCGGATGTAATTTTTGCGGGGGTTTCTGATATATTATGAATTGGAAAATTTCCTCCTTCACATATACCGATTTCCTCATTATAACACCTAAACGTTCCATCCACCTCATAATTAATATGCACGTCTGAAATCGTAACGGCTTGCTGCTGATTTTTTCCGGATGTAATCCTTATTGGGACAATGCATTCATTAGCACACTTTCCATTATATTTGTCCAAAATATATCCTCCTATTTCCCCATCAAGTTCATTTAAAGCAATTGTTCCCAATGCTGCAAATTTTCCAGGTTTTGCAAATATCTGGAAATCTTTCGGGAATTGCTTGCTTGTGGCATAACCGCATATTTCTCCTGCTTGTTCAAATTTTATTTTATAATTATAGTTCGCAGGGTCATCCTCATTGTTTTTGATGCACACATAATAATCCTCTTGCTTGTCTATTTTGAAATCTTCCGGAACGCAGCCGATTCTTCCCCCTCTAAGCACGGAGACATCGCAGGATGCGCTGTTTCCATTTTCATTGTCTATTGTAAATCTAAAACTTGCGCTTGGGTTTGTTGGGTCTGTTATATAGGCGCCTATTTCAACTTCCGGCGCAATGGGAATGTTTATTTTTTCGCAAAAAGAATTTGTTATTATAAGTGTTTCTCCTAAAGTTTGAGTCAAAGGGTCAAAACACCCGAAATCCTCATTGTAGAAATTTCCGGATGCATCAGATGATTCCCAGTCATTTTCTCCGTCAGCCAAGACATCGATAAATAATTGTTTGAAAGTGGATTCAGGGGCATTACTTTGTATGTTCATTGAAAAACCGTTAATTTCGTCAATTGTTTCTCCTAAAAATCTCAATCCAAAAACTTTTGATTCCCTGCTTCCCAATGTAATTTCTTTTATACTTTCTCCGCTTTCATCCACGGAAGAATAATCAGAGGCGCAGTCAAGGGGCGAACATGTGTAATTCACACCCGCTTCAAACTTGTTTAAGTCCATTAAATCAACCAGACTTATGCCGTCTCCAAAACCTGTTTCAAACAATGAATTTACAGATTCTTCGTTCAAGCTTATGTTTATCCAGCCTCTTAAAGAACTGCCCAAAGGATATTTTTTTTCAATTGAACGGCTTAGATTTCCATTTGTAAAATCCGCGGAAATAAAATTTGAAACCAGTATGACTAATAATAAAAATATCACCGCTTTTTTCATAATAAATTATGGTGAATTTGTTTTATAAATATTTGGAGAAAATCACTATGAAGTTAATTCGCCAACCTAATAAGCATTATTTAAGATAAATCTTAATGCTGTGAATTTAAATTATCCGACACTGCCCGATTAAGTTATTATAGATTATTGATATAAAATTATTCAATTATTTTTTCTTATGCTTATGTTTCCTTTTTTGTTTTTCGATTATGTTGAATATTGCGTAAATCAATGCAATCAAAATTCCAGAGATTATCAAATTGTAGAAATTGAAAAACGGAAGCTGCACCAATGCAGGACATGCAAGTTTCTTTGAGTCAACTTCACAGGAAGCAGGCTTGTCTAAAAGTTCTCCACTCCATGTTGCCGTCCAACTGTATGAAATAAATCCGTCGCCGCATCCATCAGGGTCGCTGCTTGATGCCTTGATTGTGCATTTTCCTAAAATGCTTTCCTGCCCTGTTGTAGGATCGTAATTAACAGTCTGAAATGCCGAATCGCATGTTGATGAAGATGTATCCCACTCGCAGAAACAAAATGACGGAGGCGAACATTCGCTGCTTTCAGGAACACTGTCCTCTGCAACATCGCACACATCATTATCAGTGCAATATGCTTGCCCATAATCAGAACACACAAACTTGTCATCGCAGAATCCCGCGGTTAAAACAGTTCCTATCTTCAAATCCCCGCTTGTGGCTAATGAATTTCCCGCATTTGAAGCTTCGAAATAAAATTCCATTTCATCATAATCTTCAACAAGAGCTTCAAGAAGAGGGTGTCCTTTATCCAAATCTATTTGAGTAATAAGCCATTCATAGTTTGCTCTTTCATCAGCACCTGTTTGGACTGTCACGGTTTTTATTAAGTCGTCTGCAGTAAGAGTATCATCCCTTTCTTTAATCTCAAATGTTATTTGCGTTCCTTGGGGAAGATTTGAATTCTTTAATATCATCCATATTTTTGTTGTGTCTGGAACAACATCTATCGTGCTTACAGACGTTACACCATTTTTAGACCATATGGCAGATGTTATTAGTGAAGAAGATGTACAATAAATTTTAACCCCGTAATCATTAATCGCTCCAATATGGGCATTTGTTTCTGCCGATAATGATAATACAGGGATGGGATATTTATCCGGAGCATATTCAGGGTCATTTGAATCTACACACTCCAAATCCCCGTAACAAACAAAATTTGCAAGAATTGTATAAGCAGTTCCCGATGGGATTTCAGCGTGTGCGTTTGTTGCAGATGAGAGTCCGATAACTTTGTTGGTTCCGGAACATGCTGCGTTGCCGCCGGCAAAATTACAGCAAACATATTTGTATCCGGAAGGACTCGCTTCTGTTGTTGCGCCGTGCGCATTCGTTAGGTCTGAAACTCTCATCAATTCATAATCAGAACCGGTATCGGTACAGGCTGTACTTTGAATCGAACAACTTTCTCCGGTCGCAAAAACTCCGATTGAAAGAAACATTGTAAAAATCAACGTCAGTAATAAAACCACACCGCTTTTCATCTCCCCTATAACAAACCGCATTTTATAAACTTTAATATTCTATTGGCTTTGTTTAATAAGTAACCACTGTTTAAAATTGGCTCGCATTCTGCTCGCGATTGATGAAAGAATTAACCAAAAAACCATTACGCATAGCGATTAGCCATACGCATAGGCAAACACTAAATAAAAAAATATCGCGAGACACGGAAAACTAATGGGTTTTGCATTAACGTTATTATTAATATGCGAGCGAATGAAGTGAGTGAGCCATTTTGTTTAGCAAGTCAATAAAAATTGTTTAGCAAGTCAATAAAAATCAAGACTTTTTCAACAAATCTTATTCTATTCCCCCTTCCAGTTTATCATCGGCTTTATGTGCTTTATTATCTTGATTGATTCTTTTTGCGCTTCCATGACTTCCGAGATGTTTTTGTAAGCCATCGGCAATTCATCGAGTGTTTTATTGGAAATAGTTCCTTTTATTCCTTTCATTGACTCTTTGAATTGCTCCATCGTGTATTTTTCCCTAGCTTTTTTTCTGCTCATGCTTCTTCCTGCCCCATGGCTTGAAGAGTTGAGGAATTTCCCGTTTCCTTTTCCTACTACAAGAAAAGAACCGTCTCTCATGTTTCCCGGAATAATTCCTCTTTCATTTTTTTTCGCGGGCGTGGCTCCTTTTCTGTGAATGAAAAAGCCGTTTTCATAAATTGCATGATTGTGATTTTTATTAACCCAAATTTCGTATTTCAAATCTTCTTGAAGAACCCCTTTTAAAATCTCAATAATTTGATAAGCTATTTCGAGCCTGTTCAATAAAGCGTAGTCCAAACCGAATTCAAGAACATTCAAATATTCTTTTCCGATTTCCGAATTGGAATCCAGGGGAAATGTTTTTTCATATTTTGTTTTTTCCCTGCTTCCCGAAGCGCTTATCATGTATTTTTTTGCAACATTGTGCCCGATGCCCCTGCTTCCGGAGTGGATTATAAGCCATAATTCTTCACTATTCTTTTTCTTCGGGGGTTTTGCAAAGGGGGTGTCCCCCTGCTCGTCTGTTCCCAATTCAATGAAATGATTTCCTCCTCCCAAAGTTCCAAGATGCCTTATTGCAGTGGTTTTTAAATAATTCAAAACATTTTTGTCATGCGGTTTTTTTTCAAACTTTTCTAGAATTTTCTTGAAATCTTTTTTTGTTTTCTCCGTGATTTTTTCTGGTTTGTTGTAGCTCCCGACACCCATTGGAATTTTTCTCATTACTTGGCTGTAAATCCTGTCCTGATTTTCTCCGACTCTTTCAATAAGTTTCTTGCCTTTGATTCTCAACGCAATCAAGCCGCAGCCAATGTCAAAACCAACCCACGCGGGCACGATAAATCCCTTTGTTTTCAAGACAGCGCCTATTGGAGCTGCATATCCCAAATGCGCGTCAGGCATCAATGCCGCGGCTACAACAAACTTTTCAGAATAGCAATTTTTGAACTGTTCCAACGTTTCCTTGTCAACATCTATCGCGTAATTGTATATTTCTTTTGTTTTCATCTTAAATGAAATGCAATTAATTTTATAAAGATTGACAACGAAGGATTCTGATGGATTTAGCAGAAAGAATTCAGGATTTTTCTTCGACTTATAACGCCCTTCTTGATTTGGGAAAGAACAGATTGCCTTTTTATCAAGGAATAAAAGATGCAAGAATTAATTTGCTCGTTGAAAAAGGATATCTCATTCCTGGAATATCAAGAGTTCATTTGGATGAAGGAAAAACAGTTAACGTAACCCATTATAAAAGAACTCCCAAGGGACAAAGAGCATTATTTTTCGCGCAAATCCCAGAAAAAATCAAAAGAATTCCTTCGGAAATTTGTTACAAAATAGATTGCTTTCTCCATCCTGATGATTAAATTCTCATCCCTGCGCCCAGCAAAACAGGTTTAGTTTTCTCGGAGCATATAAATTTTGATTCGCCCCAAAGAACGAGGATTGCACGAAAACGTCTTTGTCGTCGGGAACCAAATTAATGACGCAATCATCTTGGATTTCGCAAAGTTGCGCTTCGCATTTTAAATATCCCGGAGCTCTTGTTTCTATTTTATCTTTGACATCGTCTAGATTGTTAGGGGGCCCGTTAAAATCATCCCATTCAATCGGAAGATTTCCAACAGGAACAGCAATGATATCATTTCTCAAATCATTATTCAGTTGTATTTCCCTCAAAATCGCATATTCCGAATCATAAACAAAAACCGAAGAATCCGGGACTTGAAGCCCGAGGCTGTTTATTATTATGAGCAAAGCGCCTGCTATTAGAAGTATGCTCGTGAAAGCCTCGACGATTTTTATCCAACCTTGCTTGTTTTTCATAATCTAATTATCAATAATAAGTTTATTAATATTTTGAGAAAAATGGCTCGTTGCCCTGCAACTCGCATGTTGATATAATGATAAATTAATGAAAAAATTTATCGCAAGTTTTTTAGAATAACAAGATTATGCATTGACATTATTTTCTTCTGGTAGTGCTGGCTTTTCAATGTCACATAGTCACCATACCTTTATCGTCAAAAAACCTATTTGAAGATTTGCATCGCTGTCAAGATACTGCAGCGGAAATGTTGTTGCGTAAACATTTGTGTTTGGAATTCCCCCGCATGCTTCAATATTTGGTTCAATTACTAATGTTCCATCTGCCGATTCAAACCTGAATGTAAACTCGTTTCCCTCGGGAACTCCAAGTCTTGTTTTAATGGTTTCTCCGCAGTCCAGTTCATATTCATCTTTCAATGCATAAATGTTTGACTCAAGGATTTGAGTTTGTTCTTCGACGAGGGAACCAACGGTATAATCACTTACAGGATGGCAGCCGCTCATACTAACCTGATTTTGCTCTAATGCTTCTGAATAATATATCTTGAAAAAAAAACCGTTTGTCTGCAAATCTCCTGGTGCCCAAAAACCAACCTGTAAACTATTGCCAGAACGCGAATAATCAAAATTTTTAGAGTTGTTTTTTATTTTTAGCTGATTATTTGTAATATATGATTCAGCAATTTGGTTGTCTCCGCTGCCAATTATATTTTGTAGGCTAACACAATCTTTATCTGGGCTTATCGGTTCGCCATCTATAGTCATCACTGTCAAATCTCCAACCCTAAATTCCTCAACCAATGAAAATCGGAAAAAATCCAGCAACGATTGTTTGCTTGCCTGCGTTTTCAAGAACGGCTCTATTGCGGAGAACATGAAAATTATGAACATTATGAAAATCACGAAAGACAAAACAAATCCTATTTGGGTTGCGCCCCTTTTCCGAGTTTTCGAGGAAAACGAGTGAACTCTTTTTTCAGTGCTTCGCGATGCGTATGCGTAATCGCTTTGTGAAACCCTTTTAGTTTTCATGAATTATAAAAGAAAAACTCTTTTTAATATATTATGCTCTGGGCAAATTTTATAAAGGGGTGATGTTAAACAGATTTATGCAGGAAATAGAATTTGAAGAAAATATAGGCAAAATGGTGGATTTTCCATGGAAGGAGGAAGATTTTGATTTTGCAAAAGAACCAATTAAAAAAACAAAGAGGGAATTGTCGCCGGTTGAAAGACTTGAAGAATCTTATAAAAATTCATGGATTGAAAAAAGGAAATCTTTTTACTTCAATACCAAAGCGTATGAAAATCTGCCTGCATCTTTGTCTTACAGTTACAGGGCGACAATAAAAACTTCCAAGGGTTTCAAAACTTTGACAAATCTTACGGAAGAGGGTTTAACGGGATTTTTGGAAGAAGTCGGGGAAAAATCTTCCTCTACTGTGTCTGGACCGGGATTAATTCAGAGACCGATTATAAAAGGTTATAACATTGGAATTGGAATGCAAAACGGAAAAATGGTTTCTTCGGAAGAAGAATGCGGTTACATAATTGAGGTTTATGACCCGAGCCAGCCGATTGAGATACTCAGAATCGGGGAAGACGGATTCATTTACGAGAACAAGGGAAAAAGAAAACCGCAAATTAAAAAAGAGATGTTCTACAACAGGCGCAGGTATTCTAATGCTTATGCTTTCAGGGGAAAAGCCAAGGATTTGGAAAATTGCTTTTTTTCTGCCAACATCAAGGCAGTTCATATGGTTAAATCAAACAAGCCTAAATTTTTGAATTAACCGCCCAAAAAAATATTCGCCACAGAGGAAATCACGAAAGCCATCAGCATCAATGCAAAAGAGTGTTTTACTCCTGATTTCAGACTTCCTTCCGCAAGTTTTCCTATCGCCAAACCTGAGAACAATCCTTGAATCAAAATCAAATAAAGGAATGAATTCGTCACCTCTCCCTGAATGTTTTCAAACTGCGTTGAAACTCCCAACTCCCTTTCCAAACTGCCCGTTCCCTGAATTCCCGAAAGCAATGGAATAATCTTGAATTGCATCACAAGAACAATAATCATGAACACGAAGAAAATTATGTATCCCTGAACAACCAGCGTCGATATCACTGCTTTTCTTTCTTTTTTCAATTTGTCGGAAGTGTTGACGGCTCCCGCAACCGATTCCAGAATCTCGCCGATTTCTCCGCCCGATTTCTCCGCCTGTCCTATCAGCGTGATAGCTCGGGAAATCGTTTTGTTGTTGACGTCTTTTGAAAAAACCTGCAACGCCAAACTGAGCGGAATTCCCATGTAAATTTGGTTTGCAAGTTTGTTTATGTGCTGGCTCAAAACCCCGTAGGGTTTGTCTTTTATGTTGACGATGCTCTTGCTTATCGGCGTTCCTGTTTTTACGGATTCGACGAGATTTCTTGAAAACTCGAGGAACATCTGCTCCTTTTCACTGGAGTCCCTTGCCTCTTTCATCAACGAAAGCACAAAAGGCAGAATTCCCGAGATGACCCCTATGCCGAGAATCAAAAAGAAAAATCTCGATTCCGAAATGAAAAAAGACATTCCGATTATTGTCAATGCGACCATTATTCCAATGAGATGAATTTTTTTCAATTCCATTTTTTATCTTTTCTTTTTTTAAATAATTTACTTTCAATATATCTTCCAAAATTTGTTTTAAATAAAATTTCTATAAGTATGAATATAAGTATTAAATGGATAATAAAGAACCATGTACGATTTAGTTTATTTCCTAAAATAAAAGTTAGAAAATCTCCAATGAGGCTTGCCCCCACTAATACTAATATTATAAAAAGGATTGTCACTGAAATTAATCTAAATTTTTCTTTCATTATAAAATTCCTATTTTTTATTTCCATTACACATTCGGCTGTTTTAATTGAAGGAAAACGAGGAACGCTATATTTATTCCGATGACTCCGAGAATCATAATAAGGGTAATGGCGCTCGTGCTTAATGAAATTCCCAATCCGGAAATCCTCATCATCATCAGCAAAAGCATTAAAATCATGGGAGCCGCGATTACAACGGAAATGTAAATGTCCATGAAAGTTTCCGCGGCTTTCGTGGATTTTTCCCTTTCAAGATTGTATTCAAAAAGCATGGTCTCCGCCCTTTCCCCGAAAAATTTCACCAAGTCTCCTCCGGAACTTATCGTCGTTGAAAGCCCGTTGAACAAATCCGCGAGTTTTTTGCTCGCGGTGTTGAAACTGCTGTTTCTCAGGGCGGAGACAAAATCCTGCCCAAGAACATTCACTGTATTGAGAAGCTTGTTGAATTCTTTTTCCAAATAAGGATATTCTTTTGTTGAAATTATTATGTTGAACATTTTCGTCGGATCAATTAATGAGCCAGAAATCGCAGCCATGTTTATCGTCGCAAAAGGCAGTTCCTGCTCGATTTTTTTTCCGACAGAATCCCTTTCCAGAGAAGGATAAAAATACATGAAAAGCAATGTCGTCGTTGGGAAAATAAAAATCAGCCAGAATGTTTTCAGAAATCTCAGGGCAATGCTTTCAGTCCTCAAAGTCACAAAAGGAAGAATGGTTCCAATATTGAAAAAAAGCAGAAACACCACAATCAAGACGGCGGCAAAAAGAGAAATCAACGTTGTGAGAATGATGACGGAAAGATAGCTCCTCAAAAGAAAATTCATGTTTGCCTTCACGATGTCAACCTGCAATTCCCTGAATCCGTATTTTTTTATCATCTCTGCGGAAAATTCCGAGAAAAGCTTGTTTGCGAACCCAATATATCTGCTCGGCTTTTTTATTTTTTTTCTTTCGACTTTTTCCTCCTCCTCTTTTTGCTTCAGCCTTTTCAACGTTTCCTTTTCAATTTTTGAAATCTTGTATTTGTTCTGGAATTTGAGAAACTCGGGAACACTGAGAAAATTTTTTTTCCGGGATTTTCCTTCTGCTTTTCTTTCCGGAATTATTTGCATTATTCTGGATTTCAAAGAGGCATTCAAGGACAATTGGTTCAATTTTTTAACGATTCCGTCGCCAACTTTTTTCATCTCTTTTTTCAGGGTTTTTATCTGCTCTTCTATCTCTTTTTTGTCTCCTGAATTGGATTTTTTTCCCATTTCTTTTGAAAAGACGTTTATCTCCTTGACCATTCTTACTTCCTTTGAAATGTCCCTTTTAAAGTCGAGAAAAAAATCTTCTTTTTTATTCAGCATTCAAAACCTCCGCGATTTTTTCCTGAATTTCAACCATTGTTTTTTTCGTTTTGTTGAATTTTTCAACGTCACCTGCTTTATAATATCTTTCAAGGCTTGGTTCTAAGTCCTCCATAGATTTCACCATTTGCTCGAGAAAAGATGTATCTTTTTCCATGTTATTCACCATTTTTCTAATTTTCCGTGTTTCGCGATGCTTTTTTATTCAGTGTTTGCCGATGCCTTTCGTTGCGAAGCGTATGCAATCGCATCGCTATGCGTAATCGCTTTTCAATTTAAAACAGAAATACGTTATTAAATTTTACTTAACTGGATATTATTCCCATTACCTTCATCGCGATATTAATGAGGTTATCCAACCACCAACCCCTGACCATCGACCCAAAAGAATGTTAACTAATCATCAAATTTTATTAAACAAATTAAAAAATTCTTTACATTAACATTTATATCAATAAGATAGTATGATAATGCGAGCGTATTTTTAAAATTCTTATTTTTCTGCCTATTGAATCCCGAATTCCCTTAAAACTTTCTCGGGTTTTTTGTAATATTCGTTTATTATTTCCTGGACTTTTTCAAACCCGAAAATTTTTCTTTGATACATCATGTAAATAATCTTGCTTCTTCTTCTGAACTCAAGCTCGATTTCCTCGATTCTTTGCCCCGTCATTCTTGAAATTTTTTCGAAAATTCTGCTGTTTCTCTTGAAATAAAAACTGTCGTCAATCGGATTCCACGTGAATGGAGTGTTTGTCAATGCAACTCCTTCCGGAGTTATGTTTATTATTTCCACGACTTCCTTGAGTTTTCTCGTTTCCTGTTTTTTGACAACCGCGTGCGTCATAACACAAACAGCGTCGAGAACATTAACAAGCGAAGGAGAAAGTTCTATCGGAGGGGTTTCAAGCCTTTTTACGACGGTATCGACGGAGTCCGCGTGCATCGTGCTTATTGAACTGTGCCCTGAGGCCATTCCCTGGAACAAAACAAAAGCCTCCTTGCCTCTGACTTCCCCGACAATCACGTAATCCGGATTTTGCCTGAAAGAGCTTCTCAATAACGCGAACAAATCAATTTCCCCCAAGCCGCCTATTCCCGTAGCCGTTCTTGCAACGCTGGGCAGCCAGTTTTCCCTTGGAAGATTCAATTCCCTCGTGTCTTCGATGCTTACAACTCTTGACTCTGGGGGAATGAAAAAAGCCATTGCATTCAGCAAAGTTGTTTTTCCCGACGACGTTCCTCCTATGATCAATATGTTCATTTCATTTTCAATAAGCAGCCAAAGATAGGCAAGCATCTCGGGGCTTAAAGTGTTGAATTCGATAAGCTGCGGCGGCGTCCATGGTTCTTTCGTGAATTTTCTTATCGTGAATGTTGGTCCTCTTGATGTGATGTCTTTAGTGTATGTCGCATTTACTCTGCTTCCGTCGGGCAAACTGCCATCTAAAATAGGATTTGCGTATGAAATGTATTTCCCGACCCTTTGCGCGAGTTTCTCCACGAAGCTCGCGAGTTTCTCCACGTCATTGAAAATAACATTTGTTTTCATGTTTCTGTACATTCTGTGGACAATGTAAACCGGCGTTTCGGCGCCGTTGCACTCAATGTCCTCCACGAAATAATCCCTCAGCAACGGTTCCGCCTCGTTGAATCCGACGAAGTTTCGCGCAAGATAATAATAAATTTTCTTGAAGCTTTCATAAGGAATGTCCAATCCGAGTTCAACGGCAAGAATCCTGAACATCTTGTCAATGTAATCAAGCAAAACATTTATTTCCTTTTCTACGATTGTGTCGAAATTAATCATGTTCTCCATCGCGGAAATAAGCTCTTCCCTGTAATATTCTTCTTTTTTTGTCAAAATCGGCTCCTCAATCTCATAAACCAGTTCGGAAATTTTGTTGTTCCAATAAATGTGAGCGAATGCAAAAGGAGCAATCAACGTGTATCTGACATTGACTTTTGTCTTGTCATCTGTTTTTTTCAATCCTGGGATTTCAGGAGAGAAATTTATCTCCACTTTTGGATAACTCTGGATTCCAACTCCAATGAGGTTTTCTTTTTTTATTTCCATTTTTTATTTTTAGCTTACAACAATGTCAATTATTATTTTTCCTTCTGCATTTTCTCCCTTGTTTTCTATTGAAATAGTGTAGGGCGTTGTCGAATCTTCTATTGTTCTTTCATCGTTTGCCCCGTTATTAGTTATATCGTAATCGTAAGTTGATGTCAAGGTTACTGTGTTTGTTCCCCCGATGTCTTCTGTCATTGCTTCCATGTTTCCTATGCTGACTGTTTGTCCTGGCTCGCTGTAAACATAATTTGTTTCCATTTCAAAAATTATTTTGTCATTAACACCATCTATCTTTAATTTTCCCTTTCTTATGTTTGTTTCAACGAGCCTTTTGTTTCCCGTCCCCCCATGAACGACAGAGAGTATTACATTATTTATATCCTTCACTGCGTTTATGCTTTGCTCTATCACAGAACGGTCCTGAATTTCCTCGATTCTTGGGATGACGAAAGCCAAAACCGCGCCAATCATCGTCAATGCGATAAGAGTGTAAATCACGGTTTCAACCCAGATTTGTCCGAATTTATTCATGCCCCTTTTCATTTCAAACTAAGAAAGATTTTGTTTAAATAATTAACTTAAAGTCCCGCCTCTCGCAATCCCACTTGATATTAATATGAAAAATTTCACTCGTGAAGCTGCCCTTCTCGCGACCCGACTTTATTATTAATAATTTTAAAATTGTTAAAGTCAAATCGCTCGCCCACCCTTGGAAACAAGTATTAATGCAAAATCCGGGTTCATCAACTATTAATTCAGGATAAATTATCTGCACATTAGCCTTTTTCATGTAATATTTATGCTCCAAAAATCAACGTTAACCCACAATAATAATTTTATAATGATTTAATTGGGATTTTATATTATTATTCATATCAATATTCTATAATTTTCCCATCCGCATAAGAGAATAAGTTTAATTTTCAAACAATTTTAATATCGCGTCCAACTGATAATTTAACTATGAAAGATTTTCTGCATTAATCTTTTTTACATCAATATGCGAGTTCGCAGAACGAGCCAATCATGCAAGCAAGGAACAATCATCAATGTCTGAAACAACATCTGAAACCTCGCACTGAACCCCTGAAATTATCGGAGCGATTTGAATCGTGTTCGGTCTTGTACTAGAATCATAAAAATAAGTTCTGCCGCTGTTTTTTGGAGGAAGTCTTGCTAAATCTGTTCCATTAAAATATTCCAAACCATTAATTAACTGCTCTTCGTTTGTCAATGTAAAAGGCGTTGTTTCAGCTTGCGTTGAAATTGAAACCAAAACACCTTCAACGTCGATATCTCCGATGCTGATTGCAAAATGGACTTTATTAGTTGTATCGTCAAAACAAATGTACTTTTCATCCAATGTTATTTTCCCGAAATTTCCAAAGCACGATTCTGAACTTTTAACTTTTTCTGTAATAAGGTTATTGATGAATGTCCAGACAATTACAACAGAAACAACAGTAAGTGCTATTAGAATCAATGTCACGACAATTCCTGAAAGCCCTGATTTGTTTTTCATATAAAAGAATAAAGAAATATTATTTATTAAATCTTCCCGTCAAAAATCCTAATTTATAAATCTCTTTCCGTTTATAGAAACAGATGCTAATGTAAAAACCGCCTTTATCAACTATTAATCGTCTGTAAAGAATTTTTGTACATTAACCATTTTCAGATTATTGTCGTGAAGTTGTTCACCCCTATCAATCAAGTTTTAATAGAAAACTTCCTCATATATTTTTCAATGGGTTGCACCAAGCGATAAAGTGGATTTCAGATTAAAATCTGTTTCTGCATTAAAATTCAAAACGAAATTTCCCGTCCATAAAGTTTTTCATCGCAGGCAAATGAAGCCTGCGCCCCCTTTTGAGTAGTTCCGAGGAGAATTGGAATCAGCGTTATGTCTCCTTGCAAACCGCCGACATTGACTAAAGTTGCTTCTCCTTCAACTAATCCATCATTTTCATCATCCCAATCGGCACGCAACTCGCTCAAGTCTTTTGTGTCATGTCCTCCGGGACCTGAAGTTATAACTTTAAAGCCGTAAATGGGAACACTTCCAATATTTTTAATTGCCAAGTCCCCTGTTACATCAGAATAACTTGCATCAAATTGCACGTCATTGCAAACCAGTTGAATGTTTTGGTCGTTTTTCATCCCAGCTTCCTGTATAAATCCTCGGAACCACATAAAAATAATCAATCCGGAAACGACGACAAGCCCAACGAGAAGCACTGTTGCGATTACGGGGGACAAGCCTCTTTTATTTTGCATTAAAGAATAAAGGAGAGAGCGTTTATAAAAGTTTTTTAAGTTTAGTCTCTAAGATAATCTAATGAGAATAAATTAGAAAAGTATATTAATGGAAGAAAATTAAATTTTTTATGGAATCAAGTCAAAAAGTCTCATTAGAAAAGATTTACAAAAAACTGGAAAATTTGGAGTTATTTATGAAAAAATTTGAGCAATTTGCTGAAGATTTGGAATTTGCGAGAAGAACAGAAGAGGCCTACAGAAAGCATGAAGAAGGGGATTTTGTTGAGATGGATTCTGAAAAGTTCTTAAAAGAACTTAAAAAATGGTAAAGATAATTTATGATTAAAAATTTCAACGAATTATTTCTAAAATAAAAAACTCTTCTGTTCAAAATAGCATAAAAATAAAATTGCAAAAATTATAGAAAATCCAGAAATAGGCAAACCGATGAGATATATAAGGAAAGGAACAAGAGAAGTTTATGTTGGTTCTTTTCGCCTTTCTTATAAATATTCAAGAGAAGAAAGTTTAATAGAGTTTCTTGATTTCTATCACAAAGATGAACAATAGCCTTCTTTTTCACCCCCCAATAATAACAACAAATCATAAGATTTATAAAGTTTGAATGTCAATGAATTTTAAGAAAAATGATATTGGAAAGCAAATTAACCAGAAGGGAAGCGCTAAAGAGGGGAGCGGGTTTAGCAGGCATGTTGGCTTTTGGCAAACTTTTCACTGCTTGTGCCGACGACGGAAGCAAAAAACATTCTCCAGAAATAACTTCAAATCCTGTAACAGAAGTCAATGAGGGACAAATTTACAATTCTAAGATTACCGCAACAGACGAGGACAATGCTGAGTTGGAATATAAAATAAACAAAGCTCCTTTATGGCTTTCAATGGAAGAAAGAAGTGATGGGATTTACATAACAGGAATGGCTCCTCAGGTTTCTGCAGACACTCCAAATCCGGTTGAGGTTGAAGTTTCCGACGGAAAAAGAACAGACAAGCAAGAATACACTCTAACTGTAAAGGATGTTCCTGAACCGGTAAATCATGCCCCGACCGCATTTTTGAGCGAGCCTGATTTTGGCGATGGTTTAAGCGGAACATATTTTGTAACAGTTGGCGGAGATGATGAAGACGGAGATGGCATTGAAGTTTACGCAAGATTTAACGGCGAGGAGTGGAATTTCTATGACAACGGGCAAACCATCGAGAGGCCGATAGTTGAGGGACAAAATACCATAGAATCAAAAGTTATTGATGAATTTGGAAATGAATCAGAAATTGTGATGAAGAGTTTTTACTCACCGACGGAGGAGGAGGCGAGGGAGAAGATTGAGGAGATATTGAATGCAACTAGTAACGGGGGTATTATAGAGGACGATAATTTTAGAAATACTGGAATTATGGTTGATTATGCTATAGAACCACAACCTTCTGTTCCAAGTGGAGATGTCATTATAGAATATATTGGAGAAAATGATAATTTAACTCAAGAAATGAATGACAAAGAATATTTTGATGCTAATAATATTCCTAATCTTTACATGAATAAATTACCTGTCACAGAAATAGAACTAAGAGTTAATAAATTTATTCAAGATATCTGGCAATAAAATTTCTTCTTAATTAATACTTTACTCCACTAATATTAATTCCATCAATGTAAAATTTATCACCATCAGAATTCATCCCACCGACAAAACTAAATTGTGTAGAACTGGTAAAAGAAGATGTGTCAGTTAAAATGACATTTTGAGGAATCCAGCCATCTTGAGTTGTTGAACTACACCAAGAATTTATTACAGATGTTCCTACTTTAAATTGAAGACAATCTGAACCCTCAAAACTATTATAATATCCGCTCCAGTTTACTGTTACGGTTGTATACCCTACTAAATTGAAATTTTGTGATATTGAGGCTGTACCCCCTCTTATTCTAATATTTGCAATACCCCCTTTTTGTCCGGCGTCTGTAACATTGATTGTAGGACTTTCCACAGTATTCCTATTAACATTTCCACTAATTGTCCATCCTTGATTTACAATTGTATTATCTTCAAATCCAAAAACTTTCAAAGAGGGGTATTTAAGAGCCACGATATTTAATGTTTCTACCTGACAACTACTTGAGCAACCATCTCCGCTAAGAGGCGGACTTCCTACATCATTATCACATTGCTCACTTTCCTGATTAACTGTTCCATCTCCACAAACAGCTGCCGGTGGAGGAGCAGTGCATCCGGTAAACGTGCAACTTGATGTACAACTCAAAGTTCCAGTCCACCCACTTTCAAAAGCAGTTTCACAGTTTTTCCCATCCAAATCAGTTCCATCACACTGCTCTGTTCCTTCTATATTATTATTAAGATTACAGCTTATTCCAAATGTTCCGCAAATTAAATTTTCTTTTATCCTCGCATCTGTGCAACTAACAGGTCTTATTCTGTTTTTTATCGTCTCATATCTTAAAGGAACTATTTCAATTGAATAAATGCATTGGCCAGAACTAGAGGAACACGTGCCACCATTGACACTTAAAGGACCAATTGCAAAAGAATCGCTTAATGTATCTCCAGCACTTTTCGGATTTATGTCATTTCCTCCTGTCCAATATTTTACAAAACCCCCGACTTTTCTTTTGGGATTGGTGTTATAAGAAGACAAATCATTCACGGCAAGTTCCTGATCTGAAGATGTTGTTGCATGAATAAAATATCCCGCGATGTCAAATCTTCCGTTATTTTTAAGAGTTAAATCAAATCTGTCGTCACTGCAATCATTGTTGTAACTTTGTATGAAAAGCGAAACGCCTTCATCGCATTTTATTGATTCCTGGGGAACGTATGTTTTTACCCACTGATAGACAATTATGCTCATCAGGATTGCCATTGATATGAGCAATATGTACCCAATCATCACGCTGATTCCTCTGCGATTTTTCAGTAAACCCTTTCTTTTTCGAGCCAGAGACGAACGCCAAGATGTTGTTCGTGAGGAAGATGGGTGAACTTGTGAACCTCTTTTCATAAAACAAAAAGAAAATACAAATTAATAAATGTTTTGAGAAAATCTTAATATTAAAGCCGCAATAATTCTCTTATCTCTTCATCTATCTTTTTAAGATGGAATTCTTCCAAATTACCTATCTTTGAAATAAATCTTTTTTTATCCAATGCTTGAAGTTGAAGAACGAGGGCAACAGAATCTTTATCTAATTTATTATCTTTTGATTTATCAACTCTCAAGGTATGGGGAAGTTTGTTTAAAGCTTGTAAGTTTGATGTTAAAGGAACAACTAATACAAGATTTGTTCCAGTATCGCCCATTATTACAGAAGGTCGTGTTCCGGCTTGTTCTTTCCCGCCTCTCAAAGGGAAATCAATAATCCATATCTCTCCTTTTTTCATATTCAATGCCTCAGGAAAAATGGAAATTTCACATTTCCTTTGTTCATTATAAATTATTTTTCTCAAAAAAATCCGCGCTGTCCTCAATTGATGCCTGTTCCAATTCAATCATTTCTTCTTCTAAAGATAATCTTTCCTTTATGTAATCAACATCCGACTGAAGTCTCGTCAGTTTTGTCATGATTTCTTTTACATTGGCTTTTATTTCCTGTTCCATAATTTATCTAAAAATCACAATTATATAAGCTTTTTGTTAAATGAGATATATTCAGGAATCTTCCAATTTTTCAAGCGCGTTTTCACCACGCCCCCGCAACCCGAGTTTTAATAATAAAAAACTTTACATCAAGTTGTCAGTTGAGTACGTTTACGGAATTTTGCGCGTTAATTTTTTGCTGCTGCGAAAAACATGACGAAGTTTTGAGCATATTCATTTCAACCATTCGTCGTCGTATAAACATTTCCCTCAATTTCCTTGGAAACAATGAAAAAGAAATTTTGCCCCTCGTTCAACGTGAATGAATAACTTACTCCGTTAACAGTAATGGTTCCAGTTGGAGATGAAACAGAAATATCCCTTGTTGTAAAAATCCCCTGACTTAAAGTTATATCTATTCCGCTCCCGGAACTAAAATCAACATTAACAATTCCATCACTTCTTTTCTTCAATCCGGCAAAAGTTATTTCCGAAACCGTGCCAAAAATATAATAAAAGTCGTCGGCGTTGGAATAAGTCGAGTAATCTTCTGCAAAATCAGTTAAAAGTTGTTTCATGTCGGCATCATTCATGCTTTGGCTTATCCCGTAATCAATGGCTTTCTCGCTTTCGAATTTCAGTTCCTCGCCGACATGGTAAAATTTCACGTCGCTTTGTTTTACAACAGAGTTTGTTATCGTAGCCAATCCTGCGACAAGTCCTATGATTATTACGGAAATTATAATGAAAAATTGTCCTCTTTTGTTCATGAAAAGAAATATTGAAAGAAGTTTATTAATATTTCCCGCCCACCCGCCCAAAGAGCAGACAGGTTTTAACGATAAAAATTTTACATCAAGTTTTTAGTTGAACAAATTTATGAAATCTTTTTTACATTAACATTTTTATGCCAATGCGAGTTGCGAAGCAACGAGCGAATTAAGCGAGCCGAAGGCGAGTGTATGTGAAAAAGATTTAAAAGAGGTTGATTTTAAATTGTTAAATGGTACAAGAAATAAAAAATGAAAAAAGTTTTTGGGACATATTAGCAGGAAATCCTGGAAAAGAAATTATAACTGTTGATGGAGAAAAAGTTGCGGAGATTAGACATGAGACTACATGGACTGGAAAGCCTGTAGATAGGGTTTATACTCCAAAAGGGGAAATAGTTTCAGAAACAAAGAAGGATACAGATTGGTTAGGAAGAGATGTAAGGGTTACTCGTGATACTGGAGGAAAGGTAATTAGCAAGCAAACAGAAACTTCTTCGGGAGCTGTAATTAAACGTTATGATGGGCGCGGTAAAATAGAGAGTACAACAGAACATAAAACAAAAATTTTGGGTGGAAGTGTTGATGTTACCAGAGATTCTCGTGGTAAAGTAGTTAGCAAGACAGAGCATATAACAGATATTTATGGAAGACCTTTTAGTCTAACTACTTATAAAGACGAAAGGAAAGATGATAAAACCAGTGGACGTAATTCAGAAGGAAGAGTAGTTGGGGTTAGTCATCATAAAAGAAATCTCGCGGAAATAGTCAAAGAAAAAGGGCTTGAGAAAAAAGTAACGGGAGAAAGTTATTCCAGCTCTTCAAGCGAGGAATCATATTCTGCAAAGAACAAATCAAGCGGAGTTATACCAGCCATATTAATTCTTGGGGTTCTTTCTTTTATGGGATATTGCACTTATTCAAATATCATTCGTCCAGCAGTAAACTATTGGAATGAAATAAGCAGAGAGTATGATCGAATGGTCAATGAACTGATGATTTATAACCGGTTAAAAGATAAAATAAATAATGTTGCGGACAATAATAAAAATAAATTTCTGGATTCGTTTGAAATAAAGCAAGTTTATGAGGCTCTTGGTTTAAAGTGCAACGAACTTTGTAATTTTTTAAATTTATCTTCACAACAAATGCAGAGATATTTGGATATGCAAAAATAATAATTTTTAAATAAAATGCGAAAAATATTTAATACGATTGAAGAAGTTGTTACTGAGAAGGTGAGTGCAGAATAAAAACATCAGACAACTTTTCTTATTCTTCCGGATTTGACATCTTCCAAGCTGTCTTTGAATTGCCTTATCAAATCAAAACTCTTAAAAACCCATTTCCTTTTCTTCTTTCGCAGACTAGGTTGGCGGGTTAGCCCTCCGCTATTTGCAAACGGGCTTCATGGCAAACTGCGAGGAAGACGTGACAGACGCGTTGAAAAGTCTTTATTTGGACGTTGACGTTTTGTCCGCTTTGATCTTGCAGGTGCGAAACGGGTCAGGCCTTGATCGGAGCAGCCCTAAACATTTGTTAAGGTGCTTGGCGGGTTACAGGACCGAGAAAGAATGAAGGAAACTATTCAGTGTGTTTGAAGCAACCTTCCGAGTCTGCGTATAATATGTTCAATCCGCTAAAACCATTTCAGAGACATGATGACAAATTTTTTGCCTTCCTTTTAGAAAACGATTTCTCGAAAGATTTGGAATTTATTACCCATTTAATTTTGATATCTGAAAGAGATACCGAGAAAATTCCTATGATAGAACCTTTATTGGATTCTCTAAGAGAAAAGTACTCAAAAGAAAACCCCTCCTATAAATATGCCTCAAAAAATTTGAGGGATGAATATGATGAAATTAGCGGCAAAATAAACCGGATTTTGCGGTTGGACTCTTTGAGAATGAGCCACAATCCAAGAAGCAAAGTATATCAGCATGCTTACAGGCTTTTAAGAAAAGAATTGAGTCAAATAAATTATAATTGATTTATCTCCTCCTGAAAACAGCAATAAGCAAGATTAAAACTCCGACAACCAAATTCATCCAAACCAGATATTTGTTTGCAGTGTCAAACTGTTTGTAAAATTCGCCGTTTATGTTATTCCCTTGGATTTCATTGTTCGTTGTTTCGCCATTTTCATGATTCAAGTCGCTTGAAGATAAAAGAATTTTCTTGAATGCTGAAAATTCTGTTTTAACTTCATCAAAGCCGTCGTCAAAAACAACCTTTGCATTTAAACTATATTTTCCCTGCTCAAAATTTTCGGGAATTTTTATAGTGACGTTCCAAAATGCTTTGTCATCTTCGTCAAATTCCTCCAATTCAAAAACCTCGCTGACTATATTTATTTCCATTTCGGGAATGCTGACAACGACATAAACCTCTTCATCTCTTGTTCCGATGTTTTCAATTGAAACCCCGACATTCAAATAATCTCCGAGATAAGCATAAGGGCTTGTCGTCAATTCTTTTATTATGACGTTGTGCTTTTCCCTTTCAGCATCAATTAAAATCGCTTCCTCATTGCATTGCGATTCCTGATTGTTTTTTTCGTATGCTTTCATGTATAATATGTAATTGTCATTTTCATCCAAATCTCTTGGAATTTCAAGCTCGAATTCAAATTCCTCGCCTTCATTTCCTTTTATTCTCTCGTCATGGCTTTCTTTTTCTTCCTCTTTATTTTTATCAACATTGTATAAAACCGCTTTGAGAACTAGATCCTTGCTTTGCTCGTTGTTGTTTCTTACATCTGCTTCAATGTCAACAAAATCTCCAACTTCAACCTCGTCATTTTCCTCGGGGTCGTTTAAATCAATCTCCAAATTTCCCCGAACCCCTGAAATGCATTTTGCCAATCCTGTTAAGAGGCTTAAGTCAATTATCTCTCCGCTTCCGGTTACAAAGAAAGAAGAAAAATGCTCGACTTCAAATTCGACAATTCCGTTTGCCGTCGGAAAATTTGTGTAATTAATGATTTCACAAAAATCACAATTCTGATTTATCTGGCTTGAAATACTTGTGAAACCGCTTGTAAAAAGGATTTTCGGAACGGAATTGTAACTTGCTTTAAGGGTTATTGTCGCGTTTTTGTTCAATTCAGGATATTTCGTGGTGTTTACGGCTATAATTCCATTTTGAATTATCACGTTTCCGTCAATGTCCAAAACGTTTGTCAAATCCACGACATCGTTGAATGTGATTTTTCCGGCAGAATTCTCAAGCGTGAAATCCGATACGTTGCTCAAATCGGCAACAGCCGAAAGATTTGTCGTCGCGTTTCCCGTGAAGGAATTCATTATTGGAATTATCGTGGAAATTAAATTCCATTCTTTTGCAACTTCATTGTTTCCCAAATCGAAAACAATTACTGTTATGTTAAATTGCCCAAGATTTTGAGATTGATATAAAAAACTGCTTGTGTTTGTTTCATTCTGGATTCCGTTGACAAACCATCTATAAATTAAGGTATCTCCGCCGAAATCAACGGCAGTTACATTGAACATCTGGCTTTGATTTTGTTTTATAATAATTTGCGATTCCAAAGGACTGAAATTTGTTATCTGCGGCAATCCGTTGTTAATCAAAATTTGTGCAATCGTGCTTACATTTGCATTATTCACATTATCTATAGAACTTATATTAATAAAATAAAATCCATCCAAAAATGAAGATGTATTGAAAGAATTGTTAATCCAGTTTCCTCCGATAAATTTTGCCGGATAAGTCATGTTTCCCACGCTGAAAACAAGCGATTGAACCCCGCTTAAATCAGAAACGCTTGCATTTAAGAGAGTCATTCCGAAAATCGTTGAATTGTTTGCAGGAGAATTCAAAGTTGCTATCGGGGCGGTATTGTCGACGAAAATTGTCCCGACAAAAATTTCAACAGTATTATTTCCTGTGTCTGTTAAAGTTGTATTGATTGTATAAATTCCGTCTGGAACAAATGGGGGAATTGTTTCTGTAAATCCTCCTTTCCAAACTTCAACATTTGAATAAACATTATTTGGACCCACAAAAAATTTAACTTGATCAGCGCTTGAATTATGAATCTCTGTTCTTCCCCAGTCCTCAATTAATTCCGAGGCGTTCATTGTTATGTTTGCAAAGTCATAAAATCCGTCCTGGTTTGCCGGCGAGAAAATGTAATCGCTGCCGTTGAAATAAGCTCCGGAGATTGTGGTTGAGTTTAGTGTTGGAAAAACTTCGTCAAAGAATTCAACAATCTGTCCGTTAATTACTACATCATCAACATAAGACTCATGTTCCAAATATTGTGGAATCCAACCATCAATTTCTATTTGGATTTTTAATATGTTCGCGCCGGAATAATTTATTTTCCAGTCTGCAAGTGATTTATGATTGTTATCAAATGTTGAGTCTCCGCAAGGTCCCGGAGGTCCGGAATTCAACCAGGCATAACTTAAATTTGTTAAAATTCCCTTATCATCAAAAGTGCTTAGGTTTCCTGTGGGATATGGTGCATTATCACAATTTGATTGATCAACTTTTGCATATTCAAAGACAAGAACTTCTCCATTATCGAGAAAAATATCCGCATGTGGCAAATAACCTTGAACAACATTTGCCTGCCAAGAGATATTTTCCAAATCGATTAATGGTACTGGAACATCAAATGTTATGTTTATTCTTGCTTCATTTGAAGGAGGGTAACTTGTTATATTATCCGCCTGCAAATAAACAGATTCTGAACCGCTAAAATTCCAGTTTGTTGAAATTTGGGAGATTGCAGAACCTGTAACCGACAAATCCGAGGTCGTGGAAAAAGCAGAAGTAAAAATAGCAACAAGAACAAGAATCAACAATAACACAAATACACTCTCAATCCCTCTTCCCCCCATATTTCCTCAATTCAGTTTTCATATTTAAGCATTATTGTCCTCTAAAAATATTGTTTGAAATAATGCTAATAACTCTTCCACAAAACCAATTTTCCTTCCTCATCTCTGAGGAACAGAGTATCTCCTGTTCTTGTCCAGACATAATTCTCATTTTTCCAGAATAAAACATTTTCCTTGCCAGTTTCATTGCCGACTTTTATTGTAATTTCTTTATTTCCATTTAATACAAATTTTAGAAAAATGAATTTCTTTCTTCCCTCGTCCTTTATTTCCCAATTTGTTAAATCGCAGGAAAAATCGCATTTGTTTCCAAAAACAACAATTTCATTTTTGTAGTCAAAATTTTTCAATTCCACGCAGCTTGAACAAATATCTTTTGATTTCTCGCACAAATTTATATTTTTCTTCAAACATTCGTTCCACGCTTCTTGGAAATTATCATAATAAACATCTTTTCCTGCGGGAAAATAATAATTCCCGAATCCATTTTCTACAACTCCCAGATTTACATTTTCTCCATTGAGAAAAATATATGCCAGGGTTCTGTTGTACAAGTCCTTTCTTTCCTTTCCGAATTTTAATTGAACTGTTTTATTAAGAATTTCCTTTTCCAAAAATTCCTTCGCTTCACTATAATATTTCTCTTTTCTTTCCGGCGTGTTAATTCCGAGAAGCCTTATGCTTTCATTGTTCCCGATTATTGTGTCTCCGTCGACGATTCTTGAAACAAAAGCTTCTTCGTCGCTTTCCAGAAATTTTACAACAAGACTGTCAAGGAAAGAATAATCAACTGTGAACAAAAACAGGAAAAGAAAAATCAGGAGATAAATGTCTATTCTCTTTTTGCTCATAAAACAATAAAAAAATTTATCTTAATAATCGAATAGCGGTCGGCTTTTCCTGTTTCTGAAAGAATTTTTGTTCCATCTTTTTCCCTATGCTCTCTCCAAAGTCTTTCCTCATAAGTTTCATTTCTTCTAAATGTTTGTTGTTGATTTTCAGTTCTGTTTGAATATTGTCTATTTAGTGTACAACCTCCAATTGCAACAATTCCCACAATTAATGGCGTAATTACATATTTTCTTAAATTCATTATTAGTCTTGGGAAAAAGAATACTTAAACATTATTATAAAAAAGGATATATATTATTCCAGGCTTCCCCTTTGCTCCGAGACAAAGAACGCCTTGTTCGACGATGTTTCATGTATCTCTCCTTCTTTTTCATAAATCGCGGTTGCTTCCGGCAATGCAAATTTTCCCATCACTCCGACTTTTGAATAAATCACGTATGAAAGCACCCTCTTTTCGCCGGGCATGAGATTGCTTATGTCCCACTCGATTCTTCTCAGTTTGTCGTTGATTCTGCTTGGTTTTTCACCGCCGAATCTCTCGTAAAGTTTTACAAGCGGCGGGATTCTATCAACGACGCTTATTCTCTCAACATGCCTTCTTGCTCCGACGACAATGGAAATCTTCAATGCAAATTCCCCGCCTTTGGCATGGACAAAAGAAACCTTTTTTCTCAAAACAAGATTTGTCATCGCATATTGCTTTACTATCACGACTATCGCAACAATAAAGAAAATCACAAGCAGCGGGAAAAGCCAGTTTGTCCTTACCGTGATTTTCAAACTCTCTCCTGGATTTATTTCCTTTGCCCAGGTGTAATAAACATTGAATCCCTGCCTTCTCACGGAATCCGGCTCAGGATTCAAAGTCGTGAACAATCTGGAAATAATGTTCTTTTTTATTGTTGTTTGCGATTCAGCGACGACATTTCCCTGATTTTTCTTTTCTATGACATGCGTGCCGATTAAAAATCCGTAGTCGTTCTCTGTTGTTTTCAGCAAATCCTGTTCGACAAATTTCACAACACCCTCGACCTTTGCGTCTTCATTTTTGTACGTGACATCCGCCTTCAAAGTGTAAAAACCTGCTGTTAATTTTTCAAAATCCTCCCTGTTCAATTGAACCAAAAACTCCTTTCTCTCAAAAGCCTTCAATGGAATGTCCTGCTCCAATTCAAAAAACGGAGAATCAAAACTGACGCGAATGATGTCAAAATTAAAATTTACCTTGTTGCTTATGTACACGTTTATCGAGCTTGTTTCCGGAAATATTTCCCACGAGCCTATTTCAAAAGCGTCTTTCAAATCAATCATGTTTATTGTGACTTTTTCGGAAACTTTTTCCTTGTTGGTTCCCTGTATGAAATATTCGAAAGTGTAAAATCCGTTGAAATTCAAATCCTCTCTTGGATAAATCATCAATTGAACGTCTTTTGTTTCGCCGCCCGCTATCAAAACAGTTCCTTTCGGCGCCATGGAAAACCCGAGAAGATTGTAAAATTCAAAGTTGTCGCTGCTTCCGAGATTTTTTACCTTCAAGTCAAAAGTTGCCGGTTCGTTCACGTTGTTTATTATCACTTCCCTTGAACCGACTTTTTGAACCTCAAGATTTATTGCCGAGAGATACGGGAGAGCCAATAACAGAATTATCAAAAAAATCAATTTTTTCATGAAAAATCATGGAATAACTTTATTTTAAGGATTTCGGTTGTGGAAATATTGTTTTTGATTTATTTCCTTCCTTCCAAATCCAGATACGCCTTTGCCTGGTTTAGAAATTCGTCGCATTCCTCCGCAATTTTTCCCT
This sequence comes from Candidatus Pacearchaeota archaeon, assembly GCA_016181895.1. Lineage (GTDB taxonomy): Archaea > Nanobdellota > Nanobdellia > Pacearchaeales > GW2011-AR1 > JACQLK01. Next base: position 65,733 of record JACOYL010000009.1, read on the forward strand.
GATACTCTTCGACTCTGGATGGTATGACCCATTTTTCATAAACGCTTCTCAGGAATTTTCTGAAAGCGGACATTTCAAATTTTCCCTGATAATCCCTTGCAAGCACGCCTTTCATTTTTATTTCCACCGCGCCGCGGTTTGTCTGTATTTTCACGCCGCCCTGATTTATTTCGGCTTTTGTCAAATTTGAAATCCTGAAATCAACCCTTGTTTCAAACTGGAAATAATCAGTCATTCTTTTGAAGCAAACCCACGTTATCTCGATTCCTTTCGCGTCTCCCGTCAGTTTTTCCGAATATTTTGTTTCCGAAAGTATAAGCCCTGTTTCTTCCGTGAGCCACGCATGGCAGAAATTGTAAAAATCCGTGAATGAAAAAATCCCGTTGTATCTTATCTTGCTTGAAAACACAGTGTCTTTTTCCACCATTCAGCAACCCCCGAGGAAACATGCAAATATTTGATTTACTTTTTCTGCCATTTTAGAATTAGTGAAATTTTATTTAAATATTCTTCGGATTATGGCTTTGTTTAAACAGTAATCGCTATTTAAAATTTGGCTCGCATTCTGCTCACAATTGATAAAAAAATTAACTAAAAAACAATTGGTCTTGTATTAACCTTATTAGTAATATGCGAACCGTGCCATCGGCGTTCGAGGAGGAGCCGTTTTGTTTAATAAATCAAAATTCGGAATTCTTAAACAAAGCAGAATTATTACAATATATTCATGCAGCCTTCACAGAGAAGCATCCCGTTGAATTTCTGCAAAACGCTTTGCCTTCCGCAGCGTTCGCACGAGCCTTCTTCCCTTGACATTTCCGACTCTTTTTTTTCCCTGATTCTTTTCAGTTTTTCAGATTCTTCCTTGATTTTTGCGAACTCTTCAAGCTCCGTGTAAATCTCCGGATGGAAACTCAAAATATCCCTTACAGTTATGATTCCGACAAGCTCTTTTTTCTTCACGACGGGAAGCCTCTCGAATTTCAATTCCTTTATTTTTTTTATCGCCTCCCTTATCGTGGCTTCCGGCTTTACCGTCGCGATTTTTTTCGGGGAAATGTCAATGGCTTTTATTTTTCCCAAGTCCTCTTTCGGTTTTTTAACCAAAGCCCATAGAATGTCCTTGTTTGTTATTATTCCGAGAAGCCTTTTTTTGTCGTCGGTTATGACGAGGCTCCCCATGTTTTTTCTTACCATGATTTTCGCGCATTCAAGCAAATTTGTATCGGGTTTGATTTTTGTGGGATTGTGGGTCATTATGTCCGAAACAAGCACTTCCTTTAACATAAGACTCTTAAGAAAAAGGCGGTTATATAATTTTCTTCTGTAGAACAATAATGCTTAAAAGCCCGGTGGAAATCCCTTTTTATGGATAGAGATGTTGCCAGTAAATTGGTTGAAGAATTGTCCAAACACACTCTTATTTTTCCGATTGATGAAGACAAATTTCTTGAGATTCTAATGGTTTTAGATGTTCCGGAATCTTCAAGATTTTATCATGATATGCCTGAGAATGAACAGATTTTAAACGAGTCTGATAGATATCATTATCTCTCTTTAAGGAGGGTTTTGAGAAACAGGAATGCGGCAAATTACAAATTATCTGGGGCAAAAAAATTATGGGAAAAAACATTCTCAAGATTTTTTATTTATGATTCAAATATTTTAACTAGAAGGGCTAGAATTGATGAAGATATTGCTGAACTTATGATAAAATGTGAATTTCCCTTTTCATTATTGGGAAAATTGGAGACCTATGATTCGAATGATGGTGATAAACCTTTATTGCATATAAAGAGACCTGTTCTTGTAATACCTGATTTGACTGAGAGCGAATCTCTTTTAGTTAGCAGATGGGAAAGAAGCAATTCAATAGTTAGCGAGGAGAGATTATTTACCAGAAAAAAACATAGATACAATGAATATTTTGGGTTTTGAAATCCATTACCATAATCTTTAAAAATTGTTCAAAGAAGTTAATAACATGACTGAAAAACCAATGGTTCTGATGCCCGAAGACGTGCAAAGGCTTCTCGGAAAGGACGCGCAAAGAAACAACATTTGGGCTGCGAAAATGGTTTCAGATATAGTGAAAACAACTCTGGGTCCGAAGGGAATGGACAAGATGCTCGTTTCTCCGACGGGAGACATTATTGTGACAAACGATGGGGTCACGATTCTGAATGAAATGTCCATAGAGCATCCGGCGGCGAAGATGATGGTTGAAATCGCGAAGACGCAGGAAACAGAAGTCGGCGACGGAACAACGACTGCCGTCATGCTGGCGGGAAAACTCTTGGAAAACGCCGAAAGATTGCTTGACAAAAAAATTCATCCGACCGTGATAACAAAAGGATACAGGCTCGCAGCAGAGAAGTCGCAGGAAATTCTTTCCGAGATTGCTTTGAAAATCACCCCGAAAGACGAGGATGTTTTGAAGCAGATTGCAATGACCGCGATGACTGGAAAAGGGGCGGAGGATGCAAAGGAGAAATTCGCGGACATAATCGTGAAGGCGGTGAAGCAGATAAATGACGATGGAAAAATAGACTTGAACGACATCAAGATAGAAAAATCAAAAGGCGACGGAATCGATGACACGGAGCTTATTGCGGGAATTGTCTTCGACAAGGAAAAACTCTCGCACGACATGCCTTCTCAAGTTAGGAATGCCAGAATCGCGTTGATTGATTTCCCCTTGGAAATAAAAAATCCCGAGATTGACACGAAAATTTCCATTTCAACTCCCGAACAGTTGCACGGGTTTCTGATGCAGGAGGAAAAGGAAATAAAAAACATGGTTGAGAAAGTTAAATTGTCTGGAGCGAATGTAATTTTCTGCCAGAAAGGAATTGACGACTTTGCCCAATATCTCTTTTCAAAATCGAGAATTTATGCCTGCCGCAGAGTTGCAAGGAGCGACATGGAAAAAATTTCAAAGGCGACTGGCGCAAAAATTGTAAGCAATCTCAATGAACTCACAGGAATGGAACTTGGCTCTGCGGAAATCGTCGAGGAAATAAAGCACGGAGAGGAAATATTTACCTATGTCCGAGGCTGCAGCAATCCAAAGGCATTGACGATTCTTATCAAGGGGGGAACAGGGCATGTCATTGATGAAATTGAAAGAGCCATAAAGGACGGTTTGGGCGACGTGATTTGCTCTTTGAAATCAGGATTGGTTGTTCCGGGAGGCGGTGCTGTTGAAATAGAGCTTGCCAGAAGACTAAGAGAATTCGGGCATTCTTTAAGCGGCAGGGAACAATTAGCCGTCGAGGAATTTGCATCCGCGTTGGAATTCATTCCAACCACGCTTGCGGAAAATGCAGGCTTGGATCCCATAGAAATTCTCACGGAGTTGAAATCAAAGCACGATTCGGGAGAGAGAAATGCGGGAATTAATTTGTTCAACAACAAGGTTGAAAATGTTCTTCAAGCAAAAATCATAGAACCCTTGAAGATAAAAACCCAGGCGATAAACTCCGCGACAGACGTTTCAATAATGATTCTCAGGATTGACGACGTCATCGCCTCTTCCGGAAAATCTTCTCCTTCAATGCCAAGAGGAATGCCTCCTGGAATGGGAGAGTATTAAATTTCCCAAAATCTCGTTCCTCCCACCCGCCCTTCCAAAAACCAATGTTAATCGACAATCATAATTTTTATCTGATATAATCTTGATGTTTTTTGCACATTAATCTTTTTATATATTCCACAAAGAGTTGCTCGCCCACCCTAAAACAGCCGATATTAACTATCAAAAAAACTTTATCAATTATTAATCAGCGATAAACTTTTTTTATATTAATTTTTCTTTTTAGCGAAAAACTTGACGAAGTCAGTTTTGAGCATATCAATAAGCGAGTTCGCAGAACGAGCCGATTTGATTAAAAAGGCAAATCTCCTATTCTTGCATAATTTTCTATCGCTTCATAAAGTATAAATGCTTTTACAGACACTCTTGAATTTTCTAATATATCTAATTTGAATACTTTATCTTTATCATTTAATTGTTCAGCACTTCTGTAAATTCCATAAACTATTCTTTCTTCAGGGGGAGACTCCTCATTATTTTTTTCAGTTTTTATTTCTCCAAATATTTTAGGGCTTTGATTATAAACTAAAAACCAATCAAACCTAAATTCTTTCTTAAGTATAATGTAAAAAAAGCCGAAATCTTCTTTTTTTAATCTTTCACCCACGCTCTTTTCCAAATCCATTGATTTCAATGGAAAAAAGTTTTTTTAAAGATTTATATCATCTAAACAAACTTCTCAGTAAGGGAATAAAATTTCCAAAGACTTCAAATATATTGACAAAGTTGAAAATCATTTTTGTTCTGAATTTAAAATAAATCACTTAACTGAAAAGCCACCTGAAGAAATTGGCAATTGCTTCAATAAATCTTGTGAAAAATCCCTTCTCCGGGATTTTTGGCGTTGTTAAATCAATTACAGAACCAGTGCCTGCAACCTGTGAAGTATATTTGTCCTTGTCGGGATCATCGTAAACATAAGTTACTTTCTTGCTTGAAGAATCGGAATCGTCGTCGTCTTCCGTTACAACCCTGAAAGTCGCTAAATCACTTCCAATATTTCCAAACAAATCGGAAGCATAAACGGTCCATCTGTTTATCCCCTCGACGGAGTTTATGCTGAAACTTCCCGTGCACGATGTTGCAGTCGAATTTGTAACTCCCAAATCCGTTGAAAACCAGCACTGGAACAAATTTCCCTCGGCGTCAACCGCGGTATAATTAAGGATTGTAATGTTTGAATCATATTCTATGTTTGAAGGGGACGTTATCACAACTGTTGGGGCGTTTGTGTCCGTCGCATTTATATTTTTCACGATTCCTGTCTCTGTGTCTGTTCCGACATTTCCCGCGACATCAGTGTCTCTTACATAAAGAGTGAAGACTGTTCCGTTTGCCAGTGCAGTGAATCCCGGAAGATTATTTATTATTGTGACTCCGCTTGCGCATGCAATCCATGTTGAATTGTCAATTGAACACTGCGGATTTGTAATTTCATTGTCTGAAAATACGATGAATTCGTTTCCTGAAACCTGATCTCCATTCAATGGAAATGTAATGTTTATCAATGGCGCGATTGTGTCCACACCTATTTCAAGAACAGTTAGAGTGAATGTTGTTTGGGCTGTTAAATTTCCACTATCTGTAACTATTGCTGTAATTGAATAATTTGTATCTGTTGTAACTAACGGAGATGTTCCTGTTATCAATCCTGTACTTGAAATTGCAAATCCGCTTGGAGCACCGCTTAAACTGTATGTTAAAACATCCCCGTCAAGGTCAGAGGCAACAACTTGGTATGTGAATGCTGTGTTTTCATCTACTTGCTGATTTGGAATGGAATTTATTGAAGGATTTCTGTTAACATTGTTTACAGTTATTGTGATTGTTTCAGAATTCGTGTCTGTTCCATCACTTACACTAAAAGTTGTTTGATAAGAGCCTGCTTGGTTAAAATTCGGCGTCCACGAAAAAATTTGTCCTGAAAAAGAAGCTCCTGAAGGAAGATTTGAAGCAGAGTAAGTTAAACTGTCTCCATCAGCATCTGTTGCTGAAACCGTGATTTCCAACAAAGAATTTTCACTTATTTGCTTGTTTCCTATTGGCGCAAGAACAGGAGCATTGTTATTAACTTGAAGATTTAATGTGGCGGTTCTTATGCTTCCTGCACCATCTGTTCCTTTTACTTGCACAATATAACTTCCTTTTGAAACGTATGCATTTTTGTTAACAGTGTATGTATGAGAAAAAAATTTTAAGTCAATAACCCTGTTGTTTTCAAATGTATAAATTAAATTATTTTGCGAGTTATATAACTTTATATCAATTTTAATCGGCTTATTCGCAGTCCCCATGGAAACATCGAAATTTTTGCTTTCTGTGTTTTTTATTGTTGCATCTTGGTTTCCATCAGACCATGTGCTTATGACTGTAATCGCACTTACAGTGCTCGTTAAAATTAAAAATATGCTTAAAGCAATCAAAATAAAAAAAAATATTTTTTTCATATTATATTAATATTGAATATTACTATTGAATATTACTTGCCTCCGCCAAAAGTTCCGCCAATTCCGATACCTGCTCCAAATTCTCTTTTACCGAATTCATCAAATGTGCTTTTTTCAATTATTGCATTTATTGTTGCCCCGTTATCAAAGGTATAACTTCCTATCATTTGTCTTACTATGGATTTGTCTTTGCCTCCCGTTACCACTGTATTTTCATCACTTAAATCTCCCACTTCTAAAAGTTCATGAGATGTTTTCCTCCAGTTCAATGTATCTCCTCCGTATCCAAATCCAATTTTCCATCTGGGAGTTCCAACTTTAAACCCAAAGACTTGTCCATTAGATTTTATGTCGTGATATTTTGTTTCTTCTGTAAAAGTAGCCGCTCCCGCTGTTTCTGAATATCTTGTTTTCAATTTTCCCGAGAGTCCTCCATTCCTGAGTCCTGCAAAAATTCCAAATCCCATTTCTCCCGCAACTTCATCTACTCCAATATCTAAATTATACTGAGAGGTATTGCGTTGCAATCCATTTATTTTTTCTCCAATTATATAATTAGCAGACACGCCAAATGTAAAATCCAAACCTGGTTTTTCTTCTTCTTTTTCTTTAACAGGGCAATCAATGCCATCTGGGTAGCTTTTACACTTTGTTTCTAATTGACTTTGAGGAATTTGAGCCATTGGTTCTCTTCCTAATAGACCATACATTGCATCAGTAGTAGTTTCTCCTTTTTCATGTTCTTTTTCAGCATATTTTTTTTCAGTTAATGAATCAATAACCACTTCTGTCTTACTGCCTGCTTCATCACTAATTGTCAGTCTTGCGCTTGGATATTGTGTTTCCTCGTCTTTTCCGTTTTTGCCTTCTGTTTTTTCTTCTGGTTTATTAGGACATATTTCTGGATTTTTCTCACACATCTCTCTTGCTATTTCTGCAGGAGTTTGTTTAGGAGCAGGGGGTTTTCCACTTCCGCCGTTTACACTTACTTTTTGATATAATTTTGCTATATTTTTAACATTACCAAGATCCATATCAGCATTTTCAAAACCATTCATCTTATCTGTTTGATAAACTACTTTGTTGCCACTTCTCATATAGGTTTTTATTCCGTAATTACAACTGTCTTTTATCTCTAAATCTTTCTCATCTTGACATCTTACTGTGAATGGTTTATCTTTAGGAATAATTTTCAAATAATCAGCAACAGTCTCACCATAAGCAACGCCTGTTCCCAATGCGACAGCCGCAGCAAGTGTAGGAATAATTTTGGCAACTCTTGATGTCAAACTTTTCATAGATTTTCTCAAGAAAAGATATTTATAAATGTTTCTCTTTTGTTGCCATTACAGAGTTACTATTGATTATAATTATTTATTAGGGATGATAAAAAAGGAAATGCGCGAGCCGGGAACCTTACTTTCTTGACTATTTTCGGGGCGCGTTTTTTAGCTGTTTTAACGGTCTGTTTTTGAATATATTAAGTTTTAACTACATTTGGCATTGTTTGTTACATAATATGTTACTTTTTGTGCCAAATATAAAGATTTTTAAACTCTAGAAGAGTGTGCATATCATGGTAACCAAGTATGATATTTTTGAATTAATGTATAAAAACAGGGCCCCTATGAAACCTGTAGATGTAGTCAAGAAGTTTAATAAATCAGATGAAGATTACCATGCAGTTCATAAACAGATTAGAGAATTAGTTGCCATGGGCCTTCTTAGGAAAACTAAATATGGTTTTGAAGTAGATATAACCAGAAAAGCAGAGATACTCTATGGGATAATCCAGCATTGTCTGAAAAATAATGTTAGTTATAATTATTTACTTGACAAGAATTTTGCCGAATTTTTGAGCAAAGCTTTACAAAAAGAGGAAATCACTTCAAATGATGTAGATGTTCATCCAAGAACTTTTAAAAAATATATAGAAATATTAAATAAATTTGGATTAGTTCTTGTTATTTCAAGAAAACCGTTGAGAGTAAAGATATTTTATAATATTTTGTTAAATAATCTTCTTGTTTACTTCGGATATAAGCATGAATTTATAACAGATAGCTCTTATTTTTACGATAAAGAAATAGAAAAAGAATTAAATCTTTTTAAAAGATTAAAAAGAAAAGATGTTGTCTTATACAGAAAAATTGTAAGGGAGTTTGAAATTTCTTTTATTTACCACAGTCTTTCATTGGAAGGAAATCCAATAACCTTGTCAGAGACTTTTAAGATACTGCAAGATAAAGTTATTCCCGGTAATTTAAAAAGTTTGGATGTAGATGAAGTAAAAAACTATCAGGATGCAATTTTGCAAATGCTTCAGGATAGCGAACAAAAAAAAATCCTGAATATTGCGTCAATTTTTAATTATCATAAAATAGCGATGAATCATGTTCCAAGCATTGCCGGAAAAATAAGAACAAAAGAAGTTTATATTAAAGGAAATCCTAATTTTAAGATCACTAAGGCAAAGGATATTAAAAAGGAATTAGATGACTTATTTGAAAAATATGACAATTTTGTTAAAAGAGAAAAATTACCCCTTAAGAAAATTTTAAATTTTGCAGTTTATTTCCATAATGAATTTCAGCACATACATCCTTTTATTGATGGAAACAGCAGAACAACGAGATTAATTACATTTCATTTACTACAATCAAGAGATATTCCAATTTTTGACATTCCGTTTGGATTGTTAGATGAATATATAGGATATACAAAAGGATCAAAGAAAAGAGAAGATGAAAAACTTTTTCAGACCATGCAAAAAGTTATTCTTTGGAATCTTAAGAAGATAAATGAGAGGCTGAGTTAGGAAATAGGCAAAAAGGAAATGCGCGAGCCGAGGATTGAACTCGGGCCACCAGATTGGCAATCTGGAGTTCTGCCACTAAACTACTCGCGCAATAAAGACAAACTAACGTTTTTCTTTATCAAACTTTTCCTTGAATTAGACAAAAATAAAAACTTTAAAAACATTTAGAGATTTCATCAAAACAGGTAAAATGGTTTTAATATCATTAGTTACAGGCGCATCATCCGGGCTCGGAAGAGTTCTTGCTGAATTGCTTTGTGAAAAAGGGCACAGAGTTTATGTCATAGCAAGAAGAAAAAATCTTCTGGAAGAACTGAAAAAACAATGCAAGAATTTGGAAGGAGAGGTAATAATTATTCCCGGAGACCTTTCAGATGGAAATTTTAGAAAAAAATTAATCTCTCAAATTCTAAAAAAAGAAAAAAAGATTGATTATTTGTTCAACAATGCCGGTTTTGGCAGGGCAATACTTTTTGAGAAACAAAACAAAAAAGAAATAGAGAACATGTTCAAAGTCAATGTAATTGCATATGAACATCTTGCCGCATTGGTTCTCTCTTCAATGAAAAAATCAAACAACGGAAGAATAATCAATATCGGCTCTGTTGTCGCTTTTACTCCTTTGCCTTATTTCACGGCATACAATTCCACAAAATCGGCAGTTTACGGATTCAATCGCTCTTTAATATACGAATTAAAAGGTTTGAAAGTAACATCAACAGTTGTTCTTCCGGCAAGAATGAAAACAGGATTTGCAGAAAAGGCGTACGACTGTTACAAGGAAAAAGGGAGAAATATGTGCATAGAAAAATTCAATAAAATTGCAGAAAGTCCTTACGTGGTTGCAAAAAACATAATAAAAAATATGAACAAAGGAAAAGAAATTATAACTCCTACACTCAGGGCAAAAATGTGGTATTCAACCAGATATTTTGGTTTTGTGGTTGATTTTGTTATGAAATACATTTTAGGTCCTAAAGAGAGAAAACACTTGGAGCAGGCTGTTTTGAAAGAAGACTACAAAAATTCGTAATCACTTAAAGCAAATATCGCAACCATTCTCGATGCTTCCATCCTGGCTTTTATGGATGTCGCAAATAACTTTTGATTTTCTCAATGAGACAGAAAGCTGATAAATTTTTTTCATTACGTCTTCATTGTTCCTGACAATTTCAGACGCCGCTTTTTTTATTTTTGCGATTTCGTCTTTTGAAAACCTTATTTCATTTCCCCTCTTGAAGTTTAGATACTGGGAAATCGCGGCGCCGGTTATTCCCAAAATCTCCGCGACTTTTTTCTGGCTTAATCCGTGTTCCTCGATGAAAATCCTTGCCAGTTCCCTTCGCAATGCCGGAATCAAATACCAGACTTCTATTTCCTGCGGCATGATTCTTGTCATGAAAAGATAACAATTGCTAAGTATTTAAGTTTTTTTGATGTCTCTTATGCAACCACTTCCCATCCGACTCACGCCCCGATTTTGTTGTTAATTTTAAAGATAGTCAAATCAAATTGTTCGCCCACCCCCAAGAAAAAATGTTAATTGTAAATCCAACTTTAATCAGATTAATCAACACCTCATCAACTTTTATAGGCAGTTTTTTACATTATCTTTTTATATGTCTCGCAAAGTTGCTCACCACCCACCCCTAAAAACAAGTATTAATGTAAAAACCGGTTCATCAATTAATTATCTGTAAAGAATTTTGCACATTAATCTTTTTCATATTATCCCCGTGAAGTTATTTGCCTATCCCAAAAAAAGAGTTTAACTATAAAACCCACGTCCATCAACCATTATTGCAGGATAAATTATTCACACATTAAAATTTTTGAGTGAAACATCTTGTCGGAGACTGATGTGAAACGGCATTAATATAAGCGAGCGAAGCGAGCGCCCCAGCAACATATTTAAAAATCTTCCCTATACTATAATTATACCCCTCATAGCTCAGTGGTTAGAGCGCTTGGCTGTAGTATTGCGAGGACACCAAGGTTTCCTTCGCTTAATCTTCCTTTCATGAAGGTTAAAAAACTAGCGCGGAGATTCAGTTTTGATTACGATGAAGCGTGAAAAGTCATGCGGGTCCCGAGAGATCCCAGGTTCGATTCCTGGTGGGGGGATTTTATGTTTAAGATGGAAAAAATAGAAATTCAAAATCCTATGTTGACTAAATCAAATTATCTTTGTGGATTAGAATGTACAAAATTATTATGGATTACTAAAAACGATAAATTAAGAATTCCAGAACCAACGGAAATGGAGAAGGCTAGGTTTAAAGAGGGATATCTAATTGAAGAGCTTGCCCAGAATCTCTTTACAGAAAAAATGGATTTATCTGAATTGGATTTTGAAGAACAGATAGAAGAAACTAAGAGATTATTGAAAAAAAGAGTTATTTTGTTTCAAGCAAGTTTCTTGAATGATGATCTATATTCCAGAGCAGACATTCTCTTTCCAGTAGAAAAAGACAAATGGGATATTATAGAAATTAAAAGCTCGACAGAAATTAAAAATACTCATCTCAATGATTTATCTTTTCAGAAATATGTTTATGAAAAATCAGGAATTAAGATAAGAAAGTGTATTGTGATGCATGTTAATCCAGAATACATAAGGCAAGGAAACCTTGAGCCTAACGAATTTTTAATGCAAACAGATATTTCTGAAAAAGTAGAAGAAGTAACTTCAGGAATTGAAGAAAGAATAGAAAATATGTTGGAAATAATTAAAGGCGAATGTCCTGACTTTTTAATTGATGACTTGAAAACAATGGAATATAATAATTTAGTTAAGGACGAATTCATGAATTCTCTTCCTGAAAATAATATATTTCAATTCCGTTATCTTTTTACTAAAAAAGCCGTTGAACTTTACAAAGAAGGAATTGTTAAGATGGTGGAAGTTCCAGATTCATTTAAACTAAGCGACAAACAAAAAATCCAAAAGATACTTGCTAAAAATGGGGGAAAGCATATTGATAAAAAGCAAATTAAACATTTCTTGGATAATTTACAATATCCACTTTATTATTTGGATTTTGAAACAATAAACACCGCAATTCCAAAATTTGACAACTCTAAACCCTATCAGCAAATTCCCTTTCAATTCAGTTTACATATACAAGAAAAACCAGAGGGAGAATTAAAACACATTGTCTTTTTAGCTAATGGAACAAGCGACCCAAGACCAAAATTTTTTCAGGCATTAAAAGATAATTTGAGAGATAAAGGAGATATTCTAGTTTATAATCAAAGATTTGAAAAAATGGTTTTTAGTGAAGGGGCAGAGTCTTTCCCAGAATTCTTAGATTGGCATGACAAAAATATCCTACCCAGAATAAAAGATTTAATGGAAGTCTTTGATAAGTTTTATTACTATGACCAAAAACAGAAAGGTTCTGTTAGCATAAAGTACGTTCTTCCACTCCTTTCAGATTTAAGTTACGATGAATTAGAAATACACAAAGGAGATTTAGCAAGTTCTGAATTTGAGAGGGTTACCTATGGAAATGTTTCAGATGAAGAGAGGGAGAGAGTTAGACAAGCATTAGAAGAATATTGTAAGTTAGATACTTTAGCAGAAGTTGAGATTGTAAAAGGACTCAGAAATTGTGTATAGATTAATCCAATCATTCCACCGCCACACTTTTATTCTATTCTTGGTTGGGATTTTCAAACTTCACAACCCTTAAATAATTCTTTTCCTGCTTTTCATAATGAACAAAAAACTCCCCTGTCCAACATCTCCAATAAAAATTCCCGCTGCTCGTAAAATAATTTTCACAGACGAAAAAAAATATCCTTGGAAACAAGATAAGAAAGGATATTTTCTTGTGAAAATTCAACGCGGGTTTTTGCATTGCGGCTTTGTTAACAATAGGCATGAAATGAAAATTGAATTCGTAGGAAAAAATCCGGAAAAAATAATCAAGGAAATCGCGAAAAGAAAACTTTGCGACATTGAACACATGGGTTACATTGCCTCGGAATTGATTATTGCTCATGAATGCATCAAGAAAAATAAAAAATATGCGCAGAGATAAGAAATCATTACAACAAGTTTGCTTTAAATACTTTTATTGTGCATATTTCATCACAGAAGCATTTATAAATTGATAAATTTTTACAGAAAAAAAGAAAACAAAGTTTTCCGAAACTTTTTTCATACCGTGCAAATGGGAAAAAGGGAAAAATAAAAAGAGGTAAAAAATGAAGGAATTTGACGCGTTTGAAGAGGAGGATGAGGACACGCTTGACGACGAATTAGACGATCTCTTCGGCGATGAAGAGGAAACGTAAAATCATTTTTTTGTTTCCAGTATGATTTGATTGTTGTTTTTATCCAGCTCTTCCACACTTGAGTTTATCGCAACTTTTATTTCCTTGACATTGAAATCCGAGACAAATATGTTTTTGAAAGTCAATGTTATTCCATAGCCGATTTGAATAGGTTCTATTTCCACTTCTTTTTGTAATTTATCGTCGGCAAAAATCATGATTTTTGCATTGTCTGAGATTTTCAGCCCGTTGTTTCTTATTGTTGCATTCAAATCAATGTATCTTCCCTTGATTGCCGCCGAGACATTTTCAAAACTCAAATCGGCTTTTGATTCAACAGAGTAAATTTTGTTTATTGTTTCGGGAATGTCGTCTCCCAAAACCTGGGAGCATTTGCTTATGTTGTACATTATGTTGTTTGGGTTTGTTGAATGGTCAAAACCTATGGCATGAAGAAGTTCGTGCAGGGCAATGTTCGGGCGTTCGCATTCTGATTTTCTCAAAAGCAAAACCCCTCCGTGAAGAATCACGTTGAAGTTCTCGGTTTTCGTTATGTTTGTCGGTCCGCCCTCTCCCGCGACGAAAAATCTCTCGTCTGTTTTTATCTTGTTTTCGCAGGTTATGAAGATCTCCTCGTTTGTAATAACTGGATAGAAATCCAGAATCGTGAGATTCTCAAGAATTTCAATTGCATTTTCCGCGTCCGCTTTTTTCTGAAGATTGCAAATGTCGTCGATTTTGTAGGAAATTCTTTCCGAAGGATATCTTAGATTTTCATAGAATTGTATTGTCGTCCCGTTCAAACTGAAATTATAGTTATTTCTGAATTCCGGCTTTGTTATGAATTCAACGTCATTGAAAGGCGCGAACCAATACAAGAAAAGCAAAGCGCTTGCGGAAACTATGAAAAGAAAACTGAGAATTCCAAAAATCAATTCTTTCATTGAGATTAATAATAAAAATAATATATAAATCTGATTATAATTAATCTTATAAAGATTTTTTTGTTTAATTATTCATGGGAAGCACTTATGGTGATGCTTGGATAAGCGCATTATACGACATTGATACCGAGGTTAAAATAACTAACCCCTCGGAAGAAGTTAGAAGAATACATAAAATAGAACCTCAAAAATATTTGGTTTTACCTGGTTCAGAAATTAAATTCCCGGAAGGAGTCTTTATTGGAGTTCAAAATCTAAATTATCGCGCCAAGATGGTGGTGAAGAAAATTAGTCAAGATTCTAGATATAATCATGGATACGTCAGATTAAAAGATTTAGTAAAGTGTTCTGAGGGGGAATTATATCCCGTAACTCTTGTAAGACGAGTTGTCAACGTTGATACTGAACTAGATGCAATGGACATTGACAGATTTGATACGTCAAACCTTTTAATTTTTGAGCCAGGCAGTTTAGAGAAAAGATTAGCTTCGGCAAAAGCAGAACTTTTGGCTATAATGGAGACTTCAGGTCTAAAACCCGATGAATCAAAAATTTATTTTGAATTAGTGGGCAGTAATCCACGCTTTTAATCATATAAAAATCTTCTCAAAAATAAAAATTATAAAATTTTAATATTCCTCTTCGTCTGAAGACTCTTCTTCCTCGTCTTCCAAGTCTTCATCTTCTTCTTCGATTTCCTCTTCCTCGTCTTCTTCGTATTTTTCCATAAAATCTCCTTGGTTTAATTGCGCGAAACCTTATGATTTCAAATTATGACTTACTTGCACCCTTTTTAAATTTTGCTGTTATGAATTTTAATTTAAAACTTTTCTTCCTTTTTGTTTTGACTTTTCCAACCTTGATTTATTCCTTTGATAGCCCTCAGGATTTGAATCTTCCCAAAATGTAGTTTCATGAACCTCTAAATCTCCTAAAATCAAAACATCTCCATTAGTCTTAAGTCCTTCACCGATATTGATAATTTTTCGAATTATTCCTTTTCTGCCATTTTCTCCTGAAATTTCCGTCAAAAACATATAACCTATCGGATTTCCAGCATAATCTTTGTGAACAGCTAAATCTCCAGTATGATAATATCTATCTGAAACATAAATCATCTCAGCATGTTCTCTCGGAGAAAAATATGTTTTTCCTTCTTGCAATCTCGGCTCTAAACTTTGTGTCATCTTAATTTTTCCTCTTCGTTATTTCGGTGCACATTCCCGCTGCAACTGTTGCTCCGGCGTCCCTTACCGCGAATCTTGACATGTAAGGATTATCTTTCTGAACTTCAAGGCAAAGATTTCCCTGCGGCCTTATTCTTACTCTTGCAGAATCCCCGTTTTTCAAAAAATCCGGATTTTCTTTTATGACTTGTCCTGTTCTTGCATCTATTTGGGCAATCAACTCTGTGAATTGACAAGGCACTTGGGCGGTGTGAACATGGAAAACAGGAGTGTATCCTTTTGCCAAAACAGTCGGATGATTTATTACCGCGATTGTTGCAATGAATTCCTCGACGACGGGAATCGGTTTTGACGCCTCGCAAACTACATCTCCCCTTGCTATGTCTTTTTTTCCAACTCCGCGAATGTTTATTCCGACATTGTCTCCGGCGGTTGCTTCGTCAAGCTGTTCATGATGCATTTCAATTGTTTTCAATTCCCCCTCGACTCCTTTTCCAGTCCTTCCCGGAAGTACAACGACTTTTTGTCCTTTTTTCATTATTCCCGTTTCGATTTTTCCGACGGGAACTGTTCCAATTCCGGTGATTTCATAAACATCCTGCACAGGCATTCTCATTGGAAGATTTGTGGGCAATTCAGGTTTTGGAAACAAGTCAAACTGTTCCCTTATCGTCGGTCCCTTGTACCATGGCATGTTTTCTGATTTCTTGATTATGTTGTCCCCTTTTAATCCGGCGCACGCGATGAAAGTTGTTTTCTCAGTATCGATTCCGACGCCTTTCAAAAGCTTTGAAACTTCTTCCTTTACTTTGCTGAATTTTTCTTCCTTGTATCCGACGTCGTCCATTTTGTTTATTGCAACCGTGATGTTTTTCACCCCCATAGTTCTCAAAAGCCAGAGATGTTCTGTCGTCTGCGCTTCCACTCCGCTAGGCGCGGAGATTACAAGGAATGCGGCATCCGCCTGGCTTGCGCCAGTAATCATGTTCTTGACAAAGTCCCTGTGTCCCGGAGCGTCTATGATTGTAACCTGGAACTTGTCAGTCATTATTTTCTTGTAAGAAAGATCAATTGTAACTCCCCTTTCCCTTTCCTGCTTGATTTCATCCATTATGTATGCGAATTCAAAACCGACTTTTCCGTATTTCTGCGCTTCTGCCTTCAATTTTTCCATTTCCTGCTGGGGAATCATTCCGGAATCATACATCAGTCTTCCGACTATTGTCGACTTTCCAGCGTCAACGTGCCCCACGAAGACAATATTCATGTTTGGTTTTTCTTTAGCCATGCGAGACAACCTACGGTTTTCTTCGCTTAACTTTCCCTTTCAGGAAATGCGAACCGTAAAATTTTTAAGCAAGATTTAATAAAAAAGATGGTTTATAAAGTTTGCGGGAAATTTTCTATTGAGTTGTAGTGAATAATTATTTTTTTAATAATAATTCCGAAAATTCTTTATTTACTTTATGCGCAAAATTTGGGCCTGCATTAGGATTTTCAAAATGCCTGTAGACAAATCCGTTGAAAACCAAAAAAACATCCGCCCCGACTTTTCTCATTTCATATGCATCTTTTCCCGTCGATATTCCTCCGCAACCCAAAATCGTTTTTGAAGTTAATTGTCTTAAATTTCTGATTGTATCAATTGCATCTTTTCTCAAATGCGGTCCGCTCAACCCTCCTCTTCCATAATTTTGATGATTTATCGGAAGAGTATTTCCTATTTCGTATCCGTCCGCGAAATCATTGGCAATAGAAACTAATTCCTGCAAAGTTTCCGTTTCAAGATTCGGAGAGAATTTGTAAACCAACGGTTTTCCTTTTCCCTCTGATTTCAGCGCGGCATTAAGTTCTCTAAAACTTTCCGGAACTTCAAAAGTTTTTCCCTCTTTTGTATTTGGACAACTAACATTTATTGCTGTATAAATTCCAAGATTTTTTAATAACCTATATGAAAGAACCATGTCATGAATTGCCTCGTCTCCAAGTATCTCTGGATTGTGCGTTTTTGCAATGCTTACCGCAAAAGAGTAAGGACTTGATTTTGAAAGTCTCTCGGCGGCAATTTCCGAGGGAATGCAATTCAATCCCATTCTATTTATAAGGCCGCCGTTTTCCTTGTCTCTGAAAAGCCTTGGTTTTTTATTTCCCTTTCCGCCTTCAAAAGTAAAACTCCCTTCTTCAATCCATCCGAAACCATATTCTTGAATGTAGTCCTGAAGTTCTGCATATTTGTCAAATCCCGCGGCAATTCCGAAAGGATTTGGAACCCTTTGATTGAATAATTTTGTTTCGCTTTTTTCGGTATGATAAACTCCGGGAGCCATCAAACAAAACTTCATTCCTGTTTTGGCTATTGAATGCGCAAATTCTGGAGGCAACATTGACAATGAAAATTGTGCAAGTTTTTCCAGCATTTTAAACCGTTCCGTCCACTCTCGAAAAAGGATTGTATCCGTATGCTTCCCACAATTCCGGATTGTATTCGACTTCCGCAAGTTGCGATTTTAATCCGGGATTGAAAACATTGTTCGCATTTCTGAACAGTATGTTTTCAAGAACAATCTCTTTTATTTTATGTTTTCTTAACAATTCAATTCCTTTTGGATAAAATGGAATTGCGGGAATTCCCGAACTTGGATTTTTACAGTCTTTTCCCTTTTCGTTTCCATCTTCATCAACATAAATAATGGGATGCGGAGCGTGATCTGTACCGATAAAATCAACATTTCCCGCCAAGACATGTTCCAGATTTCTTTGCTGCATTTGCGGAGGTCTCAATGGAGGATTCATCTTCACTCTGTTTTCATGAATTGCATAATCCTCTGTATTGAGAAACATGTGATGCCATGTCATCTCTTTGACTATTTTGAAAGGAATTTTGTTTTCCATTGATAAAGCATAATCTATTGTCTCAGGATTGGAAGGATGTGCGATGTAAAAAATTCCCTGAAAACCATTGTCAACGGCGTTTCTCAATTGCCTTTCAAGTTGGATTAATTCCGATTCCGGATTCTGTCTCAACGAATGGGTTATTGGATTTGCAGGATCAAAATCTCCGGTATATTTTTTCTCGTCCTCGAGGTGATTTGCAACAACGCCTGTAAATTGCATATCTCCAATAATTTTCCAAATGTCGCTTTGTTTTCCCAAGTCGGTAATTCCCATGTTTCCGGTTGAATGACAATGATAAATCTTTATTCCATTTATTCTTCCGTTTCTTTCAAGAGAATCTTTTGCCAATAAAACCATGCTTGTTACTTGTCCCATGTCCTCTGTTGTTCCGCCGTAAATTCCGTGATAGATTTCTCCCTTGTATTTGTCAGCCAATGCAATCCTGTCTGCTATGTTTGTTATCGTAGTCAGTTGCGGCACGGGATTCGGCATTTCAATAACTCCTGAAAGCCCGACGGCTCTTGCATCTCTGAATCCAAGTTGCATAAAATTCATTCCATTATATTGAAACTTTTCATACTCTTTCCATCTAAAATGCACGTGCGTGTCAATCGGAGAAATGTATTTAATCATAAAATAAAAAGCAAAAGTTTCTTTTTAAGAATTGTTGTGATTACTGATTAACCTAAGTGCTGCTTTTCCAATTCCAGTTGGTATTTTGGGATAATTCCGATTTTCTTGTAAAATCTTTTCCAGATTTCCGGAAGATATTTGTATCCTTGAATTATCCCTCTGCAATTTTTCTCCCCGCATTTGCATACAAAAGGGTAATTTTTTGAGACATCCCAGTCTATTACGTCATAATCTATAGTCAGTTCTTTCCCTGGTTTTATTTCTTTCAGAGATTTTAAATTAATAAAATCAAAAACAGCTGAATTCGGATTGCAGGAGTGATTTAAAAATCCTCCATAATTTTTGTCTTCCAACCATGTTTTATCGCCTATTTGAAACCACTTTTCATCATTGCCTGCATTGCGATAATCATCTTCTACTCTAAATTCCACCCCATTCAGAACAAGAATTAATTCCCCTTTTTTGATTAATTGTTTTGCAAAAAGCCCCAAACCCCTGTCATTGTTAGTCGGGGCGATATATAATTTGGGGTTTATATCCATAAAATAATTATCAAGATATTGTTTAAAAGAATTTCTTTATTGTATCATACAGATGAGAAGACAATTTCAAACTATGATTGATTATCTTCTTGATAATAATCTTTCTTCTTCATAACTTTTAATAGATCTCTCTAATTGCGTCAATGAAAACTCATTGTAAACTGGAAATCTTGATAAACCTTCTATAAATTGCTCATCATAATCAATTCTTTTCAAAGCCGTGGACTGCTCATGAAAATCAATTCCACCATCATGATTTGTATCAGCATAACCATCTGGTCCGAAGATTTTGTTCCAATATTCTTTTTTAGTCCTATCTTCACTACTTTGCCTTATTATATCTTGGGCCATAATGTTAATTTGTGTAAGAGGATTAGCATGAAATTTCTTATCTATAAGTGTGGAAAATGTTGATGTTATACCATATAAAACTAACAATCCGCCCCCTAAAAGAATTATTATCTTATTTTTATATTCCATAAAAACTTTAATGAATGGGTATTTAAAAATACTTATATAATTGATTACTGGTTTTCACTCAATCCCTTTCTTTCTCTTATCTTTCTTATGACATCCGCCTGCAAACCTGATGGAATTTTTTCAAACAATTGGTCCATCAAAGAAGAAACTCCACGACCTTCCGTGGCTGAACGTAAGTCAGAACTCCATCCAATCATTTCAGCGACGGGAAGTTTCACTTTTATGTGCGCAACTCCCAACTCATGCGTCATGTCGAGCAATTGCCCTCTCTTGCTTCCAACCAATTTCGTGATTGTTCCCATGAATGATTCAGGGACTTCAATCAAATGAATTTGCATCGGTTCCAAAATGCAGGCTCCGGAAGATTTCATCGCTTCTTTTATCGCTTCCCTTACAGCAGGATAAACCTGCGCGGGACCCCGATGAATCGCATCCTCGTGGAGTTTTATGTCGACAAGGGAAACTTTCATTTTCGTGCATGGCTCTCTGGCAAGAGGTCCCTGGTCCATCACCATTTCAAAAGCGTCGAGAACCATTTCAATGACTTCTCCCAAATGAACTTCGCCGCGCGTTTCGTCGAGGAACATGTTTCCCTTGTAAATGTCCCTTACTTCCCTTATCATTTCCCCGCTCCATCCCGATTCCGTGAGTTTCTTGACGACTTCCTCGTTTCTTTTTTTCAATCTTCCTTCCGGAATTTCCCCCCTGTCTATTGCACTGTGGATTTCATCTTCCATTGGCTCGACTTTAAGGAAAAAACTGTTGTGCTTGTTCGGGCTTCTTCCCTCTGATTCTTTGGATTCTTTTGTCACAGCCTCGCGATAAACAACAATCGGCTGCCCTGTTTTAATCTCAAGCCCTTTTTCCGTTTTTATTCTTCCCTCGATTATTTCCAAATGCAACTCTCCCATTCCGGAAATCAAGCTCTCGCCTGTTTCCTCGTTGATTTCAACTTTAATGGAAGGATCTTCTTTTGCAACCTTTCTCAAGATTTCAATCAATTTCGGCAAGTCCTGTGTTTTTACAATCTCAATGGATTTTGTGATAACAGGCTGGAACAAATGTTTTATTTCCTCGAAAGGCGTTTGAGGATTTACAGTGATTGTCTCTCCGACGTCGACATTCAATCCGGAAATCGCGAGAACATTTCCCGCTGGCACCGATTCAAGTTGCTCCGGCTTTATTCCGTTGTAAACAAAAACCTGCTGAATCCTTGAATTCTTTTTCGCATTGTTTGCATAAACATCCATTCCGTTTATAATCGTGCCGGAGTACAAACGTCCCGCGGCGATTTCCTTTCCGCTTCTGGGATCGATGACAATTTTAGTTATTACAAAAGCAACTTCTCCCTTGCTATTGCAGTTCAGCAAATCTTTTCCGAAATCGCTTTCCAAATCTCCGTGCCAGATTTTCGGAATCCTGTATTTCTGAGCTTCCAATGGATTCGGCAAATGCTTTACAGCCATGTCAAGAATTACTTCGTGCAAAGGCGCCTTTTCCCAAACCCATTTTTTTCTTTCCTCTTCCTCCATTTCCTGCATCTTGTAAATGTCCTTGAAACTTATTCCTTTTTTCTGCATGAATGGAACAGAAAGCGCCCAATTGTCCCTTGCGCTTCCGAATGCAACCGAGCCATCAGAAACATTTACTTTCCATTTGTTTTTGAACTCCGGCTCTGCAATCTGCTCAATAAGCAAATTAAAATCATTAATCAATTTTGCAAATCTTTTTTGCATGTCTTCCGATGTGAGTTTCACTTCCTTAATGAGTCTGTCAACTTTATTGATAAACAAAACAGGTTTGACCCTTTCCCTTAATGCTTGTCTTAGAACAGTTTCTGTCTGCGGCATTATTCCCTCGACGGCGCAAATCAAAACAAAGGTTCCGTCAATGGCACGCATTGCTCTTGTTACGTTTCCTCCAAAGTCAACATGTCCAGGAGTATCAATAAGATTAATAAGATATTCTTCTCCTTGATATTCGTGCGCCATTGAAACATTCGCGGCGTCGACAGTCATCAATCTTTCCTGCTCGTCAGAATGCTGCCACGTTGCCATTCCCTCGTCCAAATCTCCAGCGGCTTTCGCAGCCATCATTCCCGCCGCAGCCAATAAATTGTCTGTGAACGCGGTTTTTCCGTGATGAATGTGCGCGCTTGTCGCGACGTTTCTTATGTTTTTTTGATGCGAAACAAACCTCTTGATTTTGTCCAATGAACTTTCTTTTGCCATGCGAAGACACCTACGGTTTCTTTCGCTTAATCTTCCCTTAAAGAAAGGAAGCGAAGTCCGTAAATATTTTTAATAATAACAAAATCAGAAAATGGTTTATAACCTTTTTCCTTGGAAAAAGTTATAATGAAAATCTTTGATTTGATTTATAAAAGTTTGGAGAAAGAATTTATTTAATATCTAACTGCACGAAGACTTCTTAAAAGTCCCCTAAATCCCGTTTCTGGAAATCCTGTTAGATTCTCAGTATATTTTTTCCCGTGTCTTTCTCTTAAAATATCAACCGAGGCGATACCTGCGTAGAAATCATTATCCTGTCTTAATGAAAAAATAATATCTCTCGAACACTTCTCTCTGCCATATTTCTCTTTCCACTTTTTGAATTCTTCTATTAATTCACCATCGGTTCTATCTTTTAGTAATTCCCCTGCACTTGCTATTTTTGCAGATAATTCAAGGCGAGTATGACTTAACAATGGCGGTATTATCATTTTCTTCCTCCTTCCTTAATCGGCTTGTAAATTAAAGTTCTTTTAAATCTCAAAGGTCTTCCTTGCTTGACAAATTCATCAAAAGTCAGGCATAAATCAGGCATCCATCTGTAAGAGTCTGAAAATACTACCTGTTCAATCTTTCCTTTAGCAGGCCCTTCATTTTCATATTCTCTGCCAAGAACTTTTTTCTCTTCTGGTTGAATTACATATTCTCCATTGTCGGACGCCCTATTCAAAATATCTTCAGCGGACAATTCATGCGTTTTAATGCCTACAGGATAACCTCCAACCAACCTATAATTACCCCAAAATATTCTAGAGAGGTAACTGCCGTCTCCCTTAAGTTCTCCGCGCCTCTTGACGCCATCTTCCTTAACGCTTATTCTCTCCAGTGTGCAAATATTTCCCATATTCTTAGACAGAGATTTTTTGATTGTCATTTTAATCTCCCCCAACTATTGTATTTGGGACATACATCTCTTTAGGTATGGCGGTGTATCTTGGGAAAGGGCCTTCTGCAAATCTCTGATTTCTAGTTATCTCCGATTCCTTTTCTTCCATCCATTCTATAAGACTTTCTCCGTATTCTCTTACGTTTTTCATTTCTTGTTTCATTTCCGTTTTGTCTTGTTTTAATTACTAACAAGTAGTCGTATAACAGTATATATAATTAATCTTCAATTTTTCCACAAAAACTAAACCTTTCTTCTATTGTCTTTTATTTAATAGAAAATCTTATAAACCATTAATATCTTTTTAAGAAATGGAACTAAAACCGCAAGATGCAAGGCTTTTGGAGTATTTGTATCATCATTCCCGTGAACCCAATACGAAAATAGCAAAAGCCCTGCACTTGAGCAGAGAGCAAGTTGATTACAAAATTAAAAAATTTTTGGATTTCGGAATAATAAAACAATTCACGACTTTGTTCAATTACAACGCTTTAGGATACAAGGAATACAGGATTTTGCTTCTTAAATTCACAAAACCAATTTATGCGAGAAATTTTTATGAGAAGTCTGGAAAAGACGCAAACAGGTTGGACGTCGGTTTTATAATAAACAAATATGGCGCTTTCACGGAACTATTTTTCAAAACTGACGGAGATTTTCGGGAATATCTTTTTAAAATTCTGAACGAGCAGAGAGACAGGATTTCCGATTATTTTATTTTCAATCCTTATTACACAAAAGTCTGGCCGTTGAAATTTCTCAAGGGAAAAAAAGAGCAGGGGGTTCCTTTCATGACTGAAACAAAAGAAATTCATTTGGACAAACAGGAAATCCAAATTTTGAAAATGCTTGCCGAAGATGGAAGGGAGAGGATTGTTGACATTTCCCATAAGTTGAAAATTTCTCCGGAACTCGCGTTGTACAAAATAAAAAAACTTCATGAAAGAAAAGTTGTCTTGAGCTCCGCGATATTGTTTGACATGAAAAAACTCGGATATTTTTACTCGACGATTTTAATCAACATACAAAACATGTCAAAAGAAAACGAGGAAAAAATAAAAAACTTCGCCGAGAAATCCGAGTTGATAAGAAGCATTGTCCTCTCAATGTCGAAGCCGAATTGTTTTGTTCAATTGTTTCACAAGGAACACTCTGATTTAATAAATGAAATAAACAAGCTTAAGGAATTGTTCAAAGACGATGTCGTGGACATAGATGTTTTATTCATGGATTCAGAGTTCAAGATAAATCCTCTGCCGTTTTTGTAAAGATTTTTATAAAAATTTATAACACTGCAAACATCTCCTAATCTAATGAATATTCAATTTTCAAGACATGCGAGGGAGCAAATGAAAGAAAGGGGCATCAGTGAGGATGAAGTTATAAACGCGGTTAAATATCCTGAAAAGACTGATAAAATACGCAACAAGTATTATGTTCAAAAGAAGACAATTCAAGGCAAAATTGAAGTTGTTTACGTAAGAGAAAAATATATAAAAGTAATTACGGTTTACCCGCTATGAAAGTAACATATGATGAAGATGCCGATGCGATGTACATACGACTTACGAGTGAGAAGTTCAACAAAACCAAGGTGGTTGACAAAAACACGATTCTTGATTTGGACGAAAATGGGAATGTTATAGGCATAGAATTACTGTTCGTCAGCGAGCACTTGCCTAAAAACTTTCTCTCCCAAGTGGTTGTGGAAACTTTGGGAAAATAATTTTTTATCCGGTTTCAAACAATTTCTTTGTTTTCCATATTATATAAGGGGTAATGGCTTTTAATAAATACCTTTTTAAGTTCCCCGTAATTTCTTTTTCCACGCGGGTGTGCCGGAGTGGTCAAACGGGCAGGACTTAAGTCGTGAAAGAAACGAAAGAAATCCTGTGGCTTAGTGCCTGCGAAGGTTCGAACCCTTCCATCCGCATTGCGGTTGAATGAAATGAAACCATAATGGATGTTAATCGGTTTAAGAAGATAGGAAAGATTAAGCCGAGCAATTTCACGAGACAAATTGCAAAACTCACAACGAGAGAGTTGCGAGTTAAAGGAAAACGCCGATGCTAAATTCGTAAGAATTTATTTTGGTTTGAGCTGTCCTCGCAATTCCATCCGCATATTTATTTTATGTTCATAAAAAATTTATGAAGAGATTATTTTGTCCGGATTTCTTTTAACCGCTTTTTTGTACTCATCATACATCATCCAGAACCCCTCATTGCATTCAAGACAATGAAAATCAACTTCATTGGAATTTTTATCCAGCAGCCATTCAACGTAATTTGATTTGCATCCGGGACATTTTAATTTTAAATCAAGTTCAATCCAATCAACGGGTTGACCTATTTTTTTGGGATCTAATTCTCCCGTTTTGAATCCTTTAATTATTTTTTCAAATTCCTCATAAGTTTCATCAGGCATATTTTCAAGGCTTTTTAGAACTCCGTCAGAGAATTTCACTTTCCATCTCTTATTTTTAATTTTTTTATTCATTTCTCCCTCCTCTTTATCTCCTCGCAGATTTCAAAAGCATCGTCTTCCGGATTGTAACCGACGAGTTCTTTTGTGAATTTCAAATCCATGTATTTTCTTTTGTTGTTGGAAATCCCAGATAGGATTCCGAATTTTATTTTTTCAGGGGCAAGAATGCATTTTGACAGAAGCTGAGCGAAATCCCTCTGGCTTATGACATAATCATAAAAATCCCTTGTGTAGCAGACAACCTCTCTTTCTTTGTCCGGAAGATAAGCGCCGATTCTTATGGCAAGACACGAAAGCCCTTTTTCCGAGAAAACATGGCAAAGAGCCTCGCCGAAAACTTTCGTGGCTCCGTAAAAAGTTATCGGCTTCGGAACGTCATCATGCTTTACTTCTTTTCCCAATTCATAGCCTCTTATCGAATGCACGCTGCTTGCAAAAACAACTCTTTTCACTTTTGAGTCCAAGGCAGCCTGGAAAACATTGTATGCTCCGATTAAATTGGGTTCAATCAGTTCTGAAAACTCTGCATTTTGATTTGAATTCGCGGCAAGATTCACGACAACATCAATTTCTTTCATCGCTTTTTTCAAGCTTTCAATGTCTGAAAGATTGATTTTTCTCGATTCCAAATTATTTTCCGGTTTTGTCCTGTGGTATCCAAGAATTAATTCATAATCTTTTCTGTAATTCCTGAAATATTCTTCCAGAAAACCCGGTCCTATTCTTCCCGTGGCTCCGAGAACCAACACCTTCTTTTTTACCATAAATTTTTACAGAGAAACCAGATTATAAACCTTTCACTGAAAGATTTAAAAACTTCCAGATTGTTTATTTTGAGAGTTATAAGTCTCCCTTGGAGATTTAAAATTAAACAAGGAAAGAAAATGATGAATAATAGACAAAAAAGTCAAGGGCTTTTTAGCAACGATTTTTTTCCAAAAAATCATAAAGGACAATCGTGGATTGCTCTTGTGGTGATTCTTTTGGTTGTTGTTCTCGGCGTCGGATATTATGCTTTGAATTCCGATTCAAGCGGAACAGGCAGGACAACGGGCGCGGTTACTTCTGGTTGCCAGATAATCGACGTCGCTGCAAGTTATCTTGTCGTCGGTCCTCAGGCATGCACGGGAACAAGCGCTGAATCCGCAACCTGCACAATTCAATTGCAGAACAAGGAATCCGTGACGATTTCAGCAAATCCGAAATTTGAATGCACGACTTCTTCGGGAAGTCAATTTGTTACTGCAAGCAAACAGTCTTTGACAGCCGACCAAGTGGGTTCATTCGCTGTAAGTTTCAACAACAATGGATTGGACTGGACATGCACATTGTACAACGCGCAGACGACAAAATCAGCAGAAGTTTGCTGATAATTTTTATTTTATTTTTTGAAATTTTTTTGTTTCTGTTTACCTCATATAATTTTATAAATGGAATATCGTGTAAACATTATGGGTAAGTTGACAAATGCCGTTCTTGGTGCGGCTGCTTTGATTTCTGTCGCCGGAAGTTTGAGTGCGCAGGAAAATCAGGAAAAATTTTATGATATCACATATCGCTCGGCAAACGGCGAGGGTTCTGGGGGAGGATATGCCTGTCTTGAAAATTACGCGGGTTTTCAAATGCATTGTGTTCAATTAACTTTGAGTATGAGTATCGCAGATAATCTTGTTCTAGACCATCAAGGGAAATGGTACTTTACTCGCAAAAGAGAGCAAGGAGCAGACCGTGTACTTATTTCCGACCCTGATTTATCTCCTGTTATTGAAGAGTATGAAACTTGGTTTTGGACAAAAGAGAGCCCTCCAGGAACTTTATATTACATTCCATTCAACAAAACCGCGCAAAAATCTTTCAGATGGGAAGAAGTAAGACGACCCGATGGGGGATTTGGAAAACTTTTCAAGAGTAGGGAAGAGTTCTGCAAGGGGGTTAGAAATGTTTGCAGAGATTTTAAAGATATGAAAAGATTGCCCCCATACAAAGTATTAACAAGGGGGCAATATGAAAATAAAGAATCACAAAATTTCTAAATCTTTCCAAATTTCTTCTTGCTTCACAATGTTTAAAAACTATTAACGATTGTTAACTTAATGCAGACTGAAATTCGGGAAAAAGAGATTCTTGTGACAAGAGAAGTATATGATGTTTCCAACAAGGAGGATTTGACTTTCAAATCCAAGCCTGGAATCAATGAAGAGGTTGTTCGCGAAATCTCAAAACACAAACAGGAACCGGAATGGATGCTTCAAAAAAGGCTTATCGGATTAAGGGTTTTCAACGAGCTTCCGACGCCGATATGGGGCCCGAATATTTTGGATTTGGATTTGTCAAAGATACATTTTTTTATGCGTCCCAATGCAAAATCAAATGCGGAAAATTGGGCAGAGGTTCCGGAAGACATAAGAAAAACTTACGAGAAGCTTGGAATTCCCGAAGCCGAGAGAATAGCGCTTGCGGGAACAGGAGCCCAATATGAGTCTGAAGTTGTTTATCACAAATTGAAAGAGCAATGGGAAAAACTCGGCGTGATTTTCTTGGATTTCGACGAAGCAGTGAAAAAACATCCTGAAATCGTAAGAAAATATTTCATGAATTCCTGCGTTCCGATAAGATTGCACAAGTTCGCGGCTTTGCATGCGGCTGTCAACAGCGGCGGAACTTTTATTTACGTTCCAAAAAACGTGAAGATAGACATGCCTTTGCAAGCATATTTTAGGATGAATGCGCGAAGCGGCGGGCAATTCGAGCACACATTAATCATTGCAGACGAAGGTTCTGAAATTCATTACATAGAAGGCTGCTCTGCGCCAAGATATATTGAAAACTCTTTGCATGCGGGATGCGTTGAAATTCATGTTCTGAAAAATGCCAGAGTGCGTTACAGCAGCATTGAAAACTGGAGCAGAAACACTTACAATCTAAACACAAAGCGTGCAATTGTTTATGAGAATGGAATTATGGAATGGGTTAACGGAAATCTTGGATCTCGGGTTACGATGTTGTATCCCTGTTCTGTTCTCAGAGGAAAAGGAGCAAGAACAGATTATCTTGGAATTGCATACGCGGGACAGGAACAGCATCAGGACACTGGTTGCAAAGTTTATCATCTTGCTCCAAACACAAGTTCAAACATTATAAGCAAGGGAATTTCAAAAAACGGCGGAATCTCAAGTTATCGCGGTTTGGTGGAAATTAAAAAAGGAGCCATAGGTTCTAAGTCAAGCACGAGGTGCGA
Source organism: Candidatus Pacearchaeota archaeon (assembly GCA_016181895.1). Taxonomy (GTDB): domain Archaea; phylum Nanobdellota; class Nanobdellia; order Pacearchaeales; family GW2011-AR1; genus JACQLK01. Next base: position 94,457 of record JACOYL010000009.1, read on the forward strand.
CGGCTTGATGCTCGACGATATAAGCAAATCAACAACGTTTCCAAGCATGAATGTCCAGGAAAGCGACGTGACAGCTTCGCATGAAGCAGCGGTTGGAAAAGTCGGGGAAGACCAATTGTTTTATTTGATGTCGCGCGGCTTGTCTGAATCTGAAGCGACAAAATTAATAGTCTCTGGTTTTATAGAACCGATTGTGAAAGAACTTCCTTTGGAATACGCCGTTGAGCTTAACAGATTAATTGAACTTGAAATAGAAAATTCTGTCTGCTAACTAAATTATCTTAATCTAAAAATGTCGGAAAAACTTACTAAAAAACACGCCGTCTCTGCGTTGAAAAAAGTCACGGATCCTGAATTGGGTTTGGACATATACACTTTGGAATTGATTTACGACATAAATCTGAAAGATGACGATTCTGTTGTTATAAAAATGACTTTAACAAGTCCCATGTGTCCTTACGGGCCCTCGCTGATGAATGATGTGAAAGACAAGTTGAAACAAAAGGGTTTCAAGAACCCGGAAATAGATTTGGTTTTCGAGCCCATTTGGGAACCGAGCGAAAAAGTTAAAATGCTTCTTGGTTTGCAATGAAATGGCTGATGAATTGGTTGATGTTGTTAATGAACAAGACGAGATAATTGGAAAAGAATGGAAAAGTGTTTGTCACAAGGAAGGAATTTTACACAGAATTGCGGCTGTTTTTATCTTTAACGATAAAGGCGAGCTTTTGTTGCAGAAAAGGTCAACGAAAAAATCCATCGGTTCTGGATTATATGATTATTCCGCTTCAGGACATATTGGTGCTGGAGAGAGTTATAAAGATGGAGCAAGAAAAGAATTGAATGAAGAATTAGGAATTGATACAAAATTGAAAGAATTTTCAGGAAGGATTAAAACTGAGAATTTTCGAGAAGAAGGGGTTAATATTAAACATCATATAACTTTATTTGTTGGGTATAACAACGGTCCATTCAATATCCAAAAAGAAGAATTGGATTCTGTTGCTTTTTTTGATTTGGGAAATATTGAAAAAATGATTTTAAGAAACCCGGAAAAATTTACTATGGGTTTTAAGCTTGGATTTAAATCTTATATGGAGAAAAAATGATTATCAACAACGACGTCGCAAAAAAATTGAAAAAAGATTTTCCCATTTTCAAAAACAATCCTAAATTGATTTATCTTGACAACGGAGCCACGACGCAAAAGCCGAATCGGGTCATAAACACGATAAAGGAATTCTATGAAAAATACAATGCAAATGTAGCAAGAGGATTTTATAAACAATCTCAGATTGCCATGGAACAGTATCAAAATGCTCGCAGAATTGTGGCAAAGTTCATAAATGCCGAAGCGGAAGAAATAATTTTCACTCATAATGCGACGGATTCGATAAACTCTGTTGCTTATGCGATTGAATCAATTATTCCTGAGGGAAGGGATGAAATTGTTCTCACGGAAATGGAGCATCATTCTAACCTGATTCCTTGGCAGCAATTGGCTTTCAGGTCAGGATTCAAATTAAAATTTATCAAAATAAAAGACGATTTCACTCTTGATTTGCAAGATGCACAGGAAAAAATAACAAAGAAGACGGCGATTGTCTCTCTCACGCATGTTTCAAATTCCCTTGGAACGATAAATCCTGTTGAAGAAATTGTAAAGATTGCAAAATCTCTTGGGGTTTTAACTTTGATTGACGCGACGCAAAGCGTTCCCCATATGAAAGTCGACGTCGGGAAAATTGGTTCTGATTTTCTTGTTTTCTCGGGACACAAGATGCTCGGACCTACAGGAGTGGGAGTTCTATATGGAAAAAGAGAACTTTTGGAAAAAATGCAACCATTTAATTTCGGCGGAGGAATGATAAAATCCGTGTCCAAAGAATCCTCAGAATTTGCGGATTTGCCTGAAAAATTCGAGGCTGGAACTCCGAACATTGCCGGCGCGGTTGCTCTTGCAGAAGCAATAACTTACATTGACAAAATCGGCGTTGATAACATTCACAGATGGGAAAGCGAATTGATGAAATATTTGATTGAAAGTTTGAAGAAAGTCGGAGACATTGTTCTTTACAATGTGGGATTGAAAAACACTTCTGGAATCTTGTCTTTTAACATAAAAGGAATCCACGCCCACGATGTTGCTTCAATTTTGGATTCATACGATGTGGCAGTAAGAGCAGGACATCATTGCTGCATGCCTTTGATGAAGCGTCTTGGAATTCCGGGAACAGTGAGGGCAAGCTTTTATTTTTACAATACTTACGAGGACATTGACAAATTTGTGGAAGCGGTAAAGAAAACCAAGGAGAAATTTGGAAGATGAATTTAATTGAAACAAAAAAATATGAACGATTTAGAACAGAATTTTATATAACTCCAAAAGTCAATAAATTTCTGAAGAATAATAACGTTAATTATGATGAAATTTTAGAAGATGATTTTCATTGGTATGAACATTCTTTATTTGAACAAGTTGATGAAAATGATGATGGAATTCCTGATGAAAAATTTGGAAAAAAATTCAAAGTAATATATTACGGAATTGTAATAAAATGGATTGATAAAAAACCAGAAGGATTTGAGGATAAATTTAAATATGATAAGAAGAAACTCATTTCTGATTGGATAAGAACCGTAGCACAAACCTTAAATCATAAGTCCTTTGCAATTAAATATAAGATTTTAATGAAGGAAATTTAAACAAAATAAAAAATTCAAAAAACCCGACCGCTCTGAAAGAGCGCCTCACTTTGCGAGGTTCGTCGGGTTTTTTCCTAACAAAAAAATGACCGACTCAAATTTTCCCGAGAGAATGTACAAGGAACACATTCTTGAATTGTACAAAAGCCCTGAAAATTTCGGCATCTTGGAAAATGCGACGCACAAGCACACCGAAACAAATGCGTCGTGCGGCGACGAATTTACGATGCAGTTCATAATTGAAGACGGAAAAATTAAAGACGTGAAATTCTACGGAAGCGGCTGCGTGATGAGCACGGTTTCAGCATCTTTATTAACCTCCAAGATAAAAGGCATGGAAATGGAAGAGGCAAAAAATCTCTCTCGCGACGACGTCTTGGATTTGCTGAAAATAAAAGTCAACCCCGGAAGAATAAAATGCGTTCTTCTTCCTCTCTACGCGGTTAAAAATGCGATTACGCATACGCATCGCGAGACACTGAAAATATAAAATGCCGTTCCTGGAAATAAAAAATCTGAATGTGAATGTCGAGGGAAAAGAGATAATTAAAAATCTGAATCTGAATCTTGAAAAAGGAAAAATCTATGCTTTGATGGGCCCGAATGGAAGCGGAAAATCAACACTTTCGCAGGTTTTGATAGGAAATCCCAAATACAATTTTTCGGGAGAAATATTTTTTGAGAATGAGGATATTTCAAATTTAAAGCCGAATGAAAGGGCAAAAAAGGGATTGTTTCTTTCTTTCCAGTATCCTGTTGAAATTTCCGGAATAACGATTTCGAATTTCCTGAAAACAGCATTGAATTCATTAAAAGGAAAAAAAATCTCGCCGATAGAATTTTGGAACATTCTTGACAAGCATTCTAAAAAATTAAATATTGACAAAACTTTTCTCTCACGATTTTTGAACGAAGGATTTTCCGGCGGTGAAAAGAAAAAGGCGGAAATTCTACAAATGCTGATTTTGAATCCAAAACTCGCGATTCTTGACGAAACAGACTCCGGCTTGGACATAGATTCATTAAGAACAGTTGCCGAAGGAATAAAAAATTTTGCCGACAAGGACAAGACTGTTCTGTTGATAACCCATTACAAAAGAATTCTTGAATATGTAAAACCAGATAAAATATTCATCATGAAACGCGGAAAAATAATAACCGAAGGAGGTTCCGAATTAATAGACGAACTTGAAAAAAAAGGCTATGAAGGATTAAAATGATATCTGTTTTCAGTTCCGAGGTTTTGGAAATAAAAAATCTCGAAGGAAACGTAAAAATTTTAAAACTTTTCGTGCCTGAAAATTTTGTTTTCAAGGCAGGACAATATGTTTCAATATCCGTGCCTTTTCATGGAAAAAAATTAAGGCGTCCTTACTCAATTGCCTCGCCTCCTGGAAAAAATGGATTCATAGAATTGTGCATCAAAATTGTTGACGGGCTTGCATCAAATTATGTAAAAACCCTTTCCGAAGGGGATGAAATAGAATTATTCGGTCCTCTTGGAAAATTCGTTTTTGAAGAATCGTCAAAAAACAAGGACGTTGTTTTCGTTTCAGCAGGCACTGGAGTCACTCCTTTTGTGAGCATGATTCCTAATTTATTGGAAAACGGGTTCAAAAACAAGATAATACTTATAAAGGGATTCCGTTACGAAGAAAATATTTTGTATGACAAGGAATTTTCTGAATTAAGAAAAAAGTGTTCAAACTTTGAATTTCACGATGTTTTAAGCCGTCCTAAAAATCCTGCTTATAAAAACAAGGGATACGTGCAGGATTTTCTTGAAAAATTTGTTCCAAAAGAAAATTGCGACATTTATATCTGCGGCTTGTCTCCGATGATAAATTCCGTGAAGGAAAAATCCTTGTCTTTGGGAATTCCCGAGAACAGGATTTTTTTCGAGAAGTATGATTAATCCCATCCGCCAACTTCCAACTGCCTGCCCAAAGAAACCAGTATTAACTCACAAACAACTTTTATCAACTCCATCAAATATTAATTTTCATTAAAGTTTTTTTACATTAACCTTTTTGTTAAGCGGAGCGCTTTTCCTTGGATTTCACATGTAGTGACCATATTCAAAAATGTTTTTAAACGATTTTTTCCTTTTCATAAAATGCTTAAACTAAAATTGATGATTTTGTTAAAATCATTTTCTGACGAAAATGCTTAAAGAAGTTTTGCTGATTTTTCTTTCTCTTTGCGGCTTTGGAATTTCATTTCACATATGGAGAAAAATTCACATACAGAAAAAGAAGCTCAAATGCATCATCGGCGACGGCGGTTGCAATGCGGTTGTAAAAAGCAAATACGGGCATCTTTTCGGAATAGACAACACGATTCTCGGAATGTTATATTACCTGTTTATCTTCGCCGTCGGATTAATCTACTTTATTTTTCCGCAAATAACATTTTTGAATTATTTCATTCTCGGAGAAAAAATAACAACAGGCTTTGCCGCGGGAATGTCTGTTCTTCTGACTTTTATCCAGTTTGGAATTTTAAAACAATATTGTGAATACTGCACTTTTGCAAACATCACGAATGTCTTGATTTTTCTGGTTGTGATGATTTTGTAAATTAGTACAACAATTTATTTAAGGGAGTTCGCATCGAGAGATTATGGAAACTTCTACTAGAAGTTTAAGTATAAATGACCCATTATATTTAGCTATAAAAGGGACTATTGATAGTTTAAATCAAATAAACGAATTGATAGATAATAATAAAGATAGAATTCATTCAAAGATATTTTATTCAATAGCTCTAATTTTTGGAGTTATTACCGCGGTCTTTATAGAATTTTTTAATATTTTAATATTATTGGTTTTTGGAAATGTCTTATTAGTTTTATTGATAATATTTGCTAAAGACTTTTACCATAGAAGAAGAAAGCTTGCAACAGAACAAGATAAAATAAAAAAAGGACTAGAAGATTTAGGTATTAAAATAAAAGATTAAATTCTCACGCCAAATATCCCTCAATGATTTGTTGGAAGGAACCGAAAGGATATGCTCCGCTTAATGGTGTGCCTTCATTGTCTTCGGATTTCATTATAACAAAGAAAGGCGTTCCCTGTCCTCCTGCGGCGGTTGCAGCGCTCGTGTCTTTGACAACTTCGCTTCTGTATTTTCCGGAGTCCAAGCAAGATGAAATGTCATATCCCAAATCAGAAGCCCAGGATTTCAAATCTTCGTTTGTATAAACAACCGTCTTGGAAACCGCGCCTGTTGCAGAGCCGGAATCAAGAATATTTTGTTCCGAGAATATTTTATCATGATATTTGAAATAAGCCTCGTCCCCGCCTTTTTCTCTGACGCATTCAGCAGCCTCTGCGCTTGGCTGCGCCATTGGATGCAATGAACTCAAAGGAAAATCCCTGAAAACAAGTTTTACTTTTCCCGTGTCAATATATTGCGTTTTTATCTGCGAG